>JAPTWT010000287.1 GCA_028064935.1 Gammaproteobacteria bacterium | reverse complement strand
CACCATAGGCGAACACTTTCTCGCACGATCTCAGTGAGAATATGCTTGTCGAGCGACAGATCCGCCACCAGGCGCTTCAACTTCGCGTTCTCCTCACGGAGCTGGCGCAGTTCGCGAATCTCGCTCATGCCGAGGTTGGCGTATTTCTTCTTCCAGACGTAGAACGTTGCGTCACTGATGCCGAGCTGCCGGCAGACATCCGCCACCGCGGTGCCGCTTTCGGCCTGCTTCAGCGCATACGCAATCTGCTCGTCGGTGAATCTCGAGCGCTTCATCGTCCCGACTCCTTCGGCCCTTCAGGGCCGTCTCGTGCAGGACCGTCAACGCCACTTTAGTCCAGGTCTAAATGGACAGCAAAATCGGGACTCAGGTCAAACCCAGGAATTTGCGAGCATACGAACGGCTCTGATCTCGGGGGCAGGTCAACACCAGCGGAGTTCGCAGCAACCTAGAGGGGCGGGCATGCCCGCCCTTCCAGGCCAGAAGCAGAGAGTGTGAGGCAGAGTGCCAACCCAGGACTTTACGAGCCTACGAACCGCTCTGATATCGAGGGCAGGTCCCACATGCAAGATGGGTCCGACCGGCGATCGGGCGAGAAAGTGTTCGCCTATGGTGAGGCCGAGTGGGGAGGCACAAAGTGTATGCCGGCGATTCTCTGTGCCGAATCGAAGGTCACGGCGATTCCCAGTGCACGACTTTTGAAATTTGCATCGACGACCACAACTGAGAGTCCGCTTTGCCTGACAATTTCGTCATAGCCGATGCTCCTAAGCGGGCCGACCTGGCTGATCAGCCCACGCCAGACCTCGCGGAGCTTCGCCGGCGGAGCGGCTTGTTTCATGTGGTTGGTGAACTCCGCTTCTGCCGCCTGAAAATGGCCCTCGGCCATGGTTCGGATGAACGCCACAGCCTTTTGTTCTAATCCGGCGTCTTGTGCCAGGGTCCGGCTAGTCACTTGACCGCCCGCAGCTTGCGCAGCAATGGGAATCAGGAGCGCAAGCGCGAGACCATTCACGAACGAGGCGCTTCTTCTGTCATTTGTCATGGTGGGACACCCTCTTCGACGTCAAATTGAGTACAAACCGCGTAATCGAGCGTTCCATGGTGGCGTCTACCGGCAGGCCTGGCTTCAAATAGGCGCTGATATTATCGGAGTCTGATGGTCCCACGTCTTTTAAGACGTGATTCATGTCCGGAATGAGAATCAGCTCCGCGGAGGGGGCCGCTCGGTAGAGCGTCCTTGCATCGCGTGTGGGTACCTGTAGGTCACGCTCTCCTTGCACAATGGCTATGGGAATGCGCAGCTTGGCAATCTCCTGCACTGGATCGTACTGGAACCACGAGATGAGATAGGGCTGCACACTTGGACGGAATAGCACCATTAGACTTCGGGGAATTCTAGCGACCGTTCTTCCGGCTCTGAGTTGGGCAACTATGGCGTGCGCTGTACTGTAGAGATTCCGGGGAAGTCTGGATTTCAGCTGAGTAAGCAGCAGTCTTGACGCGCGCTCGCTTGCACCGTCAACAGATATGAAGCCCGCAGCGGGGATCTTCGGTGCGGCCAACATGCCGATGAGCGCCCCCTCGCTGTGCCCGATGACTGTGAGCGTTGAAAAACGCGGATCACGGCGAAGCTCCTTGCCCCACATTACGGCATCGGAAACGTAGGTCTGGAACCGGAGCTGATTTTCTGGGATTGCGAGAGCAAAGTCGTCACCGGCTCCGCGTTTGTCGTAACGAAGCGAAGCGATACCTTGCTGAGCCAAGTATTGAGCGAGTTGCTTGTAGCAATCGGTATAGAGCCCCAGCGACTTGTCGTTACCATTCCGATCTGTAGGGCCAGAGCCGGCAATGATCAGGGCCACAGGGAATGGACCGCGTCCGGCAGGAAGCTCGAGCGTGCCGTGGAGAGTGCCCGTTGCCGTTTCGAGCCGCATCGGCTCCGTCCGTGCAAGCGCAGACCTGATAGCGAGGATCCCCATCAATATGGCACCGCATCGTAGTAGAGTGCACCTTATCATGTTCTTAAATTCCTTGTCGCCTGAGGGTGTGGGCAGCGCGTGAACCAGCGTCTGACTAGGCGGGGAGTGAAATGGTCCATACTCGACGGACCTGTTGGGTAGGTCTTAGTCGATATGTTTCATTCTGTGCGCATACGCATAGGGAGACAGGTATCGGAGTAACGAGTGCAGGCAGACTGAATTGTAAAATCCGTGTAGGTGCTCTGCGATTACGCTGTGTGCCTCTTGTCTGGTTGTATACCGTTCTCTCGTCTTTTTCGATCTTCAGTGTTTCGAAAAAGCCTTCCGAGACCACGCTGTCCCAGAAATTTCGCTTGCGACTCATGTTGGTCGCCATGCCAAGTGCGCGCAGGGCGTCACGGAAATCATCGCTGATGTATTGACTGCCGCGGTTGAAGTGAAACAGCGCTCCGGATGGCGGCGCTTCCCGATGGCAGGCACTGGGCAGCGCATTGAGCATCAGTTCATCAGACATGCGATCCGATAGGCTGTAGCTGTGTACCTGGCGAGTCTGCAAGTTGATGACTGCGGCCAAGTACAACCAGCCTTCGCCAGTGGCGATGTAGGTAAAATTGCTCGCCCAGGTATGCTCGGCTCTAACTGCGCCAAAGCGCCTCTGCAGGACTTCCGCAGCGATAGCGCGCTGATGCGCGCTGTCGGTCGTGAGTGGTACGAATCGTCCCTTACGCAGGTCTCGCAGGCCTTTTTCGCGCATCACGCGCCGAACGCGCTTTGCGGTGACGCGCCAGCCTCGTGCGCGCAGCGCATCGGTGAGACATTGGCGACCGTAGCGTCGTCGGCTTTCCTGGTGGATGTGGACAATCACTTCACGTAACGGCGTGTCTGCATCGCTGCGCGGCGGACGTGCTCGAGCCTGCCCGGAGAAGAATCCGGAGGTCGATACCTCGATCGCTCGGCACATGAACCCGATCGGATAGTGAGTGCGTTCACAGGCTGTATAGGCGTACTTCACTTGTACTCCTTCGGGAAGTACGCGGCGGCCTCTTTACGAAATCGGACTCCATGCTGAGCTGCTCGTTCTCGGCTCGCAGCCGTGCAACGTCAGTTTCCAGATCGCTCAAAGGGCAGCGCTTGCCGTCTGTGACGAATCCCGATCGATCATGGGATAGGCGGATCTAATTGGCTAGCGTCTTGACAGAGATGCCAAGCTTGCGAGCAGCCTTGGTCTCCCTGAGGGTCTCCGCCAACGACACGGCCTGCGCCCTGTAATCCGCGGTATATTGAGCACAAACCTGACGTTCCATAGTGACTTCCAAAGCGTTTGTTTAATCCATCCATCAGAGGTCCGTAAACCGGGGGAACACTTCAGAGATCCTGGGCAACCATTATGGCTAGCAAAGGGTGCCCTTGGCCGATTCGGGTTCAAATAGCTGATGCCTCTATTCCGTCCCAGCCAAAATAATTCCATTGACATTTGAATGGTATAGGTCTAACCACGCCCATCCGTCGTTCGCCGCCGACTAATCTCTTATATGCCTACAGGCACGCACGGGATGGAATCGTATCTATTGGGTGCGCGCTACCGCACAACATAGGGCGAGAAGGCGGCCGCAACCGCGAGCAGAAGCGTCACCATTATCGCCGCGCGACCTCTGGCCACTTCGGAAATCCGGAGATGATCGGCTACGAACACTGCAAAGAGTATTGAAAGGCAACCGGCCGAAATTCCGGCGATTCCTGCTACTTGATTCACATAATACCAATGAGCAGTGGTACCAGTCAGCGAGCTTGCTACACGGAATCCATAAATTGCGTTCTTCGGCACCCATTTCAGCGCCAGAGGAACTGATAGCAGGATTAGTAGAGCGGAGACGAAGTAAGACGAGATCTTGTAGTATCTGAGTCGCATTATCGTGCCTCGCGCTATTTGTTGATCATCATCGGATTTCTGGGAAAGCGGTTCCCCCTTCGTCACGACGATAACTGCGAACGCTACGGTGAATCCAAACATCATCAAGATCGCCGCAGGTTTCCCGAAAGCGGAAATTGCTAAAGGCCCCCCTATACCCATAACAAGTAGAAATGCCAGTAGCACAGTCCATCCTTGCCACGCTGACGGAAGTCCCCATCCCCATCCCAAATCCTTTCTGGGAAACCACCACTTGGGCGTAACTTTCTGGTTCACTAATCTTACTCCTCTAGCGCAGAGACGTAGGCTAGTAAAAATAGGCCTAGGATTTTACAAGCAACCCGATACGCTTGCGCGCGCTAATTCTTTTTGCGCCACCAATAAGTCGCTCGCGAGCGGTTCGACAGGGCGCTGTAGGTGCTCGTGAAGGTGGTCGGAAAAATTGTAGGAACGCTGCGGAGTTATAGGTCCATTGTCGTCGGGTAAGCGGCAAGACCTCTGGCCCCGGATAACTCTATGCGGAAGGCTTGGTCGAGACCTGTTAATAGGCGTATTAGGTAAGAGCATCTTGTGCATAACTTATGCGCGGTGCTGCACAGGTTCGTTGTCGAGCACAAATAAGCATAATTGACTTCATTTAACATCGCAGTCCATACTACATAAAAATAATCGCGCTTTCCGGCGCTCGAGTCAATTCCAAGCGACTGACTTACGTGGAACTCTCCGTGCAAGAGGCACAAGCAAGTCTTCGATGTCACGAAGATACTCACGCCGCCCGCAGTCAAAAGTATGTCAATGGAGAGGCGCGGATCCGGTGTATGACATTCCCGATACGTATAACTAGTTTACTGACACACATTGCGTTTATCGCGCCGAATTTCGCGGAAGCATTCGACCCGAGCCAACGCGCGGAAAACCAGTCACAAGCCCGGATAGCGTATCTTGATTGGACGCGATTACGGTCAATTTTGGGCGACATTTATCAGCGCACTCATCACGCGCCATCGGGTGTAGTAGTTCTCCGTTGAGCAAATTAGGAAAACACGGTTTGCGTCCTTACATCGATTCACTCAAAAAAAATGGCGGGCGGCGCTACGGCACTACGGCACTGGCTTGACACTCACGGACATTGCAAGCGTGGGTATGCAGCAGAAGATTGGTTACTCCGTGACTATTGGAACCTCAGCCAAACCGTTACCACGAGCAGTGTTCTTTTAGAAGGAGGTGTGTATGCCGAAGGTATTAAGGGGGGCAGCGCGACGGGAGCTGATCGAAGTTCTTAGACCGCGATACCGGGGCGGTACGAAGATCGCAAAGCAGGGAATTTTAGAAGAACTAATTGCAGTTACCGGCTATCACCGAAAATCTGCAATCCGTGCCCTTAATCGGACCGAACGCAATGGCGCAGGCGTATTGCGCTCATCACGGCGAGTCTACGATGATACGTTCAAACACATACTCCTCATTCTTTGGAGCTTAGCGCGCCACCCATGCGGAAAGCGCATGCATGCGCTAATGCCACGTCTGGTAGCTGAATATGAGCGCCGAAATAGTGGCGCCCTGTCTCCAGCGCTTGTGCAGAAGCTGAATGTGGTAAGTGCCGCAACTATCGATCGACTGTTGCGGGAATCACGCAAGGGGAATTCGGCGGCGCGCCGAGAAAGAGATTCTCACGTCAAGGTCTTTTTAAATGACTTTGAGGATCTAAGTCGTGCTGCTGTCTCGGAAAATCCGGTCGATGTAATTAGCAATATGGGCGCCGCTGCGTCGGTTAGTGGGTGTCGCGATAGTAACCGGAACTGTGAGGATGATGAGTAACGAATGAAGCGAGGCATGTAGATTTGGAGGATACGAGACTTCACTCGGGTGCGAGAAAACGTCTTGACAGTTGCGAATCGGAAGCACTAATTTGCGCTCGACCAATAACAGCGGAATCGTGATCGATGGTCATAGCGCATCGCTCACAAGTATTCAGCGGATGGAAGACCGTGCGAATGGCTATAAGGGAAAATGCGCGCGCATGAGTCTTGTGAAAGAGTCAGTAATAGATTACGGCAAGAGGGGGCATGAGCGTTAAAGGCGCAATTTGAGAAGTAAGGTGATTGGTGGGCGACATGTCGTGGCGCCGTTAATCCAATTCTGAGAGGAACGCTCGGCTTATCCGAACTAAAGCGAGACAGTAAACGACTTTGGCAGTGACAGACAGGGCGAAGTCATACTAAACGTTGAATGCAGAGGAGAATCTCGTGTCCACAACACAACAGCAGCCACAGATGAGAGCGGGTTCCAAGGAGAGATTTGAGATCGACGACCATGATGCTTGGGTAGACGCAATGGAAACTGCGAGAAAACTCAGGTCTGATCCGCAGGCTCGCGCGACCTATCTCTGCGGAATGACAACGATTGGACAGACAGATTACATGCCGCTGTATCTCCTCCTACAGCGAAGGGAGCTGGTTGAGCTGCGGGAGGAACTTTCGGGAATTCTCGCGACGGAGCGCCACGCTGATTTGTCGGTTGCCGATTCCATGAACAGGGCCGACCGTTCCAAGCGCATTCGCGCGGCAATATACAATGCAATGTTGAAGGCAAGTGGGACGGAACTCTGTCGCCCCGCATTCCGCACTCGGGCGCTACCGCGGAATTCAAATCCGACATTTAGTACGTTCACCTACTATACGGACTATGTATTCGTCACCGAAGTTGCGGAAGCAGCGTCGGTTGTCACGACGGCAGGGGCTGTGGCAGAGGCCGTAATTCTTGCAGTCGCACTAGGAACGAATGTTCCGCAGAAAAAAATGCAGGGGTCGGACTCGCTGAAAGCGGCGGCAACTGCAACCGAGTACAGGGCCATCGCGGAATTTATTGCGCCGCTGTTGTCTGATGAAGCAGAGTATTTCCCAGGTGAGGAGGGCAACGCACAATTTTCCGCTGATGATAGTCGCGTTTTGGGGACATTGGATGTTCGATTAGTCAATGACCGGAATCTTAAGCAATAAGGACAAAGGATCTAGGGAGGCGCGGCTGGGTGTTGCGCCGCACGGGATTCCGCTATTGGCTGTTAGCCAATAGTTCTTCTTGGGGGGGGGGGCAGTGTTGTGTCC
>JAPTWT010000332.1 GCA_028064935.1 Gammaproteobacteria bacterium | reverse complement strand
TGCCGTCCGCGGAGCGTCTGGCGTGGCACACGCGCAATGCAGTGCGCTCGTCGACCGACATGCTCTTCATGGGTGAGGTTCGCGGCCCCCTCGAGGCCGCGGCGGTGGTCTTGCAGGCGGGGATCGGCGGCCCGATCATCACGACGATCCACGCCGAGTCCGTGGAAACCGCCATTGAACGCCTCATGGCCCTGGCCGCCCATGAAATAGGTCCGGAGGGAGCCGCCTCCCAGATTGCCGCGCACCTGGCGGCCGTCGTCCACCTCACACTGTCCTCCCGACCGGTCGAGACTTCCCGTCGCCACGGTGTGACCCCGGCACCCCTCCTGGTGCTCTCCACGCAGCTCCTGCGCGTACGCCCCGAGGATGCGGGATTACGCTCCGCCATAGAGCGGCACGAGACCGCTCAGATTCAGCAGGCGGTCTATACGCAGAATGTGAGGCGGATGCTGTAGATCCTAACACTCCTCTGGCCACTACACCTGTTTCACCAACACTTAACAACAAGATCTTCCGAAATACAACAACCGCATAATTCCTACGTCACTGAGCGAGCGCCTAGCCCTTCGACGAAACAATGTGCCACAATAGCTCATCAATCTCGGACCAAGGTCTTGATTCTGTTACCAAAGAGTTTCTTCCGCGATGAGTTATAACCTTCAGGTATTCGTAAGTTCTGCATGCTACGAGCTGCGCGACCTTCGTGCTGCAGTGCAGTCTTGGCTGAAGAATCTTGGGCTTACGCCCATACTCAGCGACGAAGGCGGCTTCCCACATGAAGACGGTCTGCCGCCCTACGCAGCATGTCTGCGCGTCCTGGAGACATGCCCCCTTGTCGTGGGAGTGATTGACAGACGGTATGGTCACCCCTTTGAAGATTGGGGGCCATATGAACAGTATCGTGGCCTTTCACCAACACATGCCGAACTCAGACACGCCCTCGATTCTGGGAAGCGGCTGCTTCTTTTCGTCCATAGCGATATTTGGGCATTCTACGAAGTTTGGCGCAAAAATGCTGATGCCTTCAAGACGTCTGCGCCCGATGGCTTGGAGGAAGCCACCCTTCAGATGCTGCACGAGTTTAAGACGCGCAGCCCCGCGCCTTGGATAGAGCGCTTCGCCAACGTCACCATTCTTTTGGAGTCTTTAAACCGGGAATTCGTAAATCAGCTATACGTCCACCTTCGAGAGCGCGAAAAACAGACCGCAGACACAGCCGAGTATTTCCTCGATAAAATTACCGAAGCAGCCCCAGAAGTGCGCGAGAAAATTGCGGCAGGCCTGAATCCCGCGCTGGTGACAGATCGAGAGGCACTTCGATCTCGGCTATTCGAAATCGAAGAGGAACTAGAAAAAACAAGGGGGAAGACAAAAGAGCGTATCCTTGATCTCGAAAAAGAGAAAAACGAGGTCCAGGGCCGCCTGTCTACCGTTTCAGGTCAGTTGGATCAAGCACGCATGCTCCTGGCGCGATCCGTAATGAAGGACATCTCATGGCTAGACTTTATCCGCCGGACGATGGTGCCCCCTCAGCCCGGGCGCGTGCCTTTCCACAACTCCGTCGAGGTAGCGCTGCGCGGATATCATGCGGCTGCGGGCGGTCAAAACGTCGTGCCCGTGCTGCGCGAAGTGACGTGGTCACTCGTTCCATATAGTGAAAACGGCCTTCATCGCGGCTACAAGGCAGCCATCATATTCAAGGGGGATAATTTCGTTCCGGGTGTCGTCTATACATGGCGCCGTTGTGGCGAAATCGATCCCCCAGCCGGAAACGATGATTACTTCTGGCGGCTCCCAAACATCTACTTTGGGAGCTACCTGGAGGTTTCAAGTGACGATAACGAACCTGAGGCCGCACTCAGTTGGCGTAACCACGAATTTCTGGTGAAGAACCCCGAAGGGCGCACGTCGGAATGGGTGCCGTTCACCTATCCTTTCGATGATGCGTCCCTTGAAAAGATCCGTACTGACTCTTTTCGGGTCGGAACTGGTCTGTTGAAAGCCGGTAAACCTGCGGAAGCCGTCGAGCCATTGCGAAAGGCCTATGTGTTTTCTGATCGGATGCTCGGCGCTCAGGCGCAAGAGACGCTCAGCAAAAAGGCTATGTGGGAACACGCTCTTAACGAAGCTGCGCTCTCGAAATTGCGCTTTCGCGTCGGCGACCAATTATCGGTCGTAGCCGGCCCCCACGCCGGAGCATCAGGTGTCGTTAAGAACATACTGCCGAGACACCTACATGCCTATGTCATTAGTCCGACCCATGGAGAAGAATTTCAGGCCTCGGATGCACAAGTCGAAAGCGCCGCCTTGCTGTAGTGCCACTTCTTCAGTACCTGCCGTTAATTCGAGGGAAGCAGTGAGGGACTCCCAGAATCGACGCCGGACTGGCGTAGCCCAGGTAGCAAGCCGCCCCTCCAACCACGTTGGCGACTCCGGTCCAGCTCGATGCTGCAGTCGGATATAAAGCCCTACCTAATGGATTGAGATCCGATAATAGGGAACCGATTCTGCCGGGTAATAGCAGACGCCGCCCGCAGGATATATTCAGGATTCTCACGATTCACGATCGTGGACATCCAGAAACATTTCCATCCGACGAACTTGACTTATGATGCACAAAAGGGCTTGCTTTGGCGCAAGCAATCTCCTTCTTTCGTGCGCGCTACCATCGTTGACAGGATATTTTATCTGCGACCTGACCCAAAATATGGCCGGCGCACCCAACATCGTGATTCACCGCACGATCATGTAGACGCAAAGGCGGCGGGACAAGATCGGGACTGAAGCGGGTAAAGGCTGACCTGACTATGGCGCGTGCATCCTATCCTTCGGCGGCCTTTTCCGCAATATGCTTATGCGCCTCGATGGCACGTGAGAAAGCTGCGTCACGCAGGAGCTCAGGGACTTTCTGATGGACCCGCGCCCCTTCCGGCGTGAGCGTCCCCTCGGGCGTTACCCATCCCCTCTCGCTATGAAGCGCCACACTTTCTAGTCACAGCAACTTCTGACAGGTCAATCGCGATGGCAACGATATCAGAATCACGTAGAAGCACTCGTTTGTTGACAACCACCACGGCTTAAAGTAAAAGTCTGAGAAAACCGGTCAAATACGGATACCTACGTGGTTAGACGAAGCCTCGACGAACGAGTCGCAAAATCGGAGGCAGACGAGCTACGCGTCATCGCATTAGCCCTATCTGCGCTTCGGGTTGAGGCTCGTGCATCGCGCGTATATATAAACGAAATCGTAGAAAGTATTGAGAATGGTCTGCTTTTATCGGCTATTGTGCTCGCCACGATTTTGCTCGAAATCTGGATCCGCGATCTTTTGGTCATTCGTATGGTCACCCAGAGGGAGTCGAAGGGAAAACGGGAACTACAAACCCTACTGACCGAGATCGATCGCGAGACCGAAGGGGCATCTCGCGGAGAATCATTTGCATCTATCTGTCGCAAACTTCTTAGCCTTGATGTGATTCAGCAAGATGAGCATGACAGGATTCAGGAGATATACAAAAACTTCCGTATCCCATTACTCCACGGAACTACCGGCAGAATTGTTGATCGCGAGTGTTGGGGCGCGGGGCTATGTGAAAATACCTATACGGGCGCAGATATGGCCATAAAAGCTATCTTTGGGGGGGCGCCACATCGACGAGCCAATGACCTTGAAGATCTAGTATTTTCTTCGGCCGTGAATATTTTAGGAGATATCGTAAATTTCATTGCAGCGCACAAAATACCGAAAATTGGTCGTTGATAAGGTGCGCCAGTCTATGGCTATCCACTTAGAATTCAAGAGGGGGGCGATTCCTTGTATGTCGAATTCATGGAACCATTACACAACTGCGAAGGCGGCGGGACGAGATCGGGACTGAAGCGGGTAAAGGCTGACCTGACTATGGCGCGTGCATCCCATCCTTCGGCGGCCTTTTCCGCAATATGCGCCTCGATGGCACGTGAGAAAGCTGCGTCACGCAGGAGCTCAGGGACTTTCTGATGGACCCGCGCCCCTTCCGGCGTGAGCGTCCCCTCGGGCGTTACCCATCCCCTCTCGCAGAACGCCATGGCCCGTTGCGCCCAGGTCGATGGGCGCCCCAAACCCTCGCGGGCCTGCCAGTCCACGAGCCGGGCGTCGATACCCGTGGCCGCCGTGGGCGGCGCCGCCAGATCTTCCTGCGGGACTATGCCCTGTGAGACCCAGGCGGCTGCCATAACGGACGCCAGGACCGCGTCGGGTGCCGAGAGCATGTCGGGATGGGTATCGAGCAATACCGGCCCGGTAGCCCAGAGGGCCTCGTGGGATGCCGACAACGGCAGGGGCGGCGGAAGGGGTTGAGTCGAGCGCGCGGGGGCGCGGTCGACCAGGATCGCCTGCGTTTCCGGCCAGTAACCCTGGGCCGCGGTGCGCGGATAGGACAGGCGTCCGCTCAAATAAAGGGATTCGGCGAGCGCGTAGCGCTGGCCGGTATCGACGCCACGCCCCATCACCAAAAGATCGCGGAGCGTCCATGGGCGATCAAAGGCCAAGCGGGGCGGGCCTGCCGGCACACTGGATCGCGCCAACGCATCCAGCAAGGGGCCCGCCACGCGACCGCCCCCTGGTACCCGCTGGGCCTGCTCGATCAGAATGCGGTCGATGGTGGCGCGCGCAAGACCCGCCGCACCCAGAGGCAGATCTTTCAGGGGGTTGATTTCGGTGGCTTGCCCGAGGGCGTGGTGGACGGCCTCCTTCTCCATGGTCTGCCAATGGACACGAAACAAGGCGGCACGCGGGCAAGCGGTACGGGCCATGGCCACGAGATCGGCCGCGATGACGTCCCCTTCATCATCCGGATCCGTGCCGATCAGCAACGCCTCCCAGGGGCGGCTCAATATCGCCCAAAGGGCTTTCATGGTGGCGAGGTGGCGCGGGATCCGCCGTGCCATGCCCTCGCGATCGAACACGGGGGCCTCACCCAGCGGGACATCACGCCAAATATGACCGCCGGTGGCGAACACGGGGAGCCCGACAATCTCCCGGAGACGATCGCGCAAGCCCGACGACTCGATCAGGATAAGCGCGCGGTGATCCGTCTCCGGGAGAGGGGCCATCCTAGACGCTCATGACGGCCGGCTTGGTGTCCGCGTGGGCCTCTTCGTGGACCTTGGCCGCTGGCGCCTCGCCGATCTGCGCCTTTTCGCGCTCAGCGCAGAGAACCGCCAGCGTGGGCGCTTGCCGGTAGCCGGGCTCAAACTTCGGAAGATCCGGCGACCAGATGGCAAAGCGGAGCTGGCCGGACGCCTTGTCCGTATACTGCTCGATCGACAACATGACGTGCGCCACGGTGTCGCGACGAAACGGTTCCGGGAAGAGCCACCGGTATCCGTTGAGGCGCGCCTTCTTGGCCTTGTCCTGGGAAAACATGCCCTCCGTAATGGACTGCACCGAGTTTTTCCCGAAATACAGCGTATTGAGGGGGATGACGCGCAAACCGTCCCCAGCAGGCAACTCCGGTTGCGCACCCTCTTTCGCCCACAGGGTACGAGCGCTGTCCAGCATGGGCGCACCCGCGGCATCGGTGGGCACGAGCAGCGCCGCCTGTCCTTTGCCCAAGAGCACTGCCACGGCCTTCAGGGCCTCTTCAGCCGTCAAGATGCGCGCGGCGGCCTTATGATTGATAGCATAGAGGCTCGTGGTAACCATAATCCCATCAGACGTAGCCGATGGATCGGCGGTGGCGCGCGCATCTTCCAGCCGCTTAGCCAACCAGGCGAGATCGAACGTCCGGCGTTCCTCCGAACGGGTCTTCAGGGCGTGGGCCGTGGCCGTTACGGGCCAGATGATGGTGTCCGGTTCGTTGGGGCTATCCTTGTCCGGATTCGAAAACCGGAGTACGGGCTGCGTCACCCAACCCGTCTGCAGGGACCGCCGGTCGTGCGCAGTGGCCGCATCGAGGGACTTCATGGGGGAAAAGGCCGTGCGCACCCATTTGCCCGACAGGATTTTCTTGCCGTCCCGGGTTTCCACGAAGACGTTCTCGACCATGACCTCGGGGGCCCGGGTGCCCGGCAAGGCAAGTGGCTTCGCCATCCCCTTGTTGAGGTTCGCCAGGGCCTGATTCCAACCCTGACCTTTTTTGGCGCCGGGCGCGTCCCGAAACGCGACGACCACCTCTTCTCCCGCTTGAGCCACGGCATTACTGAACATGGCCGTGCCCCGGATAACCTGTTCTTTCTCATCGATCGCCAAAACCTTAAGCCCCAGCCCATAGTCCGCCATAAAACCCTCCTTTCGCCGTGATCGGGTATAGCGTTGCTATTCTATCCTTTGTTCGTCACACGCGCCACGGACACCGGAGACCCAAATCCATCCCCCTCTGGAAGGCGCGGGCGACCACCCCGTCTGGACCTGCAGCGCAACGCCCTGGGATCCGCGCCGGACGTTGCGGCGTCCAGCAATTCGGCCAGCGAGAGAAGCGGAACCAGGCGGCGCCGGCCCATCTTCACCGTCGGGAACGGGGCTTCGTTCCTGGCAGCCAAGTGGTAAATTGACTTTGGGCTGAAGCCTGTCACTCGCGCCGCCTCCTCAATGCTTATAAAATAGGCTCCTGGGAACAGGTCTGTGAGAAAATCGCGGGCCGGACTGTGTGTCGTGGACGCTCTTGCGGCACTGTATTTGGGCATGAAAGCGGACTCCATTGTCAATATGGGATACGCGTTACATCCTATACCCGTCTACCGGCGCGATCAATGTTCGGGGGCCCATAACGCATTTTGGTACAATTTTGGTACACCGAGTACCGAAAGTCATGTCTGTCTGAAGGAAAGACTTGGATAACTAAAGTAGTAATATGAAGGGGTTACGCTCTAAGGCACTGATTCCTAAGGGGCGTTTGTGCGTATGGGGTTCAGGTGGTCGGAGGTTCAAATCCTCTCGCCCCGACCAAATATCCCAGCCCTATCAAGAAGTTACATAGACTCTTTTCCGAGCCGCCGGTTTCCGCAAAATGAGT
>JAPTWT010000134.1 GCA_028064935.1 Gammaproteobacteria bacterium | reverse complement strand
CGGGATTGAACTCCGACACGGGGCGATGGTACCCCATCACCCGCGTCCAGACCTCGCACCGCTGGCGTTCCTCGTTGGCAAGCCGTGGTCTATCAGCCATAAGGCCTCCTTTGGTTGGGACGCGCCTAGGCGGCGTCCGTGTTATGGCCCTGGCGGGCCAGAATCTCCTCGTCGCAGCGCGGGCAGAACTCATGCTCGCCGGCCAGATAGCCGTGCACGGGACAGACTGAAAACGTCGGCGTCACCGTGATGTAGGGCAGATGGAAACGCCCCAAGGCCCTTCGTACGAGCTCTTTCGCCACCTGCGGGCTCGAGAGCCGTTCGGCCATATAGAGGTGCAGGACTGTGCCACCCGTGTATTTCTTTTGCAGTACGTCCTGGCGCTCCAGAGCCTCGAACGGGTCGTCCGTAAAGCCCACCGGCAATTGCGACGAATTCGTGTAATACGGCCGCTCCGAGGTCCCCGCCTGCAAGATATCCGGAAAGCGCTTCTGATCTTCCCGCGCGAACCGGTAGGTGGTTCCCTCCGCCGGCGTGGCCTCGAGGTTGTACATGTGGCCCGTCTCCTCCTGGAAGCGGGTCAGGTTGTCCCGCATCCGGTCCAGGAGACGGACCGCGAGGGCATGACCCGCCTCGGTGGTGATGTTGTCCCGATCCTCGGTGAAGTTGCGGATCATCTCGTTCACGCCATTGACGCCAATCGTCGAGAAGTGATTGCGCAGGGTGCCCAGATAGCGCTTCGTGTAGGGATAGAGCCCCTGATCCATGAAGCGCTGGACCGCTTTGCGTTTGACCTCCAGGCTGTCCCGGGCGATGGCACAGAGCTGGTCGACGCGCGCCATGAGGGCCGCTTCGTCCCCTTTGTGCCGGTACCCGAGACGGGCGGCATTGAGCGTGACGACTCCGATGGACCCCGTCTGCTCGGCGGAGCCAAAAAGACCGTTGCCGCGCTTCAGGAGTTCGCGGAGATCTAGCTGAAGTCGACAGCACATCGACCGGATCATGTTCGGTTTCAGGTCCGAATTGAGAAAGTTCTGGAAATACGGCAAGCCGTACTTGGCCGTCATCGCGAATAAGCGGTCCGCGTTCTCGCTGTCCCAGTCGAAATCCTGGGTAATGTTGTAGGTCGGAATCGGGAAGGTAAAAACCCGCCCCTTCGCGTCGCCCGCCTCCATCACCTCGATATAGGCCCGGTTGATGAGGTCCATCTCGGGTTTCAGGTCCCCGTAAGTGAATGGCATCTCCTCGCCGCCAATGACCGGCACCTGCTCCCGCAAATCCTCTGGGCACGTCCAGTCGAACGTGAGATTGGTGAACGGCGTCTGGGTGCCCCAGCGGGACGGCACGTTCAGGTTGAAAACCAGCTCCTGAATGTATTGCCGCACCTCTTCATAGCTCATCCGGTCCTTGCGCACGAACGGCGCCATGTAGGTGTCGAACGAACTGAAGGCCTGGGCCCCGGCCCACTCGTTTTGCAAGGTGCCGAGGAAATTCACGATCTGGCCTATCGCGCTCGAGAAATGCCGCGGCGGGCCGGCATCGACCTTGCCCGGCACGCCGTTCAGCCCTTCGGCCAGTAGCGTGCGAAGCGACCAGCCCGCGCAATAGCCGGCGAGCATATCGAGGTCGTGGATATGGATATCGCCCGAACGGTGGGCCTCCCCGGCCTCGGGCGCGTAGACGTGATTGAGCCAATAATTGGCGATCATCTTGCCCGAGGCATTCAGGATCAGGCCGCCCAGGGAGTAGCCCTGGTTGGCGTTCGCCTGGACACGCCAGTCGCTGCGGTCCAGGTATTCATCGACGGATGATTGGACATCGACCATCGTGCGCGCATCCGCGCGGACGCCGGCCCGCTGCCAACGATAGCGCGTGTAGGCTTGCGCCGTCTCGTAATGCTGGGTTTTCATCAGCGCGATTTCCACTTGGTCCTGGACGGCCTCGATATCAACGATATCGGCCGTGCGCAAGCTGGTGGCGACAAACTGGGCAATGAAGACCCCGGTCTTGTCGGGGTCCGGATCGCCTACCGCCCTGGCCGCCCGAGCGACCGCACGGGCAATCCGGGATGCATCGAACGGCACGACGACACCGTCACGGCGTCGAAATTGATAGCTCATTGTGGGTACCTCCTTGAGCTTCGGTGACATCCGGGATCTTCCGGATGGAAAAGTTGAAGGCTGTGCTTATTGCGCGCTCAGCTGGCGCGCCCGTTGCCGGGATAAACCCTTTTCCCCGCCAGCCTTTGCGAAGGTCGGTCGGGAAAAGAGTCCGGGGCGCAAGGCCCCGGCTTGGCATTTTTGCCGTCACGGCGAGCACCAGGACCTTGTGTTGCCTGGGCCCTTGTCCGGCATGAGATTTGCCTGAACAGCGGTCGGCCGTTTGCTAATCGCCATACATGCAAACGATGGCCTCTTGAACGGCCTCCCCTCCACGCTTATTGACACGATTCATCGCGGCATCGTCGACCAGCACGTCGGCATCCTCGCCAAACTCCTGACGCAACGCGGCCAAAAAGAGTTCTCGGTCCGACAGGAGCATCTTGTTGTAATAGGCTCGTGCGGCCCCCAAGACATTGCAGATCCATTGCTCGTAGACCGAATGGTACTGGGCCGACTTCGTGCTAGCTTCAACCGCCTCCTTCGGCGTCATGAATCGATAGAGCCCTTCTGTTGTGGGGCTCGGCAGACCAATAGTCTGGGTTTGCATGGTTGTGCCTCCAGGCAGGGGGCGCTCCCTTTTGGGGAGATTGCCCCGAAAGGGATATATGGCTATTTGATTTGGCGGTTGGGCCCGATTTCCCGGCAAGCGTGGATCGCTTCACCGGCCTCACGGATCCGCGTGCGCGGCTGTTTTCCGGACCGACTTGGGGTTCACTGAGTTTGTGTTATGCTGTTTGCATGAATACACGCTCACAAAAACCTGCTTTGTCCGTCCTTCCCGGTTGTCGTGGCGATATCGAGAATGACGAGCGTTTTCGGCAATTGCTCGCTTCGCCCGCCTCCTTCGATCAGCGCGAGTACGAAGCCATCATCGAGGCTTTCCGGGATCGGCTTACGATCAATGACATCCTGGCGCTCAGTGCCCGCCGCATTCGCGAGCGAGCCGGCGATGCATTGGAAAAGCGCACGTTGCTTGCGATTATCGAGGGACGATTTGACGAGGTCGAACATCTCTTCGCTGTTATTGATCGCCGCAACGATCTTGGACTCACGGTCATAACATCGACCGAGCCAACAACTCTTGCTCAATCTTCTTGAGCAGATATTGAGCGTCGGCAATAACGCTTTTTTCGGTCAGCTTGTATTCAATGGCGTGCGCGAGCAGGTCACGCTTTTGCAATATCTCCCGTTCGCTCGCCACCTCAAGCCATCTAAAGAACGCGCCCATATCGTACAAAGCGCCCATAAGCACCTCCGTAGGGAATAGACCGGAGGGGCTTGCCCTGATCGGGGCTTGCGCCCCGGTCGGGTGGTTTGTGTGCTGTTCTTGTACGCGCTCAGCTAGCGCGCCTGCTTAGCAGGATGACATATCGATCCTAGTCGTTTTCCCGCGAGCGCGCAACAACGCCGCTCGACCGCTTTTTCCCTGAATTCCCCGATGGGAAACGCAGGAAAAAAGCGGCGGGGAGCAATCCCCGCCGGATAGATTAAGCCGCTCTCGGCGCCAGGATGCGGCGCGCCATCGTAAAGAGGGCGTTCCGAAGCTCCTGCACGTTACGGATGACGCCATGTTCCGGAAACAGGCCTTGCACGGACATGGTCATTATACCAATCCCGCAGACCGTGATTCCCGCACGCATTATTTGTTGCACGGCGGTTTTGCACGACGCCACGTCATTCGGCTCGCCATCTGTGATCACAAGGATGGTTTTGCGGTGCTCAGGGGCCACGACCAGGCGACTGGCCGCATAATACAGGGCCTCCGTCATGGGCGTGCCACCCCATATGGCGCATTGGCTTAATGTGCCCGCGATCCGGCGAGGATCCTCCCGTCGCGCCAGAACGCGCGTCACGGACGGAACGGGCTTGCCGTTAATCGGTATGTCCGGGCCCGGGAAAATCGTCAGGGCCTGGGTCACGCCAGGGATGCGGTCGAGCGCCAAAGCGAGGGCCATGGCGGCATCCTTGGCGACCGAACCCTTTCGGTTATCACGCATGGACCCCGAGAGATCCAGGAGTACGTGTAGCGACGCATTGACGGCCTCTCGGCGCTGTTCGCGCAGAAAGACCTTCGTGTCGCCCGACATGGTCCGGTGCAATTTTCCGGTATCGATTTTCCGGCCGTGGCGCCGATGGGCGCGGTGTTCCTGCCGTTCGGATTGCACAAGGCCCGCAAGGGCTGCGGCAATTCGCGCGGAGTCGCCAGCGACACGCTGTACAAACGTGGCATCGGCGACGGGTTTGGCCCGTTGTTCGCAGGGCATCGCGTATGCGCCGTTGCCGCCCTCGTTTTGCAGTAGGGCGGCCGCCTGGTCCCACATATCCTCGGGCAGGGCATCCTGATTCGACAACATACGGGTAAGCACATCGCGCTTCGCCGCGTCGTCGGCCCCTTCTGCTGAAGCCCCCTTATTGGTATCGGGCGCGGCTTCAGGATTTTCTGAGTCCCCGTCTGAGTCCCCGTCTGAGTCCCCGTCTGAGTCCCCGTCTGAGTCCCCGTCTGAGTCCCCGTCTGAGTCCCCGTCTGAGTCCCCGTCTGAGGCATCGTCGGGAGACGCGCCCTGGCCGGAACCTTCAGGCTGGTCCGCCGGTGGCGTCTGCGACGATGAGGGCTGCGGCGCGCGTTGACGCTCTTTTTCCGCCTCTTCCTCGAGCATCAGCAGGATGCGTTTGGCCATAGCAGTACATTCTCTTGTGCTGCCGGTCTTGTCCGCACCCGCCAATATCCCATGGAGACGTACCATGACGCCTTCCGGGAAGGTCTCGCGCGCGAGGCGCTCCTGTTCTTGGGCGAGAGGAGCCAGGCAATCCTGTTTCAGCACCGTTTTCCGTACGCGGAACAAGATGTGTGTGACGAGCGTCGCAACAGGCGTTTCATGGTTGGTCGCCATGAGGCCCGTGTCGACCATGTGCTCCACGACCTTGCGGATCATAGTGGGCGCGCCCGGGTATTCCCGAGCAATGGCACGCTCGATGCGCACATCCTCGAGAATATTGGCGATGGTGTGAACCAGGGGTGATTCGCCGTGATTTTCGAAGTCGGAATAACGTATATGTGCGGCTTCGTGCACGATGTAACCGTAGGCGACATCCTTGTGCGCTTCGCTCTCGACGTTAGGCACGATGATGCGGGCGCCGTCGGTACAGGCTTGGTCGCCCCCCACAATCACGGGGATCCCCAACTTCTGTCCAATGACCGATGCCACGATCGGTAGCCCCTGTCGTGTGGTGTTTTCCATATAAGGACTCCTTGGGGATGGCGCTTGTTAGCGCCATCCCGGTTCAGGCTCGGGGCTTAAAGGAAAAAGGACTCTTCCTCGTGCTCCTCGTGATCTTCCGCCGGGCGCGGCTCCTCCTTTTCATCGGGAGCCGGTGTCGGTGGCGCGGGGGCGTCCGGAGGCCCTACCGTATCCGGTGCGGCCGACGAAAAGAGGTCGGCTTCCGTCGGCACAATAAAGTTTTTCAGGCCCGCGGCCAGGTCCTTCATGGCCGTGATCGATGTCAACAGATTCACGACCGCCAGGATCTGGGCGACCTCGGCATTCGTGAAGGGGCCGCTTCCGGCCCGCAAGGTCATCAGAGCCCCGCTCAGGGCGTCGACCAACCGGTCGATGCCGCTGTCCAGGAAGCTCAAGCCGCTCAGCTTTTTCAGGAGCCGGTCGATGGGCCGCAGGATGCGACGCGTCATCGTTCCGTTAAAGGCTCCCTGAAACACTTCGCGGGCCTCGGTTTCCACTTCACGATACAAGGTGTCGCAGATCCCGCCGACCTTCTGGTCCAGGCCCGCCTCCGCTTCCGGAATGGGTGCGTATCCGATCCGAAAGACCGCGTAGCTGGCCTGTAAGCGATTCTGGACCTCATGTACGGACAAGACCGATCGCTCGATGATCTCCTCGCAGCCCGGATGGGCCGCGATCCAATCGGCGATGCGGTCGTCGTATTGGCGCAAAAAGGCCATCTTTTCCTGCTCGAACTCCGCCACGTGGGCGTCCAGTTGCCCGGTCAAATCGGCCAACGCCGTGTCCGGCACCGCGTAGCCCTTCAGAAAACGGGCGCCGACGGCCGAACAGGCCTTTTCCATGCGGTTGTCGATGGCATGAAAGATGTTGAGAGCCTTGGGGTCGCAGATCTTCTTGCTTCCCAGGGTCGCCACGTCTTCCGGCGGCATGTGTCCGCCGTCGCCCAGCCGGATGTCCTCCGGCCGCATGCGTCGCGCGCCAGTCCAGATGCTGTTCTGGATGCTCACGACGCTCAGTTGATTCAATACCGAAACGGCATGCATAGTCGCTCTCCTGGCCGCTAAAGGCCTTTGAGTGAGATGCCCTGTAGACGCAAAACGGCGCGCACAGCCGCGTGGCGGCATGCTGGGATTTTTCCATACAGGGAGATGGTTTCGAGACCGCCAGACGACTGTCTCGGCTAAGCGTTTTCTGCTGTGTTTGTACGCGCTCAGCTGGCGCGAGGGTTGCCCCTGTGGAACGTTTCCCGCACCGCGCTCCAACAAGCGCGGTCTGGGAAAGGTTCACCGGCGCGCAGCCGTACAGCTCCGCGCTATCGCGTTACGACGCAACCGGACGGAATCCCATCCGGTTGCGCCGCAAGGCCGCGCTAATGCAAGAGACCAAAGACCTTGTAGAAATGCATCGCGACTGGGTTTGTCAGAGCGACCAGTCCCGCGATCACATACAGCCAAACCTTCATGATCCCAAATTTGTCGTCGATCTTGTCGCTGAGACTCTTATTGAATCCCTCAATCTTACTGTTGAGGTTTTCGCTAAGGCTCTCGATCTTGTCGTTGAGGTTCTTATTGAACCCCTCAATCTTACTGTTGAGGTTTTGGCGCACTA
>JAPTWT010000203.1 GCA_028064935.1 Gammaproteobacteria bacterium | reverse complement strand
CCGCAAGGTCATCCTACCAATGACCGTATTGCGCCGTTTTGATTGTCTGCTCAGCCCGACCAAAGCGCAGGCGCTGACGACCTTCAATCAGTATAAGGGTAAGCCAGAGAGCATCATCCGCAGCGTGATGCAGTCGGTCACTGGTTATCCGTTTTATAACCTGTCGCGGTTGGAGTTGCGTCCCTCGGAGAAAGGCGTTAATTCGTTGCTGGATGACCCCAGTAATCTTGCGCCCAACCTCAACAGCTACATCAATGGCTACTCGCCCAACATCCGCGCCATTTTCGAGAGATTCAAGTTTGGCGAGCAAATTGAACGCATGAGCGAGAAGAATCTGCTATTTAAGGTGGTGCAGAAATTTGCCACCTTTGACCTGAGCTTTGCGAGCCTGTCAGCGGATCAGGCCGCGATGCAGATGGGCTATGTGTTCGAAGAGCTGATCCGAATCGGTGCCGAACAGTCCAATGAGGAGGCCGGCGAGCACTTCACGCCGCGCGAAGTCATCAAACTGATGGTCAACCTGCTGCTGTCGCCCGAGCAGGACCTGCGCCGCAGCCACGTCGTCAAGACCATCTACGACCCGGCCTGCGGCACGGGTGGGATGCTATCCGTGGCCGAGAAGTACATCCGCGATCTCAACAGCGATGCCAAGCCGCATCTCTACGGCCAGGACTGGAACGATGAAGCCTGGGCCGTCTGCCGCTCCGACATGCTCATCAAGGGCGAAGACGCTGACAACATCGCCTTGGGTGACACCTTCACCAAGGACGCCCACGCCCGCGACGAACAGGGCCAGAAGCGCCGCTTCGACTACATGCTCGCCAATCCGCCCTTCGGCGTGGAGTGGAAGCAGCAACAACGCACCATCGAGCACGAGCGCGACACCCTTGGCTACCAGGGCCGTTTTGGTGCAGGCACACCGCGCATCAACGACGGGGCCTTGCTGTTCCTGCAGCACATGATCGACAAGATGCGCTCGGCTTCCGAGGGCGGCAGCCGCATCGGCATCGTGTTCAATGGCTCCCCCTTGTTCACTGGTGATGCCGGCAGCGGTGAATCGGAAATCCGCCGCTGGATCATCGAGAACGACTGGCTGGAAGCTATCGTCGCCTTGCCCGAGCAGCTTTTCTACAACACCGGCATCAGCACTTACATCTGGGTGCTGTCCAACCGCAAAGAGCCGCATCGCAAGGGCAAGGTGCAACTCATCGACGCCCGCAACCACTGGGTGCCGATGGAAAAAAGCCTCGGCAACAAGCGCCGCCGCATTGGCGACCCCAGCGACAAGCCCAAGGACCCGGACTACATCGGCGATATCACCGGACTGCACGGCCAGTTCGTGGACGGCACCACCCGCTGGGTGCTGTTCGATAAGGGCGGGAAGGTGGTGACTTTGACCAGCGCTGCGCCAGGTGAGCCTGCGCCCGAATGGCAAACGTGGAAAGAACTGGTCGTCAGCAAATTGTTCGACAACGAGGATTTCGGCTACCACAAAATCACCGTCGAGCGCCCGCTGCGCCTGAATTTCCACGCCACATCGGAACGCATGGCCCGCCTGGAAGACGAAACCGCCTTCAAAAACCTGGCCACCAGCGCTAAGAAGGACGAGGCCGCGCGCCTGCTCGACATTGCCGCCGGTGAGGAACGCCAGCAGCAGATTCGCGAGCTGCTGACTGAGTTTGCCAAACGCCACCCCGAGCAGATCAACGACCGTAAGGTGTTTCTGGACAGCCTTAAACCCGTAGATCGCGAACTGAACGTGCGCCTGTCCGCCCCGGAACTCAAGGCCGTGGTCAGCGCCCTGAGTGAGCACGACGAAACCGCCGAAATCTGCCGCAACCGCGATGGCGAGGCCGAGCCCGATGCCGAACTGCGCGACACAGAGAATGTGCCGCTGAAGGAAAGTATCCAGGCTTACTTCGAACGCGAGGTGCTGCCGCACGTGCCCGATGCCTGGATCGACCACAGCAAGACCAAGATCGGCTACGAAATCCCCCTCAACCGCCACTTCTACCGCTACGAGCCGCCGCGCGAGCTTTCCGTGATCGAAGCCGAAATCAAGGCGCTGGAGGCCGACATCGTGCGCCTGCTAGGCGAGGTGACGGCATGATGGCGCGCCCGGTAAGCCAAACCTGCGGTCAGGCGACCAGATTTTTTCTGGCGCAACGCCATGCCTTTGCGTATAATTGCGCTCAACAACACCCCCCACGCCTCTCCACGATGCGCACCAGGGGGGTTACTTTTTCTGGCTCCAGCATCGCGCTGGAGCTGACCGACACACCCGCCATGCCTCTCCACGATGCACACTTTGGCGGGTTTTTTATGCCGGCTGTTTGTGTGGCGGGAGCCTGCCGATGATTCAGTACGGCAAACCGGCGCTGACCACTGACCAGCAAGTCGACCTGCTCATACGGCGCGGCATGCGCATTGCCGACCGGGCACAGGCGCAGCAGCACCTCACCCACATCAGCTACTACCGCCTGCGCGCCTACTGGCTGCCCTTCGAGCAAGCGGCCAACAATGGCGATGACCACGCCTTTGCCGCCGGGGCCGACTTCGCCACCGTGTTGGCCATTTACGACTTCGACCGCGAGCTGCGCCTGCTGCTGATCGACGCCATCGAGCGGGTGGAGATTTCTCTGCGTACCCGGCTGGCCAACGTCCTCAGTCTGCGCTATGGCCCCTTTGCCCACGAAGTTCAAACGCATTTTGCCAAGGCTCATCTGTGGCAGCAAAGCCGCGACGAGCTGGCCAAGGAATACGCCCGCAGCCGCGAAACCTTTGCCGAGCACTACCGCAGCCAGTACCCGCAACTGCCCAGCCCGCCACTGTGGGTGGCCTGCGAGCTGATGACGCTCGGCCACCTCTCGCGCTGGCTGCAAAACCTGCGCATTCCCAAAGACCGGCAAACCATTGCCGATGCCTACGGGCTGGATGAAAAAGTGCTGGTGTCCTTTGCTCATCACCTCACCATCGTGCGCAACCATTGCGCCCACCATGGCCGGGTGTGGAACCGCAAGCTATCGCTGAAGATGCAGATTCCTGGCAAGAAGCCGGCCGGGCTGTCGGCCCAATTCAACCCGGCGCAAGACCGCCGCCTCTACAACACCCTGACCATGCTCGCCTACCTGATGAGCGTGATCAGCCCGGCCTCCACTTGGCGGCAGCGGCTCAAGGAATTGATTCACGTCACGCCACAGGTTGCTGTGGCGGACATGGGCTTTCCGGCAGGTTGGGAGCAGATGGCGATTTGGCAGGGAGAAGACGGCATGAAATACGCCGCGTACAACGAATACAAAACCAGCCCGATGACGTGGCTGGACCAATTGCCAGCCCACTGGAGCGCCGCATCACTTCGCTGGGTGTCGAAGCGCTACGCAGGTGGCACACCCGACAAGGGCAACGAAGCTTATTGGGAAGATGGTGAAATTCCGTGGATCAATTCGGGAGCCGTGAACGATGGCTATATCACCCAGCCATCTGAGCTGATCACCCGCGAAGGTTTTGCCAACAGCAGCGCCAAGTGGATTCCGAAAGACGCACTGGTCATAGCGCTGGCTGGACAAGGCAAGACCAAGGGCATGGTGGCACAGCTAGGCATTCCGACGACCTGCAACCAGTCGATGGCGGCGCTGATCCCAAATCATCGTTTCGAGCCGCGTTACCTGTACTACTGGCTCACAGCCAATTACCAGAACATCCGCAACCTGGCCGGTGGCGAAGCGCGTGATGGTTTGAACCTTGAAATGCTGGGTTCAATCCCTTGCTCGGTGCCGCCGGTCGCCGAACAACAAACCATCGCCCGCTTCCTCGATGCCAAGACCGCGCAGATTGATGCGCTGGTGGCGCAGAAGCGGCAGCTCATCGCCAAGCTCAAGGAAAAGCGCAGCGCCCTGCTCGCCCGCACCGTCACCCGTGGCCTGCCATCCGAAGCTGCCAAGGCAGCGGGGCTGGAGCCGCATCCGGAGATGAAGGATTCGGGGGTGGAGTGGCTGGGGGCTGTTCCAGCCCGCTGGAAGGTCAAAGCGATCAAGTGGGAATCACCCGTCCAGCGTGGCGCATCGCCACGTCCGATTGATGATTCGAGCTATTTCGACGATGACGGCGAATACGCTTGGGTTCGCATTTCAGATGTCACTGCGGCTGGAATGTACTTGGAGGCTACGGAACAGCGATTGTCTGATCTTGGCAGTTCGCTGAGTGTGAAGATGCAGCCAGGCAGCCTTTTCCTGAGCATTGCGGGGACGGTTGGCAAACCTTGTATCGCCAACATCAAGTGCTGCATTCACGATGGTTTTGTCTACTTCCCTCGGTGGAAAGGAGACTCGCGATTCCTGTTCTACGTTTTTGCATCCGGTGAACCCTACAAAGGATTGGGAAAGATGGGCACGCAGCTCAACCTCAATACCGATACCGTGGGATCGATTGTGGTTGGCATGCCCGATGCTGCCGAGCAAAAGCTAATTGCTGACTACTTGGACCAGACAACATTGGAACTTGATTCGATGACTGCGACCGTTGAAGCGGCGATAGAGCGATTGGTCGAGTACCGTCAAGCGGTCATCACCTCTGTCGTCACCGGCAAGATTGACGTGCGGGAGTTGGCATGAGCACGCCGTTCGAGATCGAGAGCTTCGACGAGTACCTCAACACCATCCACAGCGAGCTGGGGCAGAACGGTGAAGGCAAGCGCCGGCTGTATTTTCGCGGTCAGAGCAAGCGTGCGACCGATGGCTACCCACTTACGCCTTCGGTAGCGCGTTACAAACACCTGGGCAGCTTGACGCTGACTGAACGCGAGCAGAAGGAATGCGAGGTGCTGGAAACCTTCAGCAACCACCTGCTCACCTATGTGCAGCACCGACCACAAACGGCATGGGAGGAATTGGCCATCGCCCAGCACCATGGCCTGCCAACAAGGTTCATGGACTGGACAACTAACCCTCTGGTGGCTCTGTATTTTGCCGTTCGCAATACAGGTGGGCGCAATGCAGACAGTGCGGTCTATGTGCTGATCTCCAACCCCAAGCGCTATGCCGATTTGAAGCGGGGGCAGGCTGCGCAGGTAAAGCCAGTGGGCGATGCGGCCACCGAGTCCGCGACGGTAGCTGAAGACGATGCTTATGCCGATTTCGGCACGGATGAGGCCACACCACTCACGCCCAACGCAGATACAACAGTGTCCGCCGACAGTGCTGAATTGAGCGCTGATGTCGGCCCGCTGGAATTGCCAATGCCGTTCAAGATCAGCGAAAACATCATCTACGACCCGCCGCACGTGTCGCCACGCATCCGCGCCCAGGACGGCGTGTTGCTGGCCTGCTGGCAGCCGATGCAGCCGCTGGACGAGAAGGACTATCTGGAAATCGTCATCAAGCAGGCGGCGCATGAAGACATTCGCCGTCGCTTGGACCAATATGGCGTATTCGACAAACAACTATTCCCCGACCTCGATGGCATCGCCAAATGGCTGAAGTACCGCGCCTACGAGATCAACGGAACGATCTGAGGAAACTACATTGAGTCCGACAAGCTCGAAATTAAAATACACAACAGCGCTTGTGTATGCTGCATCGGACTCAAGCACGAGAAGTAACGCCCATGTCACAAACCACTGAAAAAGCCTTCGAGTCCTATGTTGAGCAAATGCTCGCCGAAGGCGGCTGGCAATCCGGCACCAACGCCGAGTGGGACAAGGCACGGGCGCTGTTCCCGGCGCGGGTGTTGACCTTCATCGAAGCCACCCAGCCCAGGCTGTGGGCCGAGATGGCGGCGCAGCATGGCAGCAACTTGCGGCCGATGCTGCTGGATGCCCTGGTCAAGGAACTGGACATCAAGGGTAGCCTGCATGTGCTGCGCCACGGCTTCAAGTTCTACGGCAAGTCGTTCCGGCTGGCGTATTTCAAACCGGCCCATGCGTTGTCGCCCGATGTGCTGGCGCTGTATGGACAGAACCAGCTTACCGTGACGCGGCAAGTGCCTTGTCACCCCGGTGACCACAGCACGGTGGACATGGTACTGGCGGTCAATGGCCTGCCGGTGACCACCATCGAGCTGAAAAACCCCGGCACGCACCAGACCTGGCGCCACGCCGTCAAGCAATACCAGAGCGACCGCGACCCGCGCGCGCCGCTGTTCGAGTTCAAGAAACGCGCACTAGTGCACTTTGCTGCTGACCCGGACGAAGTGTGGATGACCACCCGGCTGGCGAAAGACAAAACTTTCTTCCTGCCCTTCAACCGCGGCAGCCATCCGGGACAGGTTCAGTGCGGTGCGGGTAACCCGCAGCACCCCAGCGGCTACCGCACCGGCTACTTCTGGCAGGAAACCTTGCAGTGCGACAGCTTTCTCGACATCCTCGGCCACTTCCTGTTCATCGAGAAAGACGAACAGAAGGTGGACGACGGCCGGGGCGGCAAGAAGCTGGTCACCACCGAGAAGCTGGTGTTCCCGCGCTACCACCAGCTGGATGCGGTGCGCGCGCTGATCAAAGCCGCCCGCATTGAAGCAGCAGGCCACAACTATCTGATCCAGCACTCGGCGGGCAGCGGCAAGACCAACAGCATCTCGTGGCTGTCGCACCGACTGGCCAGCCTGCATAACGCGCAGGATCAGAAGGTGTTCGACTGCGTGATCGTCATCACCGACCGCAAGGTGCTGGACAAGCAGTTGCAGGACGCGATCTACCAGATCGAGCACGCGCAGGGCGTGGTCAAGGCGATTAACCAGGATGCCAGGCAACTGGCTGATGCCTTGATCGACGGCACCAAGATCGTCATCACCACACTGCAGAAGTTCCCCTTCGTGCTGCGCGGCCTGTTGCACGCGGCTGGCGCGGAGAATCAGGACAAGGCCAGCGACGAGGAAAAGGCGCGGGCCAAGGCGTGGCAGGAGGCCATCGCCGCGCGCCGCTACGCGGTGATCGTGGACGAGGCGCATTCCAGCCAGACCGGCGAAACGGCCCGCGAGCTCAAGAGCATCCTGGGCGCCAATGCGCAGAACGGTAACGGCGAGGATGAAGCC
>JAPTWT010000232.1 GCA_028064935.1 Gammaproteobacteria bacterium | reverse complement strand
TTCCGATCTGGAACCGCTTGAGCGGCGCAGCCAAAGTCTGGTAGACCGTCCGAACTGGGTTTAGGGACGAATATGGATCTTGGTGGATCAGTTGGACTCTACGACGAAAACGACTGAGTTCTGGGCCCTTAAAACCCGAGATGTTCTCTCCATCAAAGAGGACCGTCCCTCGGCTCGGATCCACAAGACCGGCCGCAATTTTTCCGGTAGTCGTCTTGCCACAGCCACTCTCCCCCACCACGGCCAAGATGCCTCCGCGCTCTATTGTAAAACTGACGTCGCGAATCACGTGCAGGGGGCCTTGTCTGGACGGATACGTCCGCTCTACCGAACGAAATTCCACGAGGGGCGACATTACGAATTCCTCCCTTCAAAGGCGTCGGATCCTTTTAGAGTCTGCGCGTCTTTCCAGTGGAAACACGCCACCTTTTGTCCCGGTTCTGTCTCCACGAGCAGAGGCAATTCCCTTTCACACTTGTCATCACTGAGCGGACAGCGCGGGTGGAATCTGCACCCTGACGGCAGGCTCACTAAGTCCGGCGGAGATCCCGGAATAGAAACTAGGCTCGCGCCGTCCGCACTGAGATCGGGAATCGCGCCGATGAGCCCTACCGAATACGGGTGTTTCGGCTTATCAAACAATGAGAACACATCCGTATACTCAACGATCTGCCCCGCATACATCGTTGCAACGTCGTCGGCTAGTTCAGCCGCCAGCGATAGATCATGCGAAATGAAGATCATGGTCAGCCCGAGTTGCTGACGTAATCGGCGAAGAAGCTTGATAATGGCCCGTTGACTTAGCGCATCGAGCGCAGTGGTTGGCTCGTCCAGTATCACCAGTTCCGGAGACAACAGGAGAGATAGGGCGATGAGAACGCGCTGGCGCATCCCGCCACTCAGTTGATGTGGGTACGACGGGAGTACACGCTTTGCATCGAGGTGAACCGTTTCCATTAGTTCATAAGCCTTATCGTGGATTTTCGCCTTATCACGCAGCCCGTGCGCGGCCGCCGTGTCCTCAAAGTGATCTTGAATCGTCATCACAGGATTGAACGCGTTCATCGCCATCTGTGAGACGACCGCACAGTCCCGCCAGCGAAAACGCCGCAGTTCTTCAGACGACAAATCTAACAGTTGAACCCTGCCCTCTTTGCCGTTAAACGTGATGGAACCGGATGTGATTTCGGCGGTTCTCGGCAACAGTCGCGTTAGGGCAGACCCAAGCGTGCTTTTCCCAGATCCGCTCTCTCCAATAAGGGCCAACGCCCTCCCAGGCATCACGTCGAAACTGACGTTGCTGAGGGCTCGCACGAGACGGTTTCCCACACGATACACGACCGACAGATCCCGGACGGACATTAGAGTTGCCCCGTCTACCGAGGCAGGCGGCGCAGAATCTGAGCGAATTGACAAGGTCATCCCTCCGTTCGCAGTCGCGGATTAAAGATCTCCTCCAGGGAGCGATTGAACGTAATGAGAGCCAATTGAAACAATGCGATGGCGATGACGGGGGACAAGATATAGGACAGGCTACCCGAATAGAACGCAGCTCCTTGGGTCCACGCCAGTGACAACATGACCCCCCAGTTCGCCTGCGCGAGCGGAACCATTCCGAGGAAAATGAGCGCCACTTGCGCGTACATGGCACCGGTCATTCCGATGATGAAGTTAATCGCAATGTAGGTGAACATGTTGGGCAAGATCTCTCGGAAAATGATGTGGGTCGTCCCCAAGTCCAACCCGCGAGCGGATTGGACGAAGTCCTGCTCCCGGAGCGACAACACTTCCGCACGCACCGCCCGAAGGAGTGTCGGCCAACTGAGCAGGCCCAAAAGTGCAGCAAGTTCCGCGCCGTTGGACAGCCGAACAAAGCCCGCCAAAACAGCCAGTAGGGGAAATTGCGGAATGGTCAGAATGATATCGGTGATTCCCAGAATGACGTAGTCCGTCCTTCCGCCGACAAAAGCGGCGAGAGCCCCAAACGTGATGGAAATGAAGGTCGAGATTGCGGCCGCCAAGAACGAGACACCGATGAGTCCTCCCCCGCCAAGCACAATCTCGGATAAGATATCGCGACCCTCGTTGTCCGTTCCCAAGAGGTGGTGCCAAGACGGTGGTTGATAGATCTGCGCGACGTTTTCGGTCATGTTCACAGGCAAAACGAGTGGACCTACATAGGCGAGTAGCAGGAAAAAAACGACGGCCCAAAACCCGATGAATCCAGCCCGGTTACGGCGCAACAGTTTCCACGTGATGCCTATGCTATTCCAAGAATTCGCCAGCATTGCCTGTGCTCTAGTCGTCATAATTCTCCCTCTCACTTCGATTCGATTTGATCAGCCCTTAATCCGGATGCGAGGATCCAGCTTGCTGTACACCAAATCCGCTAGTAAATTGGCAACTACCACCGAGCACGTAATCACCAGGAAAACCCCTTGCATCACGGGATAATCACGCTGATTGATAGCGTTCCCGAGCACCCACCCGATGCCCTGGTACACGAAGATTTGTTCGATGAGAACGGAGCCACCGACGACGAATCCAACGGCGATGGTTAACTGAGCAAACAGAGGCAATATGCTGTTTCGACCTACGTAGGCAAGGGCAATTCTCCGGTCCTTTAAGCCGCGGCTGCGGGCAACAAGCACATAATCCTCTTCGAGCGTTCGAATCGTACTGGAGCGCATCGTCAAGGCCCAGGTTCCCGCCGTGGTAAGTACGTACGTAATGATGGGAAGCATCGCGTGATACAACGCGTTGCCCACGAAAGTGAGAGTGAATCCAGGTGCCACCCCTGGCGACAGATCCCCTCGCATCTGCCCCACCTGAAACCACTTGAGCTCCACACCGAAGATCACGATGATCATGATAGCGGTCAGGTAATTAGGAACGGAGTGAAAGATGGAGGAGAGTGTGGAAACGACGTGGTCCAGAAGGGTTTCTCTCCGGTAAGCCATGTACATACCAAGCACAACCCCAAGGACGAAGCTGATGAACAGCGAGATGGTCACCGAAAAGAGGGTCCACGGCAGGTATTGAACAATCATCGAAGACACCGACGTGCCCTGGGACAGGAGAGACATTCCGAGGTTTCCATGCAGCAACCCTATTAAATAATGGAAATACTGCGTTAACATGGGCTCCTTAAGGTTAATGGCGAACAACGAAGCGGCCATTTGAAGAGCTCGATTGTAGGAAATTCCATACTGGGCCACCATGTTGTTGACGTACACTTGAATGGGATTCCCAGGCATCAATCGATCTAGAAAGAATGTGACCGTGGTTACCACATAAATGATAAAGACCGCTCGACCGATACGCTGCAATGCGTAGTTTCCAACCACTAGGGAAAACAAGCTTCTCCTTTTCCGAGCCGATATTGCCGTCGACACTTGCTCCTCGCTGACTGGAGACGCTTGACTCAAGCAAATCACCCCTCTCGTTGGCTAGACTTCATCGAATTCAAGTCTCTCCCCCAACAAATTGATGTAACTTTCTCTGTCACACACTGCAAACTCTCTCGTTAACTCCGGATTATATGTTAGATATATTAACCTCACGCTTTGAGGATTGCAAGTATGCTAACAAAATGTAAGCGCTATCTATAAATCGTGTATAGGTGAAGCGCTTTCAATCATCCTAAGGGTCATGACACGAAGTTCGATCCCGTTTGAACATGACGGGCACAAACCTGCATCGTTCCCGAAACCACAACCGCTCTTACAAAAAGTCTTGTTTCCTCTATACCTCATGTAATTTCACTATGTTTTTCTAGTTTTTTGAAGTCTTAGGTCGATTGAATCACGATTCGACTCGACGATATAGCAATTATATTGATTGACTATTGCGAATGCAAATACTATTTTGATACTGATCCCGGCGATGTTTTCAGACTCCTATGGTCGGGATACCGGAAGGTCGAACTACCGTTACCAGCCAAGGGAGGCGTTTGTTGATGAAGTTTGGAGTGAGCACCTACAGCTTTGTGCGGTCCATCCGACAAGGAGAAATGTCTGTGCTCGATGTGATTCGCTGGATAGCCAATCATGGAGGAGAACACGTCGAAATCGTTCCTTTCGGTTTCACCGTGAACGGCAACGATGCCTTGACGGAGTCCATTCGTGAGGAGTGCCAAAGGGTTGGAATCGAAGTGTCGAATTATGCCATACTGAGCGGTTTCACCCAAGATGACCAAGACGAGTATGAGAGAGAGATTGAACGCGTAATGAAAGAGGTCGACACCGCGAATAACCTCGGCGCGAAACGAATGCGCTTTGACGTTGCGTGGAGGCCGCGAAAGGAAGGCGAAGAAGCGGGTCTGGCCGGCGTCGTTTGGTCTCATCAAGCCATCGGCGTAGACCGGTTCGAAGCAAAGTTGTCCCAAATCGCGGACGCGTGTGCACGCATTGCGGACTACGCTTTGCAATATGACATCGTCACAAGCATAGAAAACCACCTTTATTTCGTGCAGGCGAGCGAACGAGTTGGGCGGCTCATTCACACGGTCAACCGCCCGAACTTCCGGACAACACTCGACACCGGTAACTTCCTTTGCGTTGACGAGGACCCTGTAGTCGGCGTCACGAACGATGCGCCGTATGCATCGATGGTCCATCTCAAGGATTTCTACATCCGATCCGCAAATTCCAAAGTTGGAGAAGGATGGTTTCGCAGCGCCTACGGAACTCATTTGCGCGGTGCCATTTTCGGTGATGGAGACATTGACACAGAACGAGTCATGTCCATTCTCAAGTCGAGCGGATATTCGGGGTATGCCTCCATCGAATTTGAGGGCGTGGAACCCTGTGACTACGGAACGCGAGTCAGCCTCGATAATGCTAGAAGGATCTGGGACTCAGTGTGATTGCGGAAGGTGGATATGGATTGACTCTTACGATCCGTCCGCTTCCCTTGCGCAGTGTTGCCCCCGCTTCGCGACCATCGCCATGCTGACCACCCCATCGCCCCGACAAGGAAGCGCGCTCGCGCCTCCTTGTTCCATAATCGAATGTACTAAGGCATTGGTGTCAACGCGGCAATCTCATAGGCTTCCGAGTCCAGCACGCGCTCTGCAGCGATGAGATTGCCAGCGGCGTCGGTTGCGAACACGTTCAGGTTTAACGGAGTTGACGCCTGAAACTCCCACGCCGGAAACCCCGTGATATCGAATTTCCTTGTCACAACGGTCTGTGGCGGCACGGTAAACAGTTGATGCGCTGCGCCCACCTTTGCAACGGGGATGCTACTTACAGGGACTGAGAACACCTCAAGTTCGATTTGCTGGTCAAAATCCGAAACGTTGTTGGCAGTGATGACTAGGGCTACTCCGCCTCGGTTCAAGATCACACCTGTGGTACCAGGATCCGACATGACTCTCCCACCTTTCGCTTCTGAATAATCCAGTATACGGAGACGTCCATCAGAACGCTTGGACACATTGTAAGAAATTGTTGGGCAAAACGGCGCTACGATGCGCCTGCGCTCCGTGCTAGCTTGTGAAGATTTGCGGTGCGTGGTATCCCCATGTCAATATTGTTTTCGTAGAGATATCGGTACCCCGTGGGAAGGGCTGTGCGTCGATGTACCACTTTTGGTGGCTAATTCATATATGTGGCATTGCGCTTTGGTTCGGGGGTACTACTGCCGGAGTATTAATGTGGCCGTCGAAAAAACCGCGAGCGTTCCCAACGCGCCATCCTGTGGATTCGCGAACCATGGTGCGCGTAGTAACCCGTGCGAGTCACCTTGGGGCGGGACTCGCTGCCATCGGCGGGACGCTTCTATCCCTGCTAGTGCGGCCGAAATCAGAGTTGGGTTCGTTTTGGCTCGCCACCATGCAGGGACTCGGCGTCGTCGCCTTTATCATCAGCGTTTTTGTGTTGACAAGATTGGGCAAACGGCTGCCCGAAGCGGATCGGATGGGAACGAATCATGGCAGTTCGCGCTACTACTTTTGGCTCGTGATAGTGTTCGTATTGTTGCTGATGTGCCTCGTCCTAGGTGCCTTTAGACCGACTCTATAATCGACCCTGATGATTTCCCGTTCAGGGGTACCAAATGCTCAGACCTCCGTCAACCGTGATGGCTTGACCTGTGATTTGATCCGCAGCGTCCGAGGCTAGAAAGAGGACAGATGAGGCGACCGCCTCCGGGCGAATGAGGCGAGATCCCGCACGCTCAATCCAATCGTCCGACTGACCCATGGCTTTCTGGACTTCCATCTCTCCCTCAGTAAGCACCCAACCAGGATGGACGCAGTTCACTCGGATATGATTCGTGGAAAGAGCCCCAGCCAAATTCATGGTCAGCGTAAGCACACCACCTTTTGACGCGGAGTACGCCAACAGGTTTGGCGCCCCTCCTGCCGCATTGAGAGACCCGATGTTGATGATGGATCCCCCACCACGGTCCATGAGCTTAGGAACCGTTGCTTGACAAACGTGGAATACGCCCTTCAGATTCACAGACATGATTCGGTCCCAAAGATCTCCTGTGGTGTCGAGCAAAGACCCTCGCGGGAAGATGCCCGCGCAATTCACCACGATGTCGAGTCCGCCAAATTGGCCATCAGCTTCCTCAACCATCTCCCGCACTTGGCTGGCGTCGGTCACATCCGTATGGTGGAAAGCCACGTGCCCTCCGGCCATTCTCAGTTCCTCGACCATCTCGACGCCTTTGTGATTTACATCCGCAATCATCACAGACGCGCCTCGCAGGGTGAATTGGCGCACGACAGCAGCCCCAATCCCACTCGCCCCTCCCGTAACCACGGCGACTTTCCCAGAAAAATCCCGAGACATCAAGCAACTCGCCCCTTCTCTTTCGCGCCCATTGCGCCAAAGCCTAGACGCTCATCACGACCTTGGATAGGTAACAGTGTAACATGAAAACCCGACAAGAAGGTGACCGAAAGGAGACTCGACATGCGATTCGCTGCTCTTTTGCATCGGGCAAGCTGCTGTCCGTCTGTTCGTCTAGTTCTATAGCCGCTTTCCCTTTCGACTGGCAAACCACAATGCTGGGTCATAACTCCGTGCAGTGGAATCTCCCACATAGACCTTCCCGTTCGTAGTTAGAATTGCGAGGTTTTGATTTCCCGTTCAGGGGTACCA
>JAPTWT010000214.1 GCA_028064935.1 Gammaproteobacteria bacterium | reverse complement strand
AAAATAAATTACTCCGACACTTGACACGATGCAACACCGTCTCCTGGAGTTAGTTTCGTCTGTCGCCTTAAACTCTGCGCTCGATCAGAGCAGCCCCATTCCGATCCCCAACCTTTGCACTCGCAACCGTCGAATTTTCCCCAACTTTTCCCAACCTACGACGCCTGAACCGAAACCCCGGAAGTGCACAGGCAGCCGTCAAAACCTGTTGGTTATAGTCATCAACATTGAACACTTTTCACCGCACGGCGGCGATCGACGGCGCCGCTAAGTGACTGATTATTCGAATTAAATATTTTTCCACTCCGCAGGAACCGTACGCCCACGACAGCTCAGCAAGTTCTGCGAAACGGACTGCCCTGGGACGAACTCGTTGATGGCAGGGACGAACTCGTCAGTTCGCCTCTTGACAAACCGCCCTTATGGGAATTGCGTAATTTCGTCACCACAGACCAGGCGCCGGTCCGTGAGTGATACGACAGTCCATTCACGCAATGAGGAGAACGACCATGCAGTACCTGGGCAAAGTCTCGAAGGAGACAAAAGGAATCGTCGGCCGCTATCCCGAAGGCAATCTGCAGTTCGGGGCGGAACAGCCGTAACGGAACCGGCGGTGCGCGGCAGCTGCCGCGCACCGCCTTACCCCCGCAGTTCGCTCTCCCCGGCAGACACTCCGATGTATGAGCTCGCCCCTTACGTATTTGCGTGTGAAACCGGTCGTAACTTCATGTTCCTCGATCTGCAAAGAGATCGATATCTAGCCGTGCCACGAGCGCGACTGGCCGGACTACATACTCAGATACGCGGCTGGGACCTCGGACACGACATTTCAGATCGCCAGGACCCCCGAACCGCGCAACCAGGCCTTGCGGATGAATTAGTCGCAGCTGGGATTCTTCGACCTTGCGAACCCGAAATCGCTGTCTCGCAACCCCCACTATCAGCGCCCGAGCAGGATTCAAAGGTCTACACGAACTTTCTCTTGAATCCCTCGCCAGCGCCTGACCATGCCCGGGTGCTCTCCTCGTTGCTCTGGGCCGACTACGCTCTGCGCAACCGAACGCTCTTTGAAATTGTCACTGGCATCACGAGTCTCAGAACGAGCAAATGCAGAACAGCTCCACGCCCAACACTCGCGCTCGTAGAGCGGACTGTTGAACGATTTCTACTTTCAAGGCCGTGGTATCCGCGCAATTACCTGTGCCTCTTCGACTCTCTTGCATTACTTCGTTATCTCGCTCTGAATAGAATCGCAGCGAACTTAATCTTCGGAGTACGGGAAGACCCATTCGCCGCGCACTGCTGGCTGCAATACGGCACCGTCGTCATTAACGACCACCTAGATCGAGCTCGCGTTTACTCACCCATCATGTCCGTGTGAGCGTCTGCTATGGACTTCCCGTACGTCGTAGCCCTATGGAATCCATTCGATCATCAGCAGTCCGCAGCCGCGACACATCTGCTCTCGACTTTCACCGCGCCCCCTCTGTACAAATCCGATTTCCGGCCGGGACTTGCGATGTACACGGGTACGCCATCCGCACCATATTCGGACTGTATTTACCTACCCGATGGCGCCGGCATGATCCTGGGAACCCTATTCGATCGGCATACCAATCTTCGCGTCACCGCGAGAACGCTCCTATCGGATCGCGCATTGTGCAGAGATCATCGAAGCATCATTGGGGAATTGACCCGTAACTATTGGGGAACCTATGTAACTTTTCTCTCTGATTCTCATACCGGCGAATGGACCGCAGCTCGCGACTGCTCCGGGATGATCCCCTGTTACTACACAACAATTGACGGAATCACCTTTTTGACCTCTGACGTCCGAAACATTCTTAGTCCGTCTCACTGGACACGTGAGTCCGGACCGCCCCTCTCAGTGCGCTTGAATTGGGACTATCTCGCGCTCTTCCTCTCGTACAGTCAAATGCAAATACGAGCAACCGCACTGAAAGATGTTTACGAACTATTGGCTGGCGAATTTATACATAACAGGCAGCCTCAGCTAGCAGTAGATATGGCATGGCATCCCGCAGCATTTGCCGACTCTCATGCAGCAGTTTCAATTGAGAATTATAGCGCGAGGCTTCACGACACAGCACAGACCTGTATGGATGCATGGGCCAGAACGCACGCCTGGGTCCTACTCAATCTCTCCGGCGGCTTCGATTCATCTCTAGTGCTTGCGTTACTCACGCAGTCCAGATTTCGTCCGAATACCGTCTGCATCAATAGATTCTCGTCTGGCCCCGCCGAAGATGAACGACGGTATGCAAGATTAATGGCACATTCCAAGAATGTTCCACTCATCGAGTACCCCTGGGCACTCTCATCTCAATCTCTAGACGCAACATGCTTGACGTACCCCTACGGGGCAAAACCCACACTTCAAGGGTTGCTTGAACCACTAGACGATCACTTCTTCTCGGCCTTGCAGTCGGCCCATCCGTTTGACGCAATATGGACCGGAGAGGGTGGCGACCATTTATTTTTTTCCCTCCCTACGCCGCATATCGTAGCCGAGTCGATGCGGCTCCAAATACGCCACCGGCGATTACTCAGTACGCTGTACGGAGCCTCCCGAATCACAGGAAATTCGATCCCCTATCTTCTCTACACTGCACTTCTTGAGATATTCGCCCCAACTACTAATTTGCCCACCGCACGTGCCGAGCAAAATCCGTTCGTCGCGAATCACCAGATGGCCGCCGATGTCGCGCCAAATCCACCACTACACCCCTGGACGCATGGATTGCGAGGAGTTCCGTACGCAAAGCGGCTGCAGATAGCGTTGCTCGCAGAAGTAATCCATAGGCAACGGCCTCTACCGGGAACCCAGGGCCGAAAAGAGCTCGCCCCCCTTTTGTCACAGCCACTTCTCGAACTGTGTCTCGAAACCCCCACCTTCGTTCTACAGTGCGACGGGCGAACGCGAGGTCTGGCACGGAGAACGTTCGCAGGTGAACTGCCACCACAAATCACCGGTCGCGAGGTCAAGGGGCAAACCGCCCACGTCATCGTTGGACTCCTCGATAGAAGCCGCAGATTCCTCACTGATACTCTCCTGGATGGCGCCCTTGCGGGTCATGGACTTCTCAACCGCGCAGTCCTCTCAACCGTACTCCGCGAGGACATTTCTCTACGTCTGGATGTCCTCTTCCCATTGAGTGCACTTACGGCAGCAGAGGCCTGGGCTCGCTCGTGGCATTGACAGCCCTCGCACTCGAACTCTTCACCGCCGCGTCAACGGTCGCTCCTGCGTTCCACCAACTATGCTGAGGTATCGTCAATCCCACCCGCCGCAATTGACTTTTTGTCACTGCATCCGGTCCGAAGAGATTTAGCTTTGCCCAGTAAAGATTCCGAAGCCTTGAAATCTGCGCCTCAGCCGGCACGTTAAGCCAATGAACACTACGTCGGTATGCAAACGCTTCTACCTCGGTGCCCGCACCACGCCACTCTTCTAACAGTTGACCCGCATCCGGGTTCCGGCTCACGAATTCGTAGAGAATTGGCCCCATTGCTGGCCGTCCATCCCCCACCGGATCTAAGTACTGGTATCGACTCAGGTACCGCCCTGTAGGCGGGCCGCCAAAGAAGATATCCGATTGATTCCGCCAATATTCTCCACCCAATCCGAACGCAGTAACGTTGTATTGCGCCGGATCGCCGATTTGCGCTGCCACATAATTAGGCAGCGACTGAATGGCGTGCGCCGCAAATAGCCCTCCAAAGCTCCATCCCATCACCATTGCGCGGCTAATCCGAACACCTTCCCCGGCGACAGTCGAAATCGCATTTCTGTACTGCGAAACTGCACTTTCAAGGGCGCGTCTCGACTCCTCAAAGCGACCACGCCGGGTTGTGCCTATTCCAGCCCAGTTCATCAAGAGAACTGCAATACCGGCGTGAACAAATCTCGCGACGGGGTATGAGGTAATCCACTGAGCATCTCGAGAATATGCCTCAGTGAAATCGTAAGACATCACTGCCAGCGGAATCGCCTGATTGGGGGAATGAGGCGGAATTGCCAGAAAGCCGGTGCTCCAGTGACCAAAGCGGTTCGGTACTCGAACGTTCAAGAATTTAAACTTCAGTCGGCGTTGCATCGGATTGACGGCCCCCAGAACTCGCATCGTTCCGGACATTACATCTAATCTGACAAGGGACGGAGGATCCCTCAAAGTTTGCACCTCACAGACCGCGATCTCGCGATCTGCATTAAAATCACAGACGTGCATATTTCCACCGAGATCACCATGACGCCAATACCATCGGTGGACGACCGTATCTCTTACGGGATTCACTTCCTCCAGAAACCAGCGCGGCGCGCCACCTGGCCTCCGATACCCCATCACCTGTGCAAGCAAGTTCCCTTGAGGCGTCCACCATATTTTGGATACCGCCTCCACAAAAGTGCCCTTCGATATCGCCTTAACAGGCTGCGCGGATCGATGCGATCTCAAACGGAATAGATTGAGGGACCCATTACAGCCGCACGGCACTCGTCCTTCCTTTGCGTGGTAGCGCCTGTTTGCAACCACCACCATTTGGTCCCGCCTCGACACCGTCAATCCCGACATCCTATAGAGACGGGAGTTCCGTGCCAGCCTTCGACCGCTTTCAAGATCGAAGAGCCTTGTACGCCACGAATGTAGCGTCGAAACCAGTCCCAGCAGTCGCCCCCCTCGCCACGCGAGATTCGGCGCTAGACGAAACTTTCGCATCACCAGCGGAATCTTGCGGACGTGGGGTCGATCAGCCGACGCGACCAATTGAATCGCATCAATTTTCACCCTTCCCGGCCAGCGAGCCCAGGCGGGCGCCAACAGTTCAAGGGTATTCATAGAGGGCTTCACCCGTACTGATACACGTCCCCGCCAAGCCCACGGAACTGAATACTCGTACGCCAATAGACCTCTTAGACGATCATAGGCCGCAATTGAAATCTCATGGTGTGCTTTAAAGAGAACCTCTCGCCGCCCCGACACGACATCTTGTCGAACGATTACGCTCGCAGGCCCCGGAATAACAAACAAGAGCGATCGGTTGCTCGCCCAGAAAATTTGACCAATCGACGCACCGCGAAAGAGCGTACGCGGCTGCGCCCCACCTCGCCTCAATTCGACAAGGACAATACTCTGCACCCCTGAACTCGCCACACGCATCTCCGCGAGCTCAGCTCCATTTGGAGAAATCGCGTACTCCACAACTCTTTCACGAGCCGAACCCTTCCGACCCATCGTCGCTGCATTGGCAGCACGACACACAGTAATACAAGCAAGCGAAATCGTTACCAGAGTCCGCAATCTGCACCCATTGTCCGAGAGCTTCCTCATCTCTATGCGCCTCGTCATTCACACGTTAGTCATGGAGACCGAATTACCAGAACCATCAACGTTCCTTTGCTGATTGGAGGACGTCACCATCTCACGGACACGGACGCACTCATAAACCGCCCAAGTGGATTGGCGTTCGCTCCGTCATATCCAAGCTGGAAGCTTTCAGCCGGCGAAACGGCGGGTGGGTTTCGATTTGCGCAATTTATGCATGACAGACTCACCGTAGGTCTACCCCATACCTTCCTGGTTCCGAAGATCCTATAGGACGCCGTCACGTCCACCGTCGTCCACGACGCGATGGGCACCTGCACCGGTCCAGTTGCCTCTCGGTAGCCATTCACATAGTTTAGAAACGCATTTAGACTGAAATTCGCATGACGCAACCCAACGGACAGTCGCCCTCGAAAATTTGTTGGCCGTCCGAAGATGCCAAGTGTGCTAAACGACGCACTGCCTGGGGTCACCTGGTTGTTGAATTCAAAAATATACGATCCGTTCACGCCCACGCTGTACTGATATCCATCGATCTCATGCTCGTAATCCAAATTCGCAATCAATCCTCGGACGTAGCTATCACCCACATTTTGAAACCGATCGTCTACGATCGCTGTCGCGTCGGCTGCCGTTCGACTCGGGCCGAACCCCGGATATACCGTAAGGTTCAAAAATTCATACGACGGAAGGAGATACTGCTGAATTTGTGTAAGCGAAGGATTCTGCTGGATATACGCTGAATACAAATTCTGGAGATCGACTGTGTTCGACAATGGAATGATTGCGCCTTCAATCTTCTGCGTGAAATGCGCGTTGTAATAGGTGACGTGTGCAGTGAATCCGGGGATCGCTGTTGGCGACAAGTCAACTCCCGTTGTCCACTCGGTGGATCGTTCGGCGGTCAGACCCGGATTCGAACCCACCTCTACGATCGCCGCTGTCGTTTGTCCGGGTGGAAGCGCAGGCTCCTGCGCATTGATCAGGTACGAGTATGTCGCGCCGTAGAGTTCGTAGAAATTTGGCGCCTTGAACGATCTACTCAGCGTACTCCGGAGCTTAAATCCGCGCACCGGCTGCCATGCGATTCCAACTCGCGGATTTGTCGTTGATCCAAAGTCAGAGTAGTGATCGAGTCGCGCCGCGAGATCTACGGTTAGCCGTTCGCCCCGCGCGCTTTCGCTCCGAGACCCGAGAATGGGTACCTCGGCTTCCACGAATGCCGAATCTACAGTGCGTGTCTTTGAAATGTTATTTTCTTGATACACACCGTTAAAATAGGCGGCGAGCGAATTTCTCCGGTATTGGACTCCAATTGCCGCCTTGATTGCCCCTGCGGGAACGCTGAATAGCGGCCCACTCCCGACAAGAGATTCAGTCGACAACTTATTATCCCCGGCTAGCAACCCCTCAAAGGACAAGGAGTGCGACTCATTTCCTCCATATGATGCATGCGCGCGCAGAGTCCATTGGTCCGGAAGCGACACTTGGGCTCCGAGAGAGTAGGAATCTTGCGTCACGGAGATGGATCCCACGCGAGAGGTTCCCGACACCAAGACTGAGTCGTTACGATGCGAATAGAATGCAGCCCCGTTCAAAGTAAGATTGCTTCCCAACGACTCATCACCCGTCAGGTAGACGCTATTTGTGATGACCGCCGGCGTCAGCTGTCCGGGCACGTAATCAGCGCTGTACGGTCTATCAGCGGCATTCAGGGGAGTCTCGTCATGATATTCATAGGCAATCAGCGCGTGACCTGAAGCCCAATTCAGCCCATACGACTGCGAAGCGCGATAGTCAT
>JAPTWT010000022.1 GCA_028064935.1 Gammaproteobacteria bacterium | reverse complement strand
CATGGTGGCCATGCGCGCCGCGACCGACAACGCCGGACGTTTGATCGGCGATCTGAAATTGGCCTACAACAAGGCGCGCCAGGCGGCGATCACGCAGGAAATCGCAGAGATCGTAAGCGGCGCGTCGGCGGTCTAGGGGGTTAGGATGTCAGCCGGAAAGATTGTGCAGGTGATAGGGGCGGTGGTCGACGTGGAGTTCGAGCGTGCGACGATCCCGAAGATCTACGACGCCCTCAAGGTGACGGATACCAACCTTGTGCTCGAGGTCCAGCAGCAGCTCGGCGACGGCGTCGTGCGCACCATCGCCATGGGGTCGAGCGACGGCCTGAAGCGCGGCTTGGCCTGCGTCAATACCGGTCGCCCCATCGAGGTGCCCGTGGGTGCCGCCACGCTCGGACGGATCATGGACGTGCTCGGCCGTCCGATCGACGAGCAGGGTCCGGTGGCAAGCGAGATGGTGCGCGGTATCCACCGTCCCCCGCCGCGCTTCGACGAGTTGGCCGCGAGCACCGAGGTGCTGGAGACCGGCATCAAGGTGATCGACCTCATGTGCCCGTTCGCCAAGGGTGGCAAGGTGGGGCTGTTCGGCGGCGCCGGCGTCGGCAAGACCGTCAACATGATGGAGCTCATCCGCAATATCGCCATAGAGCACAGCGGATACTCGGTGTTCGCGGGGGTCGGCGAGCGCACGCGCGAGGGCAACGACTTCTATCATGAGATGAAGGAAGGCGGGGTGCTCGACAAAGTGGCGCTTGTCTACGGCCAGATGAATGAACCGCCGGGCAATCGCCTGCGCGTGGGGCTCACCGGCCTTACCATCGCCGAGCACTTTCGCGACGAGGGGCGTGATGTCCTTTTGTTCATCGACAACATCTATCGCTACACCCTGGCAGGCACGGAGGTCTCGGCGCTCCTCGGGCGTATGCCCTCGGCGGTCGGCTATCAGCCAACCCTGGCCGAGGAGATGGGCGTCCTCCAGGAGCGCATTACCTCGACCAAGACCGGCTCTATTACATCCGTCCAGGCGGTCTACGTCCCGGCGGACGACCTCACCGACCCGTCGCCGGCGACCACCTTCGCGCACCTCGATGCCACGGTCGTGCTTTCGCGGCAGGTGGCCGAGCTCGGCATCTATCCGGCGGTCGACCCGCTCGATTCCACGAGCCGCCAGCTCGATCCGCAGGTCATAGGCGAGAATCACTACGACACGGCGCGCAAGGTCCAGTCGATTCTCCAGCGCTACAAGGAGCTCCAGGACATCATCGCCATTCTCGGTATGGACGAGCTATCGGCTGATGACAAGCTCATCGTGACGCGCGCGCGCAAGATCCAGCGCTTCCTTTCGCAACCATTCTTTGTGGCAGAGGTCTTTACCGGTACGCCCGGCACCTATGTGCCGCTGAAGGAGACCATCCGCGGCTTCAAGGCGATCGCCGAAGGGGAGTACGATGAAATACCCGAGCAGGCCTTTTACATGGTGGGCACGATAGACGAAGCGCTCGCCAAGGCGCGGCGGCTCTGATCGGTCATGGACAGCTTTCGCATCGACATCGTCAACGCCGAGGGCCCTTTGTTCTCGGGGGACGCGGCGCTCGTCATCGCGCCCTTGCGCGACGGTGACGCGGGTTTCCTGCCTGGCCATTCGCCGCTGCTGGCCATCCTTCGGGCCGGCGCCCTGCGCGTGCAGGATGCGGATGGCGGGGAGCAGGCCTTCTATGTGAGCGGCGGGTTCGTCGAGGTCCAGCCGCGCCATGTCATGGTGCTTGCCGATGTCGGCGAGCGCGCCGCGGATATCGACGAGGCGCTGGCGGCGCGTGCGGTCGAGGACGCCGCGCGGCGCGCCGAGGAGCAGGCCGGCAAGACCGATTATGCGCATGCCGAGGCAGAGCTGGCGCAGGCCATCGCGCGCCTGTCGGTGGTGCGGCGCTATCGGTCACGAACACCCTATTCGGCACCGGAGCATACGCGGTAGGGGCGAGACCCTCGCATCGATAGGCGCGACAGGATAGGATGGGCTCAAAGCCCACCCTAAGCCTCAGCCAGGGTATCAAACGGCAAGTCCGCCTGTGGGGCCGGGCCCCCGGGGTGTTAGGAACATCGTCCCGGTGGCGCAGGGGGTCGGAGTCCCCTGTCCGGGGGTCGGCGATGGCCGGGTAACGCACGGCGCTTAAGGCCAGATGGGGCGTATGCGCGCCCGCTGTCGGGGCGCGACCGAATGGGGTCTGCCGACACCTGGGGCCGGAAAAGAGTCGGGCGACGTTAATACTTTTTCATGGCAGGTCGCATGGTGATCACCAAGGGCAAGGTCGTGTCATTGACCTACACGCTGCGGGATGGGCGTGGCGAGATCTTCGAACACACGGATGTCCCGATCTCCTATCTCCACGGGTCGGGGGAGGGTTTATTCGAGAAGATCGAAAACGCCCTCGAGGGCCTGAAGGTTGGGGGATCCGTCGACATCGAGCTTACGCCTGCCGAGGGCTTTGGCGAGCATGACCCGGCACTCACGTTCACGGACGATATCGCCAACGTCCCCCCCGAGTATCAGCATGTCGGGGCCGAGGTCGAGGCCGAGAATGAGCAGGGCGAGACAGTCCGTTTCGTGGTGACCGCGATCGCCGATGGTAAGCTCACGGTCGATGCCAACCACCCGCTTGCCGGCCAGACGGTGCGCTTTGCGGTCACCGTGCAGGCGATCCGTGATGCGACCCCCGAGGAACAGCGTCTCGGCCAACTCACCTCACCCCTGCACTAGGCCATCGGCCCTTTGGGCATTGCCTTTAACCCCTGGGGCCGCTCTAATACCGAACTTATGCAGGCCCCGGCTCCTTCTCTCGAGATCATCGTCCTGGCGGCAGGCCAAGGGCGGCGCATGGCATCGGCCTTGCCCAAGGTCCTGCACACGCTTGCCGGGCGTCCCTTGCTGGCGCACGTCCTCGATACCGCCACGGCGCTTGCGCCGCGCGCCATCCATGTGGTCTATGGTCACGGCGGCGAGCACGTTCGCGCCGCGTTCCCAAACGCGCCGCTGGACTGGGTCTTGCAGGCCGAGCCGCGTGGCACCGGGGACGCGGTGCGTTGCGCGTTGCCGCGGCTTGCCGAGGATGCCCTGACCCTTGTGCTTTTGGGGGATGTGCCCCTTATCACCCCGGACACCCTGAAGACCCTGTGCGCGCGCGCCACTGCCGGGCTCGCCTTGCTGACCTTCGAGGCTGCCCACGAAAACCAGTACGGCCGCATTGTGCGCGACGACCAGGGGCGTGTCGTGCGCATCGTGGAGTGGCGCGACGCTGATGACGCGCAACGGGCGCTACGTGAGGTCAATAGCGGCGTACTGGCGGCCCCCGCCGCATATCTGCGCCGATGGATCCCGCGCCTGTCCGCCGCCAACGCCCAGGGCGAGCTCTACCTCACGGACGCCATAGCGCTTGCGGTCGCAGACGGGGTGCCGGTCGCTACCGCCTCTCCCGAGCATGTCACCGAGGTGGAGGGGGTCAACAGCCGCGCCGATCTCGCTATCCTGGAGCGTGCCTTTCAGGAACGGCAGGCGGCGGCGCTGATGGCGGCCGGTGTGCAGCTCATGGATCCGCGGCGCCTCGATGTCCGGGGCCTGTTGATTGCCGGGCGCGATGTCCAAATCGACGTCAACTGTGTCTTCGAGGGCCGTGTGGAGCTCGCCGATGACGTACGCATAGGGGCGCATTGTGTCATCCGCAACAGCCGCATCGCGCGCGGCGCGCGCATCGAGGCCCAGACGATCATCGACGGCGCGGAGGTAGGCCCCGAGTGCGTGGTGGGCCCCTTCGCGCGCCTGCGTCCGGGCACCGTACTCGGCGGTCGCGCGCGTGTCGGCAATTTCGTGGAGGTCAAGGCCGCGCGCGTGGGCCCGGACACCAAGATCAACCATCTGAGCTACGTCGGGGACGCCATGATCGGCCAGGGCGTCAATATCGGCGCGGGCGTCATCACCTGTAATTACGACGGGGCGCGCAAGCATCGCACGATCATCGGTGATCACGCGTTCATCGGATCCGACACGCAATTGGTGGCCCCTGTCGAGATCGGGGCCGGCGCCACTATAGGTGCGGGGTCCACGGTCACGAAAGACGCACCGGCAGGTGAGCTCACCCTCAGTCGGGCGGTCCAGAAAACGGTCAGCGGTTGGCGGCGCCCGGAGAAGCAGGCGCGCCCCGACAAGGAGTGATCCATGTGTGGAATCGTAGGCGCAGTCGCGCAACGCAACGTGGTACCCATCTTGATCGAGGGCCTAAAGCGCCTCGAGTACCGGGGCTATGACTCGGCGGGCATCGCCGTCATCGATCATGAGCACTGCCTGGCCCGCACCCGCTCGGTGGGCAAGGTCCGTGAGCTGGAGGGGCGGCTCGACGCCCATATGGAGGGCACCACCGGCATCGCGCATACCCGCTGGGCCACGCATGGACGCCCGGCGACCGAGAACGCCCACCCGCACATCTGCCGCAAGACCGTGGCGCTCGTCCATAATGGCATCATCGAGAACCACGCGACCTTGCGACGCGCGCAGATGCAGCTTGGTTACGAGTTCACCTCCGAGACCGACACCGAGGTTATCGTCCACGAGATCTATCGGCGGCTCGAGGAGACCTCCGATCTGCTGGCGGCCGTGCGCGCGGCCCTCCCGTCCCTGCGCGGGGCCTATGCCCTGGGCGTCATCACCAACCGCGAGCCCGATCGGCTGGTCGCCGCCCGGCGCGGCAGTCCGCTTGTCATCGGTGTTGGCATAGGCGAACACTTCATCGCCTCGGACGTCGCCGCCCTTTTGCCCGTGACCCAGCGTTTCATATTTCTCGAAGAGGGCGACATCGCCGATGTCACCCGCGATGCCGTCACCATCTACGATGCGCAAGGCGCGCGCGTGGAACGCCCCATAAAACAGAGCAAGCTGTCGGCCGACGCCGCCGCGCGCGGCGAGTACCGGCACTACATGCTCAAAGAGATCCACGAGCAGCCGCGCGCGATCGCCGATACCCTGGAAAACCGCATCGGCCTGGAGCGTGTCTATGAGCAGGGGAGGGCACCACCGGCATCGCGCATACCCGCTGGGCCACGCATGGACGCCCGGCGACCGAGAACGCCCACCCGCACATCTGCCGCAAGACCGTGGCGCTCGTCCATAATGGCATCATCGAGAACCACGCGACCTTGCGACGCGCGCAGATGCAGCTTGGTTACGAGTTCACCTCCGAGACCGACACCGAGGTTATCGTCCACGAGATCTATCGGCGGCTCGAGGAGACCTCCGATCTGCTGGCGGCCGTGCGCGCGGCCCTCCCGTCCCTGCGCGGGGCCTATGCCCTGGGCGTCATCACCAACCGCGAGCCCGATCGGCTGGTCGCCGCCCGGCGCGGCAGTCCGCTTGTCATCGGTGTTGGCATAGGCGAACACTTCATCGCCTCGGACGTCGCCGCCCTTTTGCCCGTGACCCAGCGTTTCATATTTCTCGAAGAGGGCGACATCGCCGATGTCACCCGCGATGCCGTCACCATCTACGATGCGCAAGGCGCGCGCGTGGAACGCCCCATAAAACAGAGCAAGCTGTCGGCCGACGCCGCCGCGCGCGGCGAGTACCGGCACTACATGCTCAAAGAGATCCACGAGCAGCCGCGCGCGATCGCCGATACCCTGGAAAACCGCATCGGCCTGGAGCGTGTCTATGAGCAGGCCTTTGGTCATGCCGCCACGGACCTGTTCGCGGACATCGAGGCCGTACAGATCGTGGCCTGCGGCACGAGCTATCATGCCGGGCTTATCGGACGCTATTGGCTCGAGGGTCTGGCGAGCCTGCCGTGCACGGTCGAGGTGGCAAGCGAGTTTCGGTACCGCAAGCCGCGCGTCGCCCCCCATACGCTCTTTGTGACACTCTCGCAGTCCGGCGAGACCGCCGATACCCTGGCGGCCCTTGCCTATGCGCGCGAACTCGGCTTCGCACACACGCTCGCGATCTGCAATGCCCCGGAGAGCTCGCTCGTGCGCGGCTCGGAGCTTGTGCTTATGACCCAGGCCGGCCCCGAGATCGGGGTGGCCTCGACCAAGGCCTTCACCACCCAGCTCGTGGCGCTGCTCCTGCTGGTCGCGGTGCTGGGTCGTCGTCATGCCCTGAGCCCCGAGGGCGAGACGCATATCGTCCAGCTACTGCGTAGCCTCCCCGGCCAGATCGAGCAAGTCCTCGGTCTCGATGCCGCGGTCCAGGCGTGGGTCCCGTTCTTTGCCAACAAGCAGCACGCGCTGTTCCTTGGCCGTGGCACCCAGTACCCGGTGGCCATGGAGGGGGCCTTGAAGTTGAAGGAGATCTCCTACATCCACGCGGAGGCCTATCCGGCCGGTGAATTGAAGCACGGGCCGCTCGCGCTCGTGGACTCGGACATGCCGGTGGTGGCGGTGGCCCCGAACAACGAACTCCTGGAAAAGCTGCAATCGAACCTGCAGGAGGTGAGGGCGCGCGGGGGGGAGCTGTTCGTATTCGCCGATGCCCAGAACGCTATTCGCGAAGATGCCCAGACGCACGTCATCACGGTGCCCCCGACCGACGATCTGCTGGCCCCGATCGTCTACACGGTGCTCCTGCAGCTGCTCGCCTACCATGTGGCGGTGTCCAAGGGTGCGGACATCGACCAGCCCCGGAACCTCGCCAAGTCGGTGACCGTCGAATAACAGGATCGTCACGGATGCCGTTCTCTCATACCTACCCACACCCGTTCAGACATATCTAAACCGATTCAGCGCCGAGTTCCTGCTTCACCGACGCCGGGTTTACCTGGGTCTTGCGACCCGAGCCAGAGCCTTCCACTTCTCCGGGCCTTCCATAACCCCGCAGCTCGCCTTCTAGGCCGATTTTGCGGATTGCCGATCGGCGCCAAAATCGACAACGGAAGTGCCGGGCAACCGCTTCCTTCGACTCGAAGAGGCCTAGGGGCCGGACTTCGTGGCCGTCCCGCAATTCGTAAGTGCCCCCAACACCTTTAAACTTCCGGCAAGCCGAGTGCCGAGCTAAATTCGGGCACGATATCCAAAGCCTAACCGCCCCGCCACATGACGATGTTGTCTGGCCGAGGATCGAGAGGCTCGGCCGCCGGTGCGCCAGGCGCCTTACGCAAGATCGGGCCGCAAGGGATGACCGTGCCCCGGCTTGT
>JAPTWT010000217.1 GCA_028064935.1 Gammaproteobacteria bacterium | reverse complement strand
TCATGCGCTTGTTGCAGGATCCAAATACCGAAATCATTGACCGACAAGAGCCGCGCGACTTTTCTCCCGCCCTTGGTCCCCTCGAGTATATTGATACGGCCCTCGCGTTTCGCCTGGCGCAGGAGTCGTGGCAGATCGGCCTTCACCGCTTCCTGGAGGCGCATTCCGAAAAAGCGCGCCATGAGCAGGATCAGCCCCCGCGCTCGTCACCATTTTTGAAGAGGGCATGGGCACACTGCTCGATATCGCTCATGGACATGCCGGTTGGCGGGTTGCTTCGTGTCCAGCCCCTTTGGCCTACATACGCGCAGGGGCGAATCCGAAAGCTGCGCTGACGGCGGACAAAGCCCATCAACACGTTGGCGTCGGCCAGTATATTTTGGGCATAAGCGGCCGACCAGTTTTGGGTTTTGGCTAATTGGGCGACATGTTCTCCGAATGACTGAAGGTCGGCGTACCGTACTTTTCTCAGATCCTTGATGCCGCTTGTTTTGAGGAATTCTGTGAAATACTGAATGCGCATTTGTTTTGTGCGAATGCTGCCAAATCCCTTGTTTCCCCGTTGAATCGCGATTTGGCAAGCGCGTTCCAGTGAAAAAGCAAAACCGTAATTCTGATGAATGAATCGTTTCATGGCTTCTCCTTTAACAGGCAAGTAAAGAACAAACAACCGAGGGGCGCCACGCACATGGATGGCGCCCCTCGGTTGTTGTCTCTATGGGATGGAACAGCAATGGTCTGGAGGGAAACAGCAGGTTATGCGGGTGGGTTAACTCCAGCCTCAATAGTCGCGAATGGCAAGTCGACAGCTATGGTGCCTATTGAGGGCGGGGAGTATGGCCAGATGTGCGTACAGCGCGTTCTGTACGTGGCCTGATGAAAGGATGGAAAAAATCCTATTCTTCCTCGGAAGAATAAATCATATATTATTGTTTTTTATGATATCGTGCCGTATTTGGCGTTTTCTCTCTTTTTTCCGAATCGGAAAGGGGAGCCACAAAGGGCTCGGTGATGCGGTGGGTGGGAGCGCGCGAGCGCTCCTTAGTGGGGTGGGCACAAGGAGCTAGAAATATTGTCCTTGTGGCGAGGAGTGGGAGAAGCAACGACGGTCGAACCACGACATGTCTTGCCTGACGGACTGATAGCCGCTGTACAGGCGGTTTTGCGTGGGCTTGGGAGATACGCTGAACGCGCCTATGAGGGCGGAAGAACGTCCGCACAAGAGATGATGACCAACGAAATGATGGGCTAAATCGGGATGATTGGAAGTGAGGGTGCAGGACGTTATCCCGCATGATTCGATGTTTCGTCACCCAAGTAACGGGAGCGGCAGGACGCGATGGTCCGGAGGGGCGCTCAAAGGAGCGCATATAGTGCTGCTGACTAGGGCAGCAGGCGTGGACTGATTTAAGATACAGGAGGTTCCTGTGAAGAGCGCAGGCGGTGAAGCCCGCTGAAAGATGCTGAATGACGCTTCAGTTGGCGGCCGGTTGGCGTTAAGGGGCAGAAAACAGAGGAAAGGCCAGAGTAATGACTTTCCTCTGTGGTCTGGACCAGAATAGATGAATGCGATGCTAAGGATCGCAGGGCCAAAAGTAGGAAAAAGTGCAAAATTATCCCGTATGACCGCCCTGCGTTTTTCAGCAGATCGGATTGCGCCTAGGGAATCGGCTCTTGCGCGATGGATTCTGCTGACCAGAGCCAGAGTTAATGGCCAGCGACCCTATAATTTCACAGCCGACCCCTAATCGCAAGCCCGCCGCTTGATCCTCATATAGCGGCGCCAGATGCCATCCGCTGCTACCAAGTGGACTTGGCCCTGCTTGACTCACAGGGATACACCAGGATAGCGCCAGGGCAATCTGCCACGCGGGAAAAAATGGCGATCTCTCCCCCATCCAAATCGCATTTGTTCAATCTAGTGCCATCGCCAATGAGCAAAGCATATTTGGTTGGCTTATGGACCAGCAGATCCGTAGTGGTGGGCGTCCCCAAAGCGGTCAGCGACGCTGCCCCCTCAGCGCATCATTCCACGGCAGCTCGTCAATTCTGAAAATCCCAGCAACCGTGAAGCGCCATGATACGTTGTTTATGAGGTCATGACGGAGGCGCCATGGCCCAAAGACACCATGTTTGAATCAGTGAGAGGTATTTATAAACCATATGAAACATGAATCCTGTTCGGGCTGGATCCTGGCCACAGCCTTCTCTTGGGTATGCACCAGCCTGCTGGTTGCCATCACAGTCATCAAGAACTTTCCCCAAATGGGCTGGCTCGTCCCGGCGATGGGTGCGGGGATATGGGTCACGCTGATCCTCTTCTTCGCTGGGTGGAAGCTGCAGAAAGAAGCTCCGGAGGATGAATTCCATCCGATCCTGTATGTTTTCGCAACGATGTTCACCGTGGTAGCGGGGGGTATCGTCTTTTTTGCCGCCATCCATCAGGCGCTGGCCCATTGATGGACCCGGCCCTGGCAAAAATGGTCATTCTGAATTCCAGAGTGCCATTATCCTCAAATGATCCTGTGTATGGAGTGATAATCTATGTTTTATAGCATGCAAAGCCCGCTCGCCTTATACCGCGCCTTCAGGGCTGCCAACGTCCCTGACGACATTGCAAGGGACGCCGCTTATGCTGTGAGCGCCGATCTGGAAGCCATGATTGATCAGCTTGTAACCGAACTTGAAAGTCGCTCTCCGCAGGCGCACAAGTTCAGAAACCTTTGGCGCTCCCCTGACGCTGGAGGATGAGTACCATGCAAAGGAAATGACATAGATGCTGAATCTATCACTCAGACCGCGGCAGCCAGTACTGCGCGAAAGCGTATCGCGCCGTTCTTCAGAAAAACGGCCTGGCAGCTTCCATGTCGAGAACGGGCAATCGCTATGATAACGCACCCATTGAGAGCTTCTGGGGCAGCCTGAAAAATGAAATGGTCCACCACCAGCGCCTTGAGACGCGCGCGCAGGCCAAATCTGCCATTCGGGAGTACATCGAGATTTTTTACAGCCGTCAACGTCGGCATTCACGGAGTGGCTACCTGGCCCCCGCCGTGTTCGCACAGTCCTTCACACGGTTGGCCGCTTGAAGCAGGACTCTCCACTATTGTCGGGACACCTCAAACCCGAGAGGCCATGGCCACATGGAGCGCCCATGCCAAACTCAAGGATGACCAGTTTCTCTTCCCCAGCAGGAAACACGCCTTACCTCATCTTTCCACCCGGCAGTATGCGCGTGTTGTAGAGCGTTGGGTTATTTCCATTGCGAAAGGAGCCAAAAACACCCATTCTTAACACCTTTCAAGACCTCATTTTACGCACTTTGAAATGGCGCCATTACGCCGCACATCAGCGGCGCCATATTGCCGATCAGTGACAGCAGCAACCTCTTAAACATCCGTTCCCCACCTTCCCGAACGAAGTAGGTGGTAGATCAGGCTGATATTTACGACATACTTCATCAAAACAGGGAATGGGGCGAATGAAACTACAATGCATCCGTCTGTCGGGATTTCAGTCCTTCGGACCGGAACCCACCGAACTGAAACTCAACGACATCACCTACCTGATCGGCCCGAACGGTTCAGGCAAGACAGCCGCACTACAGGCCTTATGCCGCCTATTCGCCTTCGATCCATCTCTACGACGTATTCGTCGGTTAGATTTTCACGTCCCTTATGACGAAGACGAAATGCCTGACGAAAGGCAGCTCTGGATCGAAGCGGACTTCGTCTTCCCTGAACTCGAAGATGACGACGAGGTCGCGACGGTAGCACCGCACTTCGGCCATATGCGCCTGGACACCGCCGATGGCCTGCCACGTGTCCGGTATCGTCTGAGTGCTACGATGGGCTTGGATGGCGACATTGAGGAAACCCTGGTCTACGTGCTGGACCTGAATGCGGATGGCACCCCCCTCACTACGGCACAGGTTCCGCGGGCGGAACGCAACCATGTGCAGGTCCACTATCTCCCCGCAAGGCGAGATCCCGCCGAGCACATCGCCTATGGTACCAATGCCTTGCTCGGCCGCATGCTGCGCGCCGTGAACTGGGAGAATGAGCAAGAGGAAATCAAAGGCCTCACGGGCCAGATCAGCGAAAGCCTAGCAGGCAATCCGTCGATTACGACGCTAAGCGAGAGCCTGAAGGCAATCTGGAGCACCTTGCACAAAGGCAGCTTCTTCGCCGCCCCCCAAATCACCTTCGTCGCATCTGAAATCGAAGCCCTGTTGCGGCACCTGTCCGTCTCATTTTCTCCCGGACATGACGAGAACTTGGTCGATTTCTCCAGACTGAGTGATGGCCAGAAGTCCATGCTCTATCTGTCGTTGGTGCTCTCGGCACAATCGATCGGACGCGCGGTCCTCGCAGGCGACGACAACACTTTCGATCCGGACAAGCTGCGCCCACCGGTGTTCACCATCGTCGCCATAGAGGAGCCCGAAAATAGCTTGTCGCCCCACTACCTGGGGCGGATCGTGAATGCGCTGGTCGCCATGACGGCCAATGAGGATGCCCAGTCCCTGATCGCCACCCATGCGCCCTCCATGCTGCGGCGAGTCGACTCCCAGCACATCCGCTATCTGCGGCTCACCAGCGAGCGAACCACCAGGATCACGCGCATTCGCTTGCCGAACAAGGCAGATGAAGCGCACAAATTCGTCCGCGAGGCCGTCCAGGCCTACCCCGAGATTTACTTTTCCCGGCTGGTCATCCTGGGGGAAGGCGACAGCGAAGAGATTGTCCTGCCACGCATCCTGCGTGCCAAGGGCGTACCGGTCGACGAGTCCGCTGTGACTGTCGCTCCGTTGGGCGGCCGCCATGTCAATCACTTCTGGCGCCTGCTCTCGGCCCTGGAAATCCCCTACCTCACTTTGCTCGACTTGGATGTCGCCCGGTATCAAGGGGGTTGGGGGAGATTCAAATATGCCAATGATCAGCTATCGGTATACCGTGCCAAGGATGTTCTCCCTAAAGATCACGTAATTCCAGGCTGGAATTCCGGCAAGTATAAGGTTCGAGAATACGCAAACTATATCGACGCCTTTGAGGAACGTGGCGTTTTCTTCTCCCATCCGATGGACCTCGATTTCGCGATGTTGCTTTCGTTCCCAGACGAGTATGGTGTCGAGCCTAATCCACCGAGCGAAGCCACCATCAAGGCCGTTCTCGGCGAAAGTCATTTCGATGCGGACCAGTACGATGACAATGAGCTTGAACTGTTCGGCACCTACCACAAGCATTTCAAGCTGGGCAGCAAACCGGCGGCTCACATCGACGCCCTGGCCCAGTTGAGCGATAGAGAACTGCTCGCCCACATGCCTGAATCTTTATCGCGGTTGGCGGACGTGGTGATCGCCAAGCTGGAGGACTTGCCCGAGTGATCGCGGTGAACGACTGGCAGCCGGCGGATGGCCTGGCACTCGAGCCCAGCGCCTTGCGCGCGGCGCGCGAGACTGAGCGCTGCCTTGCTTTAACGGCGGGGCCGGGAGCGGGCAAAACGGAAATGCTGGCCCAACGCGCCGACTTCCTGCTGCGTACGGGAACCTGCCGCTATCCGAAACGGATACTGGCCATCTCCTTCAAGGTCGACGCCAGCAAGAATCTGAAGGAGCGTGTGCGGCGCCGCTGTGGCTCCGATCTGGCCGCACGTTTCGACAGCTACACCTTCCATGCCTTCGCCAAGCGAATCATCGATCGTTTCCGCCCAGTGCTGGCGGGACGGGACGCCCTCGACGCCGACTACCGGATCGGCGACCGTAAAGTCACGCGGCGGCAGATCGAATTCAGCGATCTGGTACCCCTGGCCATCCAGATACTCGAAACGTCAATCATGGCCCGCAACGCCGTTCGGCAGACCTACAGCGACGTCTTCCTCGACGAGTTCCAGGACTGTACCAACCATCAGTACGCGCTGGTGAAGCTCGCTTTCCAGGACACGGGCATCCGCCTGACGGCGGTCGGCGACACCAAGCAGAAAATCATGGGGTGGGCGGGTGCTCTTGACGGCATTTTCCAGACCTTCGCGGTGGATTTTGATGCCGATCCGCTCAACATGTACCGCAACTTCCGCTCGAAGCCTCGCCTGTTGCGCATGCAGAACGAGATCATCCGGGTCATGGATTCCGCCTCCGTCATGCCCAATGAACAGCTCGCTGGAGAGGAAGGCCAGATCTTCGTGTTGCCGTTTCCGAGTAGCCAGGAGGAAGCCGAATACCTCGCCGACTCGATCGACGCATGGATCAACCACGAGCAGCTTCCTCCCTCGGAAATCGCGGTCCTGATCGCTCGTCAACCCGATCTTTATGGCGACCGCCTGATAGCGGCGCTGGAACAGCGGCACATCCCCTTTCGCAACGAACAGCAGATCCAGGACATCTCCGTCGAGCCGGCCACGCGGCTCGTCGTCGACTACCTGTCCTGTCTTTACGGACGGCGTGAGCCGAGGGCCTGGATCCGGTTGATGGAACAGCTCATTCCATTTGCCGACGAGGACGTGCAGTCCAGTGTCCGGCAGGACTTCCAACGTTTTATTGCCGAGCAGCGGAGAAGTGCGGCCTTGGTCGCATCGCTGGGGGAACCCTTCGTGGGCCGGTGGGATTCCGTTTGCGCATTTCTGGACAAAGTAGGTATCGAGACCCTATCCGCGCTTTCGTCGGACTACGAATCGACGGATCGACTGACCGAGGTCGTCAGTGACACCAAGACCCGCATTGACGAGCTGCTGAGGTCGGAACCCGACTTAACCAAGGCGCTGGAGCGCTTTTCCGACGATCAGGCAGTACGTATCCTCACCATCCACAAGAGCAAGGGGCTCGAGTTTGATTCGGTCATCATTCTCGGCGTAGAGCAGCAGACTTTCTGGGGCGAGGAGGATGACGAGCGGTGCGCCTTCTTCGTCGGTGTCTCACGGGCCAAGAAGCGAATCATGTTGACGGCTTGCAAACATCGAGACACCCCGCCATCCAATCCTTACAGGTGGCAGGAAAACAGAACGCCCCACACCGAATTCCTGGGATACGCTGCGCCGTTTCTCAGCCCTCAGCCCGAATAGAGCGAAGTAAACCAAAGCAGTATTGCATCATTGCGTCGTACATATCTTAACTTGTAACCAATTTCCGCTTGTGGCCGGCTGTTACGTCTTTCGTTATTTGAGTAGGAGTGCGCCGCTTTATCCCACGGTCATTCGGAGGGATTTGGAGAACGGCTTCTTGT
>JAPTWT010000261.1 GCA_028064935.1 Gammaproteobacteria bacterium | reverse complement strand
AGGTCGCAGGTTCGAGTCCTGCCGGGGGGACCATTTAGCCCCTGTGGTGGAACGGCAGACACGGCAGCCTTAGAAGCTGTTGTCGAAAGGCGTGCGGGTTCGAGTCCCGCTGGGGGCACCATTTTTGCCTCTGTGGTGGAATTGGTAGACACACCGGACTTAAAATCCGACGCCGAAAGGTGTGCCGGTTCGAATCCGGCCAGAGGCACCAATTTCCATGGCGACCGTCTTCTAACGGCAGGAACCCCGGATGTGACCCGGGACAATGAGGGTTCGAATCCCTCCGGCCGCCCCGATTTCCTTGTTGTTTTTCGGGGTCGTCTAACGGTAGGACGGCGGATTCTGACTCCGCCAATCGAGGTTCAAGTCCTCGCCCCGAAGCCAGTTCGAGTGCTCGTGGTGGAACGGCAGACACGGCAGGCTCAAACCCTGTTGACGGCATTGTGGCCCGCATGGGCCATGAGAATCCGTCCGAGCACACCACTTCCAGGAGCGTTGCCAGAGCGGCCAAATGGCGCCGTTTCGAAAACGGATGGGCCCTTACGGGCCACGGAGGTTCGAATCCTCCACGCTCCGCCAATACAGGAGCATTGCCAAAATGTCAGTATGGCAATGCGGCCTACCATTTTTGAGGGGTCGTCTAACGGGTAGGACACTGGACTTTGACTCCAGGTATTGCAGGTTCGAATCCTGCCCCCTCAACCACTTTTCGTTTTTCAATCACCACTCACTATAAAGGAGGCCTTATGGCTACTGTCATACGTTTTTCCGCCATCTTGGGCGTCCTCTTGGTGAGCCTCAAGATGACGTTGGTGTGGAACGACAACAAGATCCACACCATCGAGGATAAGGCGCGCGATGCCATGAATCGCGTGATCGATGAAGCGACACGCAAGCGTCGTGAATGGGCCGAACAGAATGAGCGCGTGGCCTTCATGGCCGAGGCCTTCGCGCGCGCGACGCGGGCATTCTTATACACCACCGAGATCATCGTGACCACCTATAAGATGATTGCCCCTTGTGGTGCTAAGTGGGCGAGGCGTCAGCCGTTATTTATTGGAGGACAACTCGCCAACGATATGCCCGAGGAGACCGCGATCCTCGGGCTTTTTCAACACCTATAATGCTGCCCGATATCTTGTCGCCTTAAAAAGCGTAAGGGAGGATCCATGAGGTCCCGAGGTGCGGTAGAACATAGACGATCGATCAGGCGGCGTAACCGCAGCGGTGTTGCGGGCGGCGCCCACCCACCAATCTTAGGGGTTGACCCCTCTGGTCGTCCGTTTGATTGGCTGCCATGGCAGGAGGCCGTGCGCCACGTCATGCTCGAGCAAATCCTCTGGACCGTGGGTGACCCTACGATTGTGATCTATGGGGGGCGCGGCCGCGACGGGATGCAGTCCTCGGTCGCTCTGCATCCTGTGATCGCCCTGCGGGGGGCGGACGCCGGGCCCCTGGATGCGCAGACCCCGCCTCTTAGCAGCCGCGTGCTCTTTGCCCGCGATCGGCACACCTGCCTCTATTGCGGGCGGGAGTACCCGGCACGGAACCTGACCTTCGACCATGTGACCCCGCGCTCGCGGGGCGGCGGGAACGGCTGGACCAATGCCGCGACAGCCTGTGTGCGGTGCAACAACCACAAGGCCGACCGGACGCCCGAGGAGGCGGGGATGCCGTTACTGGCGGTGCCGTATGCCCCAAACCACGCCGAGAACCTGATCCTCGCCAACCGCCGGATACTGGCGGACCAGATGGAGTTTCTTCGGGCGCGGGTGCCAGCCGCCAGGCGGGATCGGTACTAACGGATACGGCACGGCTTGTGTTTTGCGCGTTTTCGCCCATAGTTCTGGCACCGGCGGACGCGCGAAACACGAGCCTAGCCGGCCGCTTGTGGAGGACGATTTGTGCCACTTTCGTATCAGAAACGATCTTGCGGCGCCCGCCGCCCATTGGTGCTGGCGCTCTTTTTCGCGGCCTTTGTGGGCGCTGCGGCGGTAGAATCGACAGCCCATCTGATTACCCGCCCGATCTATCCGTTTCACGGCCTTTTGGACGCGGTCATGGTGCCGGTATCGCGCGCATGGTCTGTCGGGTTAGCGGCCGGTGTATTGACGGCTCAGGCGGTCCCACAAGCCCCGCTCACGGGGGATGCCATTCGGGCTGACATGGATGCCGCATCGGCCCTTAGCACGAGGTTTTCTCCCCTCGTTGGTGTGCGCATCCTGTGGCGTTTTTAGACCGTTTATCGGCTTATAAATACCGTCTTTCTGCTTATATCCTCGAATCGGCTGTTTAGGGCCGTTTTTTTCGCTGGCGAAAATACAGGCGGGCCTATCAGGACCATAGAGAGCGCAATGGGCGTTTCTCGACCTGACAGGGGCATCGACATGCTAAACAACACGCGGAAACTCAACGCTTTCCGGAAAGAGATTTCACGGCGGGAACAATGGCTGAACAATGACGACCGGCAATACGGTGGGTGTAATGCGGATGGGGTCTCCGAAAACGCCATACCCTACAAGCCAAGCCATTCAGCGCTCTGGCGGATACTTATCGAGGCCGCTTGGCATTCTTTTCGACTACGGACCGAATCCCCGGACGCGGCCACGCGCGCTTTACGGTTCTGCCTCGAGAACGTCGTGCCAGGAATCGTCTACATGACCGACGAGCGCCAACGATGGGAGGCGCTTGCGCGGTGTCAGTTTTTCCTCGAGCGCGCCACGGCTGGCACGCTGACCCATAACGCGATCGAGGCCATTTTTGGTGTGACCGTCGCGGACCACTGTTTCGCTGACCCTTTCGCGGCGATCCTCGTGGTTTTGGCGCTGCTTGAGCATCCCGGGACGCGTGGGCTACTGTACAAGACAGAATTCTCCCGCAACTTGATAGTGCAGTTCGTCGGCCCGCACGGGCTGGTTTTGAGCGATGGGCTCTGCACCGAGGATGGCGGGTTTCTGGTATGCGAGAGCGTCTTGCAGGCGATACTGTCCCACGAAAATTGGAGGCCAAAGGCGGGACTGGTCCAGATTACGTGGGACGAGGACCCGTTCGCGGATGACGGCGAGTATTAGGTGGACCACAGAGAGGTTTGTGGCCTTTTCTGGTATGCTATAGGGGGGCTACGAACCAACCGCGAATAAGGGGGGCAATATGGACCAGACGAAGGACGCGACCGACAAACTCTCGCGCCAAGTGAGCGCGGCCATCGATCAGACGCTGTCCGCACAATGGATATCGAAAGACGAAGGCCGTATGGCCGAAAGCCTGCGGGCGGTCTTGTTGGTCTTGTTGCCGTATTGGCAGGACGATCTGCGGCAAAAGCACCCGGACGCGGGGCGTCACCAGGAGGACCTGCGGAGGTTGCAAGGGCTCTTGGATGCGGTGCGCGTGGATTTGGCGAGACAGCAGACCCAACCCGAGCCAGATGTGCCTGCGGCGATCTGGAATACCCATGGGGGGCTACGGACCGCGTTCGATGCCACACCCTGGTTCCGGACCGCCTCTGATGAGGATATCATGGCCCTACTCTCGACGGAGTGGGGTGGGGATCCCCGCGGGGAAGTGGAAGACCTCGTTCGGACCATGGAACGGTCTGACCCGCAGGTGGAGAAGTTCCTAGAGGCGCATCGCATCATCCGTATGACGTGCCGGACCCCTTCAGGGTATGTTTGCGAGGTCGATGAGGAGAAGGCGCTGTGCTGGCTTGAGAAACAGCGCCCCGCCCTGTACACAAAGGTCCGAGAGCGGATCGACCAGTTCTGGCACCCCGATGAGTACCCGAGCCCCTAACAGGACACACTGAACACATGCCCACCGAAACCTGTCTTGATGCGAAGTTTCCGATCGTGGCACCCCCGCGGTCGGTTCGCCGACACCACCGCCAACGGCTGCGCGTCCGTCGACGCGTGCATTGGGGGCGGGACCTCTCGCAAGAGCCCGCCCGGAACTTGGCGCGCGTGATCGACACCCCGACACCTTGTTCGTGCTGGATGTGCGGCAACCCCCGCCGGTATTTCGGGGAACGGACGCGGCAAGAACTGTGTGCGGCGCAGGAGTCGATCGACGCCGTCCCCTCTAACAGCCCCCCTTGCTTTTTTCGGGCATCACTGGCATAATCGTTCCATAAAGCAGTAGCTCATCTACCATGTGTAGAAGGAGTAACGAAGCCGTCCCTCGGGGCGGCTTCAGCTTTTCTGGCTCTATCGTTCCATAAAGCCAACGGCTACATTGCGCCCCCTCCCTTGCTTAGACCGTACACGGTAGACCCATGGCCTACAGCTACGGGGAGGGCGCACGCGAAACCCTATAAGGAGAACCGTCCATGTTGCGTCCCTTTTTGCGCCACGCCCAGACCACCGTCTTCGTGGTGTTGTTGATGAAGGTCGGCGGGTTCTGGCACCACCAGCCCACCTCTTGGCGTCATCTCATACACCAGATCGCCGGTGAAGCGGACGAGGCGGGCCGCCGCCGCCAAGAGACCGAGGAGATCCACGAACAAGTGGGCAGCGCCCGCCGCCCCGCATGGGGAGCGGCCTAAACTTAGCGAGGGTCTTCCCCCTCCTGCTCCCCGGCATCGGGCTGCGGGTCTATCGTGAGGGGCGTCCCCTCTCGAAAAACCACCCCGGATTCGAGGCGGCCCCAGGAGAGGACATCCCCCACGGGGTTTTTCTGTGTGCCCACAAAGTCCTGGCTCGCCAACAGGGACTGAACCATATCCTCCCGGCTCCTGGTCAGCGGGGGGAGCCCATGTTGGCGTGCGTGGGTCTCCCACCCCGCGATCAGGGCCAAGGCGGCGGCTTGTTTCGTGTCGCCGTAGGCCTCGAACAAGAAGTTCAGGGTTTCGTATTGGATGCGCCACATGGTCGGGGTCCTCGGGCGTGGGTGAGCCGCTTAGGGTTTAGCGGGGGGTGGGTGCCCCGGCGTCTCCCGCGTGGGTCTCCTCAACCGCCGGGGGAAGGGCCTGCAGGAAATCCGCGCGGACCAACGGCTTCCCTTCCCGCATCGAGAAGCGATCAAGCGGGGAGACCTCGAAGACCCGGATCGGGGCCTGCGTCTTATACCAGGACTGGGCCTCCAGGTAGGCCGCGCGCGCCTGTGCGGCGGGCCATTCCCGATGCCAAGCCTTGCGGGTGCCCGGGATCGACCCGTCGCTCCAGAGATAGCCCGCGGCCTTGGCCAAGTCCTTTTGCTCGTAGGGAAGGTCCATCAACCAGAAATGGTAGGCCGAGTGGCGGGCGTGATAGCGCAACACCGAAAAGAGCGAGAGGCGGGCGGGCGGATTTTTGAGTTCCAGGGTCGCCGCGATCTCCGGGGCGGGCGGGGCGGCCAAGATCGCCACCAAGGCCTCGGTGTCGGCGACCGCCCGGTGGGCGTCATAGAACAGCCCATGACGGTAGGCCAAGTAGTCCAGCTTCTTCGTGTTGTAGCCCGCCGCCTCCCAGGGAATCTGGGTCTGCGTGCAGGCCCACGGCTTCTGGGCGCAGATGGGGAAGAGCTTTTCCATGACGACGCGATCGAAGGCGGCGTTGTGGGCGATCAACAAGTTGGCCCCCTCGAGGACCTCTTGGATGGCCGCGCGATCGAAGGTGCGTCCCGCCAGTAGGTCGTCCGTCAGCCCCGTGAGCTTCACCACTTCCGGGGACAGGGGGGCGCCGGGGTCTTCGCGTTCCTCCAGCACCCGGGTCACACGGAGGATGCCGGTGGCGTTGTAGGTGAAGACCACCATGCCGATCTCGATGGCACGATCCTGATCGTGGATGGCCAAGCCCGTCGTCTCGGTGTCGATCGCGACCCCGGTCCAGGTGCGTTCCTTGGGGTCGCTCGGTTCGGCAAACACCATAGCCGTCGCGGCCGGGACCCTCGTCAAGACCTGATAATCCGGGGATTGGCGCAACACGGCCAGGGCCTGGGCCAGGGCCTTTTCCGAGGGGGCGACGGGGGACTCTGGGGGGACGGGGGATCCCTGGGGGGGCTGCGACGTCGACATGGGTGGGCCTCGTTGTGGGTCGGTCTGGGGATTATACACGACAATCTTGTGTTATAGGGGGTCGTTTAGCCACTTGTTTGTCGGACATGGCCCCCCTATACTCGCGGGTATCGCCTCTCTGCTATTACCGAGGGATTTCCCATGGGCTCCACCGTGACCACTGCCAAGCATGCCTGCGTATACCAGGATGACCTGGGGCAATCGTTCTATGCCCTGTACGAACAAACCTACGAAAAGAACGTCTACCCCCACACCCCGAGATGGTCGGCCGTCTCCTTCGGTCCCCTGGACAAGACACTCGATCGCATCTTTCGGGCGGCGAGCGGTACGGTCTCGGGGGTGCTGCAAGGCCCGCGCGGTACTATCGGCCCCGTCAACTACGTGGCGGACTGGTTGCAGACCTTGCGGAATGCCACGATCTTGCCAGACGCCGATGTCGGGCTCACCATCGCGCACCCCGCGCCCTTCATTTCTGGGATCGGCCTGGATCGAGCCCGGGAACTGGTCGCCCAGGCGCGCGCGGCGGGGTTTGCCAAAGAGGCCGACCAGATCGACCAGACCTTGGCGGAGGTGGATGACACATTTAAGGTCCGGATCCCCTGGTCGCTGTCTGCGAGCGCCCCTTTCCTGGCCTTTCTGGCGACCCAGGTCCCGGCGTGGGAGCTTTTCCGCGACGCACCCCACCTCCATGGACCCACAGCCCCGGACGGTTGGGCCTATAATCCCCCGCGCGCCACGACACCCCCGGCGAAAAGCAAAAACGGGGAGACCTTTCTGTTGATGGAAAAGCCCTTGACGCCCGGGAAACCCCCGATTACGGGCGGGTGGGACCACGTGGTGTTCAAGAAACCGGATGGGAGCTATGGTTTAGGGCCTGCCGGGTTTATGGTTTTGGAGCAGTTTGTCGCCCAGTATGCCCCGACCGAGCGAGCATGCCCCGGACATTTCCGGGCGCAATACCTGAGCTTCCAGCAACGCCTTCAGGACTTTCCGCCGCTCCCGGAAGACACCCAGATCCGGATCAATACCCAGGGTCTCCCGGACTGGCAAATCTCGAGCGCCAAGAGCTTGGCGGCCGAGCTTGAGGCGGCGGGGGGAACCATTGGGGCCCTCCGGACGTTAGATCAAGGGGTATGGCGTCTCCAGAGCCTAGGCGAGGGGGCGGGCATCTCCTTTATTTTGCCCGCGGCAGGGGCTGTCCCGGACGCCCAGGACGAGAATACCCCCACGCC
>JAPTWT010000250.1 GCA_028064935.1 Gammaproteobacteria bacterium | reverse complement strand
CACTGACAGAGGGTACAGAAGTGATCATCGGCGGCACCAGCAGCCGAAACCCGTATGAGTTCACCAAAGAGTTTGATGGATGTAAAACTCGGGCCCAGGTTGATGTGTGGGGGGTCCCCCGCCTCGCGTGGGGCGGGGGCCGCCCCGGTAACAGGGTCCGCCACCCAGAAGGGTACGGGCCAGACCTTCTGGGGGTCGAGGGCAAACTCGGTGATCAACTGTCGGGCATACGGACGGTTGTCGGTGAGGATCCCGTCGAGGTGGTCGCGGGCGGTGGGCAGATAGGTCGCGGCATATCCCCCCTTCCGGCCCTGGGCATCCGTCTCGTGGGCGAAACTGCTCATCAAGAGGCAGTCGATCTGGGTTTGGAGGGCCGCGCCCCAACGACTGACCACCCGCCACCCCAGGTCGGATTGGATCCCATGCAACAGGGCGGGGGCCCGCTCGAGCAGCAGCCGAAAAAGCACGGTCTCCTGGTCCTCGGGGCACAAAGAGGCCAGGGCCCACCCCGCTTCCAGGATCTCGACCCCGGGGGCTACGCGCGTCCGCCAGGGGGAGTCCTCGGGGCGGGTCGTGATCAGGAGCACGCGCGGGAAGACCGTGGCATAGAAATCCAGATATTGGAGCACCCCTTTATCGGCGCCCCCCTCCCGCAACCACGGGGCCAACACGATGACATCGTAGGGGCCCCCTTGGAAGACGCCCCCAGAGGTCCGCATAGACCGTCCCTGGGGCGCTCTGCGGCGGGGCCTGCCAACGATAGAAACGCGCCAGGAAATCCGGGCTCGGGTACAGCCCAGGCTCCACCGTGGCCAGCGCGCGGAGGTCCTCGAGCATCCAGTCCGGGAACAAAGAAGGATCGGCGCGCCGGGCGCGCGGGGGGAGGGGCGGATGGGCGCCGCCCGCCCCGCCCTGCACGGACCGCCAGACCTCCGGCAGGATATGCCCTTGGAGATGCAGGCGGGCCACACGGTAGCCGCCCCGCAGGCGCGAACAATAAGGGGCGCCCCCGGTCTGGGGTGTGACCCAGGCCTCCCCTTGCCCCCGCAAGACCTGGTAGGCCCCATAGAGGGTCGTCAACCAGCGGGCCCGGGTCGTCGGGGGGAGCCCGCGGGTCAGGGTCAGCCCCCATCGTTGGAGGCGCGCGGTGTCCCGTCCAAGGCCCATCATGCGTCCTCCCCGGCCCAGGTGGCCCATAGATCGGGGGCCCGGAAAAACCCCGAGGGGCGCACGGTCACGCCCCGTTGCGTGTCTTGCGTCAAGGTCGAGACCGCCTTGCGTCGATAGTAAAGCGCGGTGCCCAGCGCCGTGACATGGCGATACCCCGCCGCCAAGACCTCGAGGTTCCAGTGCCAGTCCTCGTAACCAAATCCGATCTGTATATTCCGCGCTTGGTAGGGGATGGCCCGGAAAATGGCGGCCGGGGCAAACGCGGTGGAGACCCAGGGGTGCCCGGTCAAGCAGTTGGCCAGGGGGTAACTGTCGCGCTCTTGATCGATGACGCGCATGAGGGAATGCACGGTACCGAACGACACGACATACTCGGGGTGGACCACGGCCCGATCCGCCAAGGTCCGGGCACGGGCGTAAGCGAAGGTCAACCACGCCTCGCTGTAGTAATCGTCTCCATCGACGATCGCGAGATACCGTCCGTGGGCGTGGGCCACCCCATCGTTGCGACTCATGGCCTGGTCGCCGTGCGCGACCCGCAGAACCCTGTCCGCGGGCCGTAGGGTCGCATGTTCGGTGACGATCCGCGCGGTCTCGGCGTCGGCCGTATCGAGGACGCAAACCATCTCCACGCGCAGGCCTTGGTGTTCGGCGTGGGCGCGCACCCGCGCAAAGCGATCGAGCATCCAGTGGGCGAGCAGCCGCTCGTGGTGGAAGGTCACGATGACGGACACGTCGATCTCAAACCGCGTGGGGGAAGAGGGTCGCATAGAGGTCCAGCGTCTCCTGAATGACGAGTGTGGTGGAAAATTCTTGGGCGGCCCGGGCGCGCCCGCGCCGCCCCATCCGCGCCCGGGTCGTCGGGTCGGCGAGCAGATCGCGAACGGCGTCCGCCAAGGCCTCGGGGTCGCGGGGCGGGATCAGGCGCCCATTATCGCCGTCTCGGACCGCCTCGCGGCATCCAATGACGTCCGTGGCGATAACCGCGCGCCCCATGGCCATGGCCTCTAGGATCACCCTGGGGAGCCCTTCCCGGTAATGCGTCGGTAGGCAAAACAGGGTCGCCTCTCGCAGGATCGGGCGGATGTCGTTCTGAAACCCCCGCCAGTCGATAACCCCTTCGGCGTGCCACGCCTCGAGTTGGGCCTCGGGGACCGAGGCGGCGTTGGCGAGATCCACGCCGCCTACCAGGACACAGCGGACGTTGACGCCTTGCGCCTTCAAAAGCCGCGCGGCCGCCACGAAGACCCCGACGCCCTTGGCCCAGAGGAGGCGGGCCGCCATGACCACCACGGGCGTCCCGATCGGCTCTGGGCACGGCTGGAAGGCCTCGGTATCGACCCCCGCCCCTCGGATAACGACCGTACGATCCGGGGGGGGGCCGCCCGCAGGCGCACGCACTCGGCTTGGTCCTCGGGGTTTTCGAACACCACGCGCGCCGCGCGCGGGGCGAGCAGACGCTTGAGTCCCAGGCGCAGGGCCGGACGCAGGAGACGAGCCTTGACGGAAGAGGACGAAAACACAAACCCCATCCCGACCGGGGCATTCACGATATGGGGGACGCCCGCCCGGCGCGCCGCCCAGGTCCCCCGGACGATGATTTTCAGTCCGATGTGGTGGACGATGTGACCAACACAATAACCATAAAGCTCGCACTCGAGTAGAGCAACGACCATAGGGCGATACTCATGACTTCTGCTGCGTCTGCGTGACTCGACTGGAAGATGGTCGGGGCATACACCAACAGTAGGGATGTCAGGGCAGCACCCAAAGAAACAATCGCGGCGCCAAACACAGAAAACAGGTAAGTGCTCCACAGTAAGGTTTTGAGGGCATCAAAGACCCGGCGCCCCAGCCCGTAGGGGCGATGGATGATGGGGGTCTCGAACGAGGGAGAGGGCATGTCCCCCTCCCCGAAGGGATCTTCGTTGTCGGGGGCCTCGAGGTCGAGGGCCCCAAGGCGCGCTATCTCGCGCTCGTACTCGGTATGCAGGCTCCCCATGAGCCCCTTGATCGCGCCCAAGAGGTCGGCGGTGGCCGCGCGCAGTTCCTCCTCGGTGGCGGGTGATGCCTTCACCGCTTCGGGGGGCACCACCTCCCACGAGGCACCCTGCACGGCGGGGTGTAGGGCCGGGGCCACCACCGCGCGCGGCGCCAAGGACTCCTTGACCAAGTATTCGCGTACGCGGAGATCCGCGGGCCACTCGTCTGGGTCGGCCCCGGCGCGATGCGCCAATAGAACGGGAAGGCCCCGTTCTTGAAACGCGCCCCCCATCTGTTTTACGAACACGGGGACCTGCGCGTCGTGGCAGTCCGCGAGCAGGGTCCGCACCCACTCCCCATCGAAAGGGCGCGCCTTAGACCCCGATTCCCCGCCGACCACGACCCAGTCGAGGCGCGCGTAAGGGGCACGCCGGGGCTGGACCTTGGTATCCTGGGTGGTTGCGGGCAGAGGGGCGCTCTCTTCCTGGAAAAGGGGCGCGGCGAACTCGGAAGTCGGGGGTGTCTCCGGGTGGACCTGGACATGGACGGAGGCGCCGGAGGTGGCTAGACGCAGGTCGGATAAGATCGGAGCGCCGATCGCGTGGTCGGACCGCAACCACGGCGTCAGATTCACGGGCCCGAGCAGAGGCTCGGCACTGACCCAATGCACGGCCACGGGGATGGAGAGCAGGAGCGGGATACGGGCCTCCGCTGCCTCCTGGTTCTCGACCGAGACACCCCACCAGATATGCGGGGCGAACCTCGAGGCGGGGTTGTCCACCGGGACCTCGTTTAGGCGCATCTTGGGATAGGCCACGCGGAGCGCGCTGGCGGCGTTTAGGACACGCCGGTAGAGGTCCTGGGCCTGGAAGTAGGCCACCATGCGCTCGGGCCGTTTGGTGAGCACCTGATAGGTGTGGCGCGGCGTCAAGGTCATGACCGCCAAGACCTCGTCGATGAATTCGTCCGGCACGGACTCGTGAAACAGGTCCGACATCGAGTTCACGAAGATCCGCCGCGGGCGCTGCCAACGGAGGGGTTGGTCCAGGCGGTGGACGTGGGCCCGAACATCGGTGAAGGCCCGCCCGAAGTAATCGATCGCATTCGGGTTTGCGGCCAGCCGCCCCCAATCCCGCTCGGCGTAGCAGTGTTTGCAACCGGGGGAGACCTTCGTGCAACCCGTCACCGGGTTCCACGTCGATTCTGTCCAGGCGATGCCGGTTTTATCGCTCATGGTCTACCCTCAGGATACATAAACTTATAAAAATTTGGATGAGAATAATTCTTGACCTCATACCAACCGCTACGTCTAAAGAAATTGGCGAAGCGTTCTGTTAAAACATTTTCGATCATCACGGCATCAAGACCGTGAGCGGGAGCCATCTTCAGGACGTCATTGAGCCAGCGACGAAAGACCCCTTGATTTTGTTCTTCTGTCACTACGATGACGTTAGCGATGTCTAGACATGCTAAACAAACCCCGGAATTGGAAAAACAATGATCTGTTTTGCGTAAATAGACTTTTAACCTGCCGCATGATATCCACCCATTTTTACTTTTACCAACAAGGAAATTGTTGACACGTTTTTTGGCGACGCGCCGACTCTTGCTGTTACGGCTCATCACTCTCTCCGCGTTGTTTGCTTGGCTTTTCTGACGGCAACAGCGCCCCCCGGCCCGTAAAGATATCAAACCCGGCAACATCGCAAGACTGATCGGCTTCCAAGACGCGACGCAACAAGAGACCGGCATCCGCGAGCCGCCACGCCACACTGCCATCACGGCTTCCATCCTGGTTCTCCTGCATGATCTGTCCAGCCGACTGCAGGAGACCGCCAATCAATTCGCGGTCTGATGGCGGAGGCCCTTTGAACGCCGCTAAAAGATCGACCCTTTTCCCTAGTGGGTTCTCCGAACATTCCGGAGGATGCTCCGGTAAGGCCTCCAGAATCGCAGCAATGCAAGCCGCCAGCCGTTCAGCGCCTTGCGCTATATCACCATCAGCGCGGGCATCACCATACGCGATAATGGCCTCGATGATGGTGGTTGGAATCCCAGAAACAGCCTTAATATGTCCTACCATGACTACCCATCCCATGTTGTTTTCTGGACCTTCTATTCTTCCTGCATGAGGGCCTCGAACCTATCGTCACAAGAGAAACGCGAAGGCGTTCAACGGGTCTCTCCATTGGTGTTGACGTGCGGCAGGGTGTCGGCCTTTGATGGAGGATCCTGGTTGTCTCGCCCAGTCTGGATAACGTGAAGCACGCCCCCATACACGATCAATAACATCAACCCTGCGGCGGTGATGCGACTGGCCCAGACCACCGCCCATGATGTGCGTATGGGCGGTGTGATAAGCCAAAAGGACTCACTCGCACCAAGCATCAACAAAAACAGAATGAGCAAGCAAACCATACCGCCCAATATCCGGCGCAAAGGTTCCCAAGCGCGACGGGCGACTATAGGTAATCCGGCCCGGAATTCCATACAAACCTTGCTCGTTGTGCGCATCTATTCCTCCAACTCTCACAGCCCCGCGACCTAGAGACCCAAAGCCCTCACAATCTCGGCCCTCTTCGCCGCACTTCCCGCTGCGTAACCGCGCGCGAAAGCGTGATTAGCAAAAGCGAGCGCCAGGAAAATATGATCGTCGCTCCAAGAAGTCGGAAATTGTGCCAAGAACTCCCCGTCGCTGTCATAGAGAACGCGGACACCGTCGACATCACTAATGGACGCATCCCCTTGATGACAAATTTGGTGCGTGCGCGTGCTCATTTTGGTGACTCCGAATAAATACATTGTAATTATGTAACCCACATTAACACAGTGTCAAGCAAAAACCGCCCCGCGCAGCCCCTTACCCCTCGGACGGGGCATCCTCGCCTATCCGTTCCCAGGCCAGGGCCACGGATTCCGGGCTGGCCTCGATCAAGATCGCCTGCCGCCCCAAGCTCCGCGCGACCAATGCGGTCGTCCCCGCACCCCCGAATGGGTCTAACACGGTCGCCGGAACCAGCGGGGCGTGGCACGCGCACCCCGGAGCCCATCCCTCATGAACCCATGCCACCGTGCGTGGCCCTCGCCCCTGGGGACTGGTGCCCGTTTGAGCGATTTGGGTTTTGCCTGCAGTGAAGGACGAACCCTGGAAAGATGGGGGGGTATCCCCTGTGACGCGGGTCACTTGACGGGAGGCGGGTGTACCACAAATCGCACACACCCCACCTTCTGCCGTACCCGCTTGGATGGCGGGCTTGACCAGGGGAATCGGGAAAACCGCGAAATGGGCCCCTTTGTAGGGGGTCGACGCCAGGAACCAGACGTCGCGCTTATTGTGTCCACCCGGATGAATGGCCCGCTCTGACGTCTTGGTAATGGTTTGCCCGCCGGGACCGCCATCCCGCCATTTGTGGTGGTCCGAGCGTCGGCGTCGCTGCCTGGCGACGGAAGACGGGGCGTGCGGCTCGCGAACGGCCAGGTGGTCGTAATAATATTGGGGGGACGACGCAAAGAGGAACATCATCTCGTGCGAAGAGGACGGACGGTCTTTGACGGATTCCGGGAGGGGATTGCGCTTCGCCCAGACGATGTCCGAGCGCAGTGTCCACCCATCAGACTGTAGGGCAAACGCGATCCGCCAAGGGATTCCAAAGAGGTTTTTCTCGCCGAGTGCCGCCTGTTCCGGTGGTCTATGGTTCGCGGCGCGCGCGGCGCATTTGGGACCGATGTCTCGTGTAGTGCGTTTCCCGCTACTGCGACTATCTCCCACATTGAGCCAGAAGGTTCCATCCGGACGGAGAACCCGCCGCAATGCGCGTGCGACATGGACTATGTGGCCGATGTACAGTTCCAGGCTAGGCTCTTGTCCCAGGCACCCGCGCCACGCCCCACACAGGCGACAGATCTGTCCATAGGCGGAGTGAAGAGAGGATGGCCCATCCTCAAACGGCGGCCCCCAGTTATGGGTACAACCAGGAAAGGCTTGTGGGTTCGCCTGGGGCGGGTAGACCATAGGGGAAACCCCCGGCATGGGGCTATATTGCACGGGAGGCCAGATTGTGGGGTGTACGCGGTAGTCCCGAAGGTGGTAATACGGGGGACTCGTGATCACCATATGGACACTCTGGTCGGGGAGCGAGGCCAACCCGGTCAAGGCGTCCGTGGTCAGGATCGTGACCCCCGAACGCGTGGTGCGCGCGACCGTCTCATCCAGAGGGATTGCCCAGGGTAACGGCATGCTGGCAGCGTCGTGACCCATCATGTCGGGGACAACGGCTGTGTAGCCAACCAAATGACCAGGATGATAAGGAAAACAAAGAGCCCCAACAAAAATAACGGCGAGATCAGCGTAGCGAGCGATCTTTCCGCCCCCTCTCGTTCCTCGACGGTCTGTTCCTCGACGGTCTGACGATTCAAGAGAACGAGCCTATTCGCCACCACCACGACCAGCGTAACCGCTATCGCGACCGCGCCCGCCAAAACGATATCGTGGACCCATACGGGGGCCCGCAACCAGGATAGGGGTCGCCCCACGAGGAACCTCACAAACAAAAACAGATCCGAAAGGAACGAGAAAAAAATAAAATAAGCCATGAGTATTTCAAGTACAGCACGGTATCTGATCCTTGATGATGGCATCACGGCTTTCCCCCCAAAAAGCGCCTCAAGGGCGCGTGGTTATTGTGTCGATCTCGGTACCTGGATCAGATAGGTCGTCGTTGATGGCCCCTATGAAGATCGACTCCACAAATCGTGTTTTTTCTACGGTCATGGGGTGCCACGTTACATTGATGTTGCCAGGCCTGTATTGCGTGACGCGCACCTCGTCGAACCGGCCATCGCTGTCCAATTCGACCCAGGCCCGACGATGGGCGGCCAGGGTAGGGCATGCCGCTAAGACGTAAGGGATGACCTTCTCGATCGCGTTCGTCATGGAGGCCCCGCAATTGTAGGGGCGATCGGCTAGCAAGACCAAGAATGCAGGGTCTTGATGGTCCCGGTCCTCCGGGACCCGCTCTGCAATCAGAACAAGCAGGCCCCGTCCCGGCATGACTGGGCCCCCCGCTTGCGGGCAGACACACCGGATGCGCTCAATGATCCGAAAACCGGGATCAGGGGTTTCTTGGAATGGAGAAGCAGGGACAATCCGGGTTTCATCCATGGGAGACCTCCTGGGGCGTGAGGGGGGCGCGATCCGTCCACCGCGCCCAATGGCGCAGATAGGGTATGGGGTCTCCCCGGTACATGGAGCGGAGGGCCAGGAAAAAATCCCAACTCTCCTCGGGCGTGGTCAAGAGCGTCATGGGGCGCGCGTAGGCGGGTTCCGGGGGATACGCGATCGGCGCGCCCGCCAGGACATGCCGCAACCAAGAGCGCAAGACCGTCCCGGCCTTGTCCGCGGAACCGGAGTATCCCTCGAAGTGGGTAAACAAGGTCGTGAGGTGGCGCGTCAGGAATCCCCATAGCGTCAACAGAGCGTGCGCCTCCTCTTGACCGGGGAGGGCCTGCTGCAATAGGGCGCGCTGTATCCGGTCGATGGTGTCGGGGAAGGCTCGCGCGTAACGCGCGCCGTCGCCTGCCTGGGCGTAACGGACGGCATCGCAGGCGGATTTGAGGGAGAGGACGCCCCGGAGCATATCGGCGGCGTCCGCATCGAGACGCGCCAGAATATCCGTCAAGACCCGGGCAATCTCGGGCTCCGCTGGGTCGCGCTCGGGGGTCATCAGTGGCGGTCTCGTCTCGGTTGGTCTCTGTGGGGAATTATACAGGGCACACTAACACAGTCAAGAGAATGAGCCCGCGGGGGCGTCGCCGGTGTTGTCCGGCTCTTCCCAAGGGCGCGTGCCCGCGCGGATGGCGGCCACGATCTGTTGGTGGCGGCTACGACTACCCGCCGCACAGGCGCGCTCCGCCGCGGACGCGACATAGGGACCGATTTCGGTATAGGAAGGGGTGTCGCTCACGGCCTATCCCTTGGGAATTGTGTCGTGCTATAGTATCCCCATAGACACAGTTTCACCAGTTATCAGGAGCGTACTTATGACCACGAGACCACTCACGGATCGGGAGCGGGCCTGCATCTTGGCGGCTCTCCGCTATTGGCAGCGCGAGGGGTGTATGTCCGCGGGCGCCGAGCAGGATATCGCGACGGATGGTGGGGTATTGGAACCGCTCTCTGTAGAAGAGATCGACGACCTCACCGAACACCTCAATCTCAATATCGACGCGGAAGAGACCCCCACACCCTAACCACGGAATGCCCCAGGAGTCCCCCATGCCCAAGTTTGTAGTCGAGTACGAGTTACCCTATACGCATGTCGTCAGTGTGGGAATCGAAGCGCCCACGGCGGAAGCGGCCTGCAAAAAAGCGGAGGATCTCTTTAATAACGGGTCACTCTTAGACAACACCAAGGACTGCCCCGTATTGTCCGACGAGTACCTTGAGGATGGGGATGCCGGGGTCCCGATCGAGTTCCGAGTCACCCCCGTGGAGGCGTACCCATCACCCGACGCCTTGGTCCAAAAAGATCAAGGATACGCCGCCGCGATCGCGGCGCTCAAGGTGCTGTGTCAGGCGTACAAGGCGGGTGAGAAAACCAGCGAAGTGGCATGGGAAGACCTCAACCAAGCCTACGAGGAGGCCGACACGGCCCTGCGTTTGTTGGGGGAAGATCCAGATGAGGATAGGGGGGCTGACTTAGACCCAGACGGCCCCCCCTCCCCTTAGGGGCCGCCATGCGCGTCTATAGCATCCATCAACCCCGCGCCGCGCATCTGGCCGCCGTCACGCGCCTGATGCGGGGCATGGGCGCGCCTTTAATCCGGGTGGTGGACTGTATAGATTTTTGGGCAGCGATCGAGGGGACGCACCGCCTGCGCGCGGCCTGCGACCTGGGGGTGGCCCCCCAATTCCTGGTCCATGAGCCCAACGAACTCATCACGGTGGCGAATATGGATATCGCCGATATGTTTCCGGACGGCACCGTGCGACTGCCCGCGCGCGAGGTGGCCCAGTATTGCGTGTGTGCGGGCGGCAGCGCCTATGAGATCGCCGCCAACGGGGTCCTGATCTGCGTGGAAGTGTTCACCCTTTTTAACTGGGAAGACCCAGACGACATCGCAACCAGGAGACCCGTGTAATGGCTGAGAATCGCTCTTTTCGTATGCACGAGAACCTCCTCTATTCTGTTATCAAGAATCAAGCGGGAACCGTGGAGAAGGCAATTCAGGAAGCCATTCAAAACAGCATTGATGCCCAAGCGACCAAGGTCATCATTACCTTGGACGGGAACCATTTCCTGATCGAGGACGATGGGCGGGGGTTTCAGTCGCGCAAGGAGATCGAGGACCACTTCGAGCAATTCGGGACCCCCCATGAAGCCGGGGATGCCCGTTATGGGCGGTTTCGCATGGGGCGCGGTCAACTCTTTGCGTTTGGGGTCAACACATGGATCTCCCAGCAGTTTCTCATGAAAGTCGATATCAAAAATAAGGGGTTAGACTATATACTGGATGATGGGCAGACCCCATTCCCAGGTTGTCAGGTGCGGGCGGATCTATATGAGCCGCTCACCCTCTCGCAACAGTTGAACTTGCTCCACAATTTGAAGCGCCTATGCGCCTACTCTGAAATCCCCGTGATCGTCAACGGTGAGACGATCTCGCAAGACCCGAAGGTTTTGAAGGGCTTCGAGGACCTGGGTGACGCCTATTACAAACCAGCGTCACAAGGACCATTGCAAGTCTACAACATGGGGATGTATGTCGCCTCGTACGACAAGAGTAGGTACGGGGTATCGGGAATCGTAGTCAGCAAACAGGCCCTAGAGGTCAACTTCGCGCGCAATGATATTTTGACGCAGCAGTGCGCGGTGTGGAAAAACCTGTCCAAAACCCTCAAGGCGCGCGGCGACCAAGCGATCATCAAATCACGACGCACAGTTTTGTCCGATGAAGAACGTCGCTTCGTCATTCAGGGTCTCCTATCTGGTGGGCCGATCACAGACGAGGTACAGTCTCTTCCTATAATCGCCATGGCTAACGGGAAATATCTCTCGCTCAAGACCTGGGGTATGCGATATCGCACCCCTTATACAGTGACACCAGACGGTCAAGAACGTGTAGCGGGCCGTCTAGCCCATGATGGTCACAAAGTGGTCGCCACGGAGACCCCCGAGGAATGGGGGACGACTCCGAAAAAATTAGATGAGGTCTTACGCCGATACACAGGGTATAGTGGATTGTGTACCGACTATGTGCCGTTTGCGGTCTTAGCGCGCGGATATAGCGCCGATCACCATGAAATTGACGAGAAAAAGCTGACGGCCAATGAGAAAGAGATACTTCGTCTTCTGCGTGCCAAGAATCGCCATATCCGTGACGCCAGTCTTTTCAGAGGAGCACCTAGGTGGGAGAACGGATTCTACAACAATCCCGAGAATGCCGGTCGCGTACGCACCATAAAGGTCGGTGAATCCCAAACCGCCGAGGCATGGACGGATGGCGTCGCCACCATCACCATTAACCGGGAAATATTGAAGGAGGCCACCAAAAAACCAGAGGCGATCTTTAAGCTCGTAGGCCTTGTGCTTCACGAGTATCTGCATACCGGGGGTAGCGCCGGTAAGCACGAGCATCCTCATGAGTTTTATGAGTCTTTTCACGACGCCATCCTGGATGATGAAATCAACAAGATCGCTTTGCGTATGGCGGGGTTGTTTTTTGCGAGGTATCTCCCAAAACAGAATAAAGCCGTCGTGGGCCGGGAGATGAATTTGGTGGTCGATGGATTAGGCGCAACCCCTGGCGCGACAGCACCAGAAGGGCAGAGCCCTTGGGATCGCGCGCCAGATGATCTTGGCGAAGATGAAGAACAAGAGACGGGACCGCGTTGAACATCCCCATAATGAAAGCAACCGGAAAAGGAGCAATCCATGACAAAAAAGCCCGCTCTCTTGATCTGTTTGGGCGTGTTCAGTGAAAACGACAATGCGCCCAGGTATTGGGTATTGGACGCCGACGCCGATTTTCTCGCCACCGTGGAACGCTTACGACAGGTCTGCGTCGAACACGGTTTGGCTCAATGTATCGGGCGGGCAAGGGAACATCGCGTGATGGAGGGCTTTCCTCCGAAGGGAGCGGAAGAGCCGTATTGCCCGCCCACAAGTCTGTCGGTTACATCGGACGGATTTACGTTTATCGCGCCGGAATATCCGGCCGAAAGTGTGTTTTGCTCTTTCGAGGAACTACAGGCCCTGCGGGCGCAAACGCCCCTCTTTCCAGAAACACCCGTGGTGTTCCATGGCGAAGATACCGTGGACATGACGGAGGCGCGCGAAGATTACGCCTCGCTGTGTGCGGAAGACGCACAAACCGACGGTCCACGCCCCTAACCATGAGAGCAGGCGATTGGTGTGAGGGCCACGGATACCCTCACGCCTTCGCATCCACGGTGACCCCAAAATGCCCCTATCTTTGAGGCGTTTGTCTGTGCTAAAATTCCCTCAATAGCACAGTGACGCACTCCTTATAGGGGGTGCATGTACCGAGGACCGTGCGCATGCCTTCCCTTATTCCCGATCCCTTGGTGTTGCAGCGGGCGCGCGAGCGCTGGGCGCGCCAAGACGCCCTCTGCGTTTCTCGCCAAGCCCAGATCGACGCCCTCACCACCGAGATCGCGCTCGCCAAGGGGCGCTTGGCCCTGCGTCCGGACGTGGAAGCGTTGGTGGAGCGCCTAGCGACACGCGCCCATGAACGCAGCGTGGGTCATTACGAAACTCTCTTGACCGCGCTTGTGCAAGACGTCCTCCCCGAGGGAGAACAACGCGTAGTCCTCGCCCTAGAGACCAAACGCGACCTCCCCGCCCTCTCCTTGTCCGTGGTGCGCAAAAACACCGAGGGCGAAGACCAAGAACCCGAGGATATCCTTGACGGCAACGGGGGAAGCCTTACCAACGTGATCGTTGCTGGCCTGCGCTATATCGCCCTGACCCGCAGCGGGCAACGCCCTTTTATCATCCTGGACGAACCCGATTGCTGGCTGCGCCCCGACCGGATCCCGGCCTTCGGGCAGGTCATTTCCCAGTTGGCCCATAACGCCAAAGGGGGTGGCATCCAGACCCTCTTGATCAGCCATCACGACGCCCAAATCTTCGATACCGGATTCCAGGTCTCCCTGGTCCGCACGGGACCCAATTCCGTCTGTTCGCAGCTCCCCGAGGGACAGCCACCCCCGTTCCCCGAAGGGCATCCAGGGATTCGCCGGATCACCCTCGAGAATTGCTTGTCCCACGCCCATACGGAGATCCCCTTGAGTCCAGGGCTGACCGTCTTGACGGGCGATCACAACATCGGGAAATCCGCGGTCGTGACCTCCCTGCGGGCCCTGGCCTACGGGGAAAGCTCGGACGCCTTGATTCGCCATGGGTGTGACTTTATGCGCGTCACCCTGGATCTCCCCGAGGGTCAGGTCTTGACCTGGGAGCGTCGACGCAAAGGCAACCCCAAGACCCTCTACCGCCTTACCGACGCCTCGGGCGCGCTTCTCCATGATGGAGGCGCGGGCCGTGAAGTGCCGGATTGGGTGGTGAAGGTGCTGGGGATGTCCCGCTTGGATGGGCTCGACGTCCAGATCGGCAATCAGAAAAACCCCGTATTCCTGTTGGATGAACCCGACACGAAGCGGGCCTCGATCCTCTCCATTGGACGCGAGGCGGGGTTGCTCGACGCCATCCGGCGCCTCTGGAAGCAGCGGATGGATGCGGACCGTAAAACCATCCGCGAGGGCGAGGTGAGCCTGGCACGGATTCGCGCCATCCAGGAACGGGTGATCCCGTTGTTGCAGGACGCAAAATCCCGGTTGCAGGATGCGCAAGAGTCTTTATCGACCATCCAAAAGATGGACGAGTCGGTGCAACGGTTGACACCCCTGACCGAGCGTTTGGAGGGTGGCGCCCATCACCAGGATCGGGCCATGCGCCTGCGCGCGGCACGCGCACAGATGCCCGCGCCCCCCGCCCCGGTTCAGACGGCTTTCTTGGCCCGCACCGTGGAGGATCTCGACCGTTGGGCGGCGCGCCTCGCCCGCCTCCGTAACATCCCCACCGACCGGCCTACGCCCCCCACTCTCCCGCCGGTGGCAGAGGTATCCGGTCTCGTACACCGCTTGACGACTATAGGGACGCGCCTGCTGGCACTGCAGCGCGTCGCCACCGTGGAACGCCCCGTGGCGCCCGTACTCCCGGACGCCCAGGCGATCATAGCCATGGGGAAGCGCCTGCGGCGTTACCAGGAGCAGGCCGCCCGGTATGCGCGCCTTGCCACCCGGCCGCGCCCGGTAGCCCCGACCATAGCCCCTACCGGGCCCCTCGAGCAAGTCTTGAAGCGCACCCAGGATCTCAGTGAGCAGGGGCGGGCCTTACAGGAGGCGGCGCGGACCGCCCTCCGAGACCGCCAAGCCGCCGAGGCCGAAATGCAGCGTCTCAAAGACGAGTACGAGGTGTGCCCCTTGTGTGGGACTGCCTTTGCCGAGGGACACACCATGGAGGACGACGAAGAGAGGCAAACCCCGTCTTTGGGGATACACCGTCACGCCACCCAGTTTTCCCCGGATCCCGAGGACCGGGATGACTTTTCTGTCCGGAGCCTGTCATGAATCCCTGTATTCCAACTCAGTGGACCCCTTACATAACAAAGGGATCGCCCACTCACTTAGATGAGGCACCCAGGGGACTCTTGTTTATCGGCGACCCCCACCTTTCTCTGCGGCGTCCCGGTCGCCGCGTAGAGGTCGATTTCGCGGGGGTAGTCCTCGACAAGATCGAGCAGGCCTTTCGTATAGCCACCGAGGAACGCCTCGTGCCGGTCTTTTTGGGCGATCTCTTCCAGGCCCCGCGGGATGCCACTCCCTGGATCTTCTCGCAGCTTTTCCGTCTGCTCTTGACGCAGGCCCCGTATCGCCCCTTATGCAACCTGGGCAATCACGACAAGCACGAGGAGAGCCAGTTGACTCCGGACTGCTCCCTGTATGCTCTGGCCGATTCCCAGGCTATCTGGGTCATGCACACCCCCGAGACCTGCGCCGTGACGATCGAGACCACGGCGGGGCGCGTGGCGCTGCTGGCCGTACCCTACAACCATGAGATCCCGCACGCGATCGTCAGTCCCTGCCCGCCAGAGCAGACCGTTGTCATCACCCATGCCGACCTGGATTTCGGGGGGCATTACCCGGGAGCGGGTGCCCTGTATGAAATCGACGGGGCGCGACTCTTGGTTAACGGGCACATGCACGATACCAAACCCGTCGAGACGCGCGGGCAGACGCTCTGTTTCAACCCCGGCAACATCACCCGCCAGAGCGTAGACCAACGCGACCATATCCCCTCCGTGTGGTCATGGCACATCGGCGAGGAATTACCCAAACAGCACACCCTGGTCCATACGCCGGGGGCGGCCGCGTTCGATATGACGGGACTCCAGGTCAGCCCCGCGTCAGGCCACCAGTCCGCCGCCGATATGGCCCAGGCGGCCCTGCTCGAGAGCCGGTTTGCCCCGCTGCTCGCCGCCGAGGGCGGATTGGAGCAAGGGCGGACCGCGGACGGGACTATCCTCCAAGAAGAGATCGCCGAGGCCTTGACCGCTATGGGGTGGACGGAAGACCACCCCGCCGCCCAGATTTTATTGACATTGCTAGGGGAGGCCGTCCGTGAGGATGGGCCCAGCCCTTAAAAATTACGGGAGAAACGACGATGCGGTGGTGGGATCTGCGTGCTTATGGATGGTCTTTGACGGTTACGGCCCATCCTCGACAAGCGGACAAGCTCGTTTATGATTTGCGGACCCTGCCTGCGGGGAATCCCTCGCTCGCGTCCCGTGAAGGTTTGCCTCGCCTGTTGCGGGAGTCCGGGTTTGCCGCTAAAACATGGAAAGACACCAAGGGCCGCGACGTGTTGTGTCTGCGCGCCGTTATTACTCCGACCCGCAAGATAGCCATCAAAAACGCGCTGACACGGTTTTTCCCGACCGTGGGCTTGTCCCAACTCCCCCTGGAGGCGATACTCTGGGGGGTATCCGACGCCGTCATGGCAACCTACAGGAGCCGTTATGAGACCCAACCATCCACCACTCATCCCGCAGCCTCAAGTGACGCCCGCCCTGCTATTGACGATCGATCTACCCTTACAGGAGCGTCTCCACAAGGTCTTCCAGCGGCGGTGTTACCAGATATTCCTGCGCCTCCAGGAGAGCGTCCCGCCGTCGAGCCAGAATCCGGCGACCCAGATCGGGTTGACCGCGAACCTGTGGATGCGCGCCCAGGAGATGGCCCTGGCGGAGATCAGTCCAGCGAACGACCCCCTCTAACCGCCCAGGTCCCGCCGCCCCCAGCGGAGGATAGGGAAGCGGAAGACTTTTTGACCCAGGATGCCCTGGAAACCGCTGCAGAAGGGGCAGACCTTGAGGCGAACCTGTTTGCCCCCCTGCCCGCAGACTTGGCGTGGCAGTCTTTTCAGCCCGCGGTCCGCGCGGAAGGCAACACCGAGGCCCTGAAAATCTTAACCACGCTCCGTCAGGAGGAACGCCCCGCCACACCAGCGGAGCAGCGCGCCCTCTCCCGCTATGTCGGTTGGGGAGCCCTGGAAGAGGTTTTGAACGCAAACACCAGGCAGAGATGGGCGGCCAATGCCCAAGAGCAGCTAGAGGCCTTTTTCATGGAGCGGGCCGCCACCCGCGTCGGAAGCCCAGACTGGGGACAGGCGCAACTCATCTTGCAGGCCAGCGTCCTAAACGCCCACTACACGTCCCCCGAGGTCGTGGATGCCCTTTGGCAGTCCGCCCTGACGGCGGGCTTCCAAGGCGGCCGCGTATTGGAACCCGCCGCGGGCGCGGGGATCTTTCTGGGGCTCATGCCCCCCGAAGTGCGTCGCCGCAGTCAAGTGACGGCCGTGGAGATCGACCCGATCGCCGCCGACGTGCTGCGCGCCCTCTATCCCGAGGTCCAGGTGCGCGAGGGGCCCTTCGAGAAGCAGTCCTTTCCGCCCCATTTTTTCGATGCGGTCATCACTAACGTTCCCTTCGCCAACGTGGCGGTCTACGACCAGGGACAAAATCGCCAATACCGTTCCCTGCATGACTATTTCATAGAGCGCAGCCTCTCGTTGTTGCGCCCCGGTGGAATCGGGGTCTTCTTGACCAGTGCCTACACACTGGACAAGATGAACCCTGCCACCCGCGAAGCCCTTGGGCGCATGGGGCGCCTCCTGGCCGTAGCCCGTTTGCCCGCCAACAGCCAGAGCGCGCAAGCCGGGACCGAGGTCGTCGAAGACGCCCTCATCTTCCGCGCCCTGTTCCCGGGCGAGGCCCCCGACACATCGTTTCTGGAAAGCCGTCCCATCAGTCTCCTAGAGACGGTCAACACCCAGGAGTTGCGGGAGTGGTACCCAGACCACGGGATAGACCCTCCCGAGGGGGCGGACGCGGAGATCGCGAAAGCGAAGCGCTTGGGGGTCAATTCCGTGTTCTGGGGTCACCCGGAACGGATATTAGGGCGCTTCGAGGTCAATGGCCGTTTTGGCGGCAAGCTCTCGATCGCCGCGCGCGCCGGGGCTGTTTTAGGGCCACGCCTGCAAGAAACCCTGCATACCCAGATTCAAAAACAGGCCCGAGAGGCCCCTCCCCAAGGGGTCACCGTCCTCGAAAACCCCCTTGCCGACTCCGCGCCCGTGGTCGCGCTCCCGCCGCAAACCGCCGGTGAGGAAGGATGGATCTCGGGGCTTTTGTGTCTCCATCCGGAAGGGGATCCCCCAAGCATCATCGAGCTGGGGCTGCCCACGATAAGTGGGGAAAACGAAGACGAAAACGAGGAACGCTGGACCTACCGTGTGGTAGCCCCATTGGATAGCCCACAAGGGCGCATCCTAACCGATGTGATCGCGGTGCGCGAAGCCTTGCGCGAGGTCTTCCGGAGCGACACGGATGCCGCGCGCGACACCTTGAACGCCGCTTACGATACCTGTGTCGAGCGTCACGGCTTGTTGACGACCCCGAAGGTCCGGCGTCTCTTTCAAGACGACCCCTATGCTGGACGCTTGCTGGCCCTTATAGTTCAGGACCCTGAGACAAAGGCCCTAAAAAAGGCCGACATCTTCACGCGCTCCCTGCACGAAAACGCAGCCCCTCCCGCGCCCCACACCGTGGACAACATCTCCGATGCCATGCTCACGGTCTACGTGCAGCGGGGCGTTTTGGATGACGAGGCCTTACGCGCCATCGACGACCTGTTGACGCCCGCCGCGCGGGAGTCTGGACAAGAGTCCATCGAGACCTTATTGATCGAAAAAGGACTCGTGTTCCGCGACCCAGCCCGCCAGACCCTGGTGCTCCGCGCCCAATACCTGTCGGGCTACCTTCTCGACCGGCTCACGGCCGCGCGGGAGGCGGCCCGGACGGATCCCCAGTATGAGATCAACGTCCAAGCATTGGAGTCCGCTCTGCCCCCGCAGGTAGGCCCAGGAGACCTGCTGGTTGATATGGGCGCCTCGTGGGTGCCGGACACGGTCGTGAACGACTTTTTGCGGTCTCTGTTGCCGTCTATAGCCGCGGCGCGCTTAGCCACAACCCCCATGGCTATTTATCACGAGATGACGGGCTGGGTCTTGACGGAACAGGGCCATCGGGTCTTGAACTCCGTGGGTCATTTGGGAACGAGCCGCGTACAGAGCGCTACGATCGTGGGACATCTGCTCCAACGGAAACCCATCATGGTCTACGACGAGTCCGAGGGGCCTTCCGGAGAGACTGTCAGGGTATTGAATCGCCCAGAAACCCAGGCCGCGCAGAAATCCGCCGAACAAGTCAAGGCGCGTTTCCAGACCTTTCTCTGGGAAGACGCCGGCCGCGCGCGCCTCTTGTGCGACATCTATAACCGGCAATTCAATAGCTATGTCACCCCCACCTACGAAGCGAGTGCGCAATCCCCGCCCCCCACGGGCATGTCTCCCTCGCTCACCATGTACCCGACGCAAAAGAACATGGTCTTTCGTGCCATCTGCGAACAATGCGGGGATATCGGCCATGACGTGGGGATGGGCAAGACCCTGACGATAATCGTGGCCGCCCACGAAATGGTAAGGTTGGGGCTCGCCCGTCACCCCATGATCGTCGTGAAAAAATCCACACTGGTGCAGTTCGCCCAGGCCGCGCAGATGGCCTTTCCCCATAATCGCTACATCGTCATGGACAACAAGGACCTGTCGCCTAAGGGGCGAGCCCGATTCCTGGCCCAGGCCATGACCCAGCGGTGCGATGCCATCATCGTCACCCACGAGACCTTCCGGGCGATGGATATAAGCCGTGAGGTCAAAGAGCGCGTGATCTTGGACGAGATCGTCCAGTCGAAGGACTCCCTGGAGGCTCTACAGTCCGCGGGTGTCCGCAACTTCACGGTCAAACAGATCGCCAAGCGCGTCCGTTCGCTCGAGGCACGCCTTAAATCCGTTATGGAGGAAGGACATGACGCCATCCGTCTCGACACCGATCTCCGTATCGATCTGTTGTTCGTCGACGAGGCCCATGCCTTCAAGCGGTACGAAAGCGAACGCTCGCGCGACATGCTGATGAAGACCAATGCGATACGCCACCTGCGGAACGACCCTTACGGGGTTTTCCTGGCGACCGCCACCCCGATCTCGAACACCTTGAACGAGATCCACACCATGATCCGTTACACCCATCCAGATCTGCTGCGTCGGACTGGTTTGGCGACCCTAGAGGCCTTCCGGTCTACCTTTATCAGCGAGCGGAGTCATTGGGAACCCCATCACGCGGGGGCTGGATGGGTACTGCGGTCGCGCGATCATCTGATCAACGTCCCGGACGTGATCCGCATGTTCTTGACGACCACCGACCGTCGCACCATCGAGCGGGACGCACCCGGCATCATCAAAACGCCGGAGAAGGTGATCCATACGGTCGAGGTGCCCATGTCCCGGCAACAGCAGGCCATGATGGACGAGATCGCGGCGCGCGCCCTGGGTAAATCGAACTTGGATGGAGAAACAGACCATGTCTTCACCCTCATGGATCTCGCCGCCAAGACCTCCTGCGATATGCGTCTACTCCCCGAGAAAGAGAGGCAGAATGTCCTAGACAGTGTGGGGGCGTTCGACCCGGATGATGAAACGTCTAGCAAGATCGCGGTCGTGGCGCGGGAGGTGGCCAAGATCTACCACGAGACCAGCGAACGCAAAGGCACCCAGATGGTGTTTTTGGATATGGGTGTCCCCGGAGGCCAGAACGCCATCGACCTCTACGCGGACCTTACACGCAGGTTGGTGAAACTCGGCATCCCGGAGACGGAGATCGCCGCCATCCATGACGCCACGACCGACGCCGCGCGCGCCGACCTCTTCGCCCGCGTCAACAGCGGGGCCATCCGCATCCTTGAAGGGTCTTCTGGCAAAATGTCCGAGGGCGTGAACGCCCAGGAATTGTTGTGCGCGATCCATCTGGTCTTGCCGCCGTGGCGCCCTGATATCGTGGAACAGTCCATCGGACGCATGATCCGCCAAGGCAACCGCAATGACCAGGGACACGTCTACTTCTATGCCTCGGTGTCGCAGGAAGGGGCGGTATCGCCGGACGCCTTCCGGTATCAGCTCCTGCAGCGGAAGATCGATACCTTCCGCGCCATCTTGAGTGGCGAGTACACCCAGCGGACCTTTGATTTGGAGGCGGTGATGACCATGGGCGAGATCGCCGCCACCGCCTCGGGAAATCCCCTGGTTATGGAGAAATTTAAGGCGGATGCCGAGATTGCCGAGAGTGAGGCGCAAACCCGGTTCCTGTTGAGCGAGCGCCAACGGCTCCATAACGCGTTGAGCACCAACGAGTACCGTAGGGGTGCCTATAACAACACCAGACTCTTCGAGGAGGCCTTGCCCACCATCGAAGAACCCGAGGTCTGGTTTTTGTGCGATCACACGGAGACCCCCATCAAGGAGATCGGGGATCGCCAGGATTTCCTCAAATACATCAAGACCCGCGTGGAAAACGAGGTCGTTTGGTGCCGGAATACCCCCGTGTCTTTGGTGGGACTCAAAGAGAATACCCGGTTCTTGGTGCGCCTGGCCTATCCCGCGATCGACCCAAACGGCATGCACCCCCATATGGTCAACCAAGCGCGCTTCTCCTCGCCGGACCGTCTGGTCAAGCGTTTACACCCCGCACGCCACGCCGAGATCCTAGCGGATGTCGCGGATAAGCAATCCGCGCTACTCAAGGAACATCACGAGATCGAAAAGAAAATCGAGCATATCCAGACGACACTCTTGCCAGAGTCCGACGCCAAGACAGAGCGCGCCAGGGCGGAACTGGCCCATATCGAGCAACGCCTTCTCGATCAAGAAAAGGGGCGGCAAGCCACCCGCGCGGCCCTGACGGGTACCGCGCGGGTGGTGGTAGGAGAAAGTTGCGACAATGACGACCGGGTGGCCGTTCTGTGAAGTGCGCTAGGCAGTCCCCAACGAATATCGAACCGGTATCTAGTCGGAATTCGACCCCAGCCGATCATTCACCCTGTCGCGCCTGGCGCGGAGCCTATCAATGCGCTCCTGTGTGCGCATACGCATATGGGGATGCCCTTGCATCTCCGCCATACGGTTTCGCAGCATCATGATCCTGTCATTCAGTCGATCGCGCATGTGCATCAACCGTTCCCGCCGCAAGACCCTGTGCGCAACAGGGACCGGCGCGGCTATAAGATACGCCTGGACCGGCGCGGCCCAGACTCCCACACCCACCATCAAAAACCCTCCCGCGAGGAAGGAACGCAACCGTGTTGTATGCACAGAGATTCTCCAAAAGTTGAACAGTCACAATATAAATGATCCTTATGGCTTGTCCAGTCCGGCTCGGTTCGGTTCCGTGACCCCTTTGGCGGGTTTGTTTAGGGGGGGCCATGACCACTAGCCCCTCACCCTCTCGCACGCCCCCTTTAGGCTTCTGGCGGCGCCTGCGGGCCCTTCTCTCACGCCTATGGGAAACCCGTCTCCCCCGCGGGCACCGTATCCGTATCCGGGCCGCCCGCCACGTCTTGCGGACTACGCGCGCCCTGTTGTCCACTCCACAAGGCGCTCCCCGTACCTTTGGGGTCCTCCGGCGCATCGACCCTCTCGTGTTCGAGGAACTGGTGCTCGAGGCCTTCCGGGTCGCGGGTTTCGCGATCCGGCGGAATCGCCGGTACACGGGGGACGGGGGGATCGATGGGCGAGTCAAGATCGGGCGGTGGCGCTTAATCCAGTGCAAGCGTTACGCCCAGAGCATTACCCCCGAACACGTCGCGGCGTTCGCCCAGTGCGTGCGTCGACACTCGGGCCGCCGGGGGCGCGGGCTCTTCATTCATACGGGACGGACGGGGCCCGCCAGCCGCGCCATCCTGATGGAAGGTGCGGGGCGCGTCGTCCTGGTCAGCGGGGACCGCCTGCTGGCCCTTCTCCGCGGCGATCGACTCGAGGTCTTGAGATGGGTGGCGTCCCCCGGTCAGGTGGCCGCCACACGCCCACAGGACCGCCCTAACGCGGGTCGGGCCCCGCCGTCAGGCCGTCCCGCCAAGATTGCACGCACGCCTGCAGGCGATCAGCTTTAAGGATCTCCCGCATCATCTTCTGATCGGCGGGGCTCGCCCCGGACTTTGCGATGATGTCTTCCCCGTGCTGGGCCAGTTTCTCCCACACCCCGTACACCAGGGACTCAACCTCAGCCTGCGGGCGCTTTAAGTGGCGCGCCACGACCTCGGGAAAGCGGGTGTTTACGATGCCATCGGCATGGGAAAACCCACAGATCCGCGTCGAGAATGGGGATTGCCCAGGGGTCGGCACCAAATCAAAAGCCGGAGTCAACCGCCACTGGTTTTGCGGATCGAGCATCACCTCGAAGTTTCCCAGGTGGTTGTCGCTGATCTGCGCGACCGCCATATAGGCGATCCGGCGGATCCATTCGTCTTGCTCTTCTCGGGAACACCCGATCTTGTCGAGTGCCACGGCTACGTCCCGGACATCCGCCGCCGAACGGTGGATGCCGGTATTGTCCACGCCAAGCAGGGTCTTTAGGCTCAAGCAGTGGGCGCGGGAGACGGTCGTTGCTTGCTTGGATGTGGGGACGGGGCCGCGGTCGAAACGCTCGACGAGCAATACCGGCTTCCTGGTCTTGGGGAGTTCGACGACCCGGGCGTTGGGTGTCCGGATTCCGGCCACCGCCGCCCACCGCAGCCCGATATACTCCACATGCACCATACTGTCATAGGCATCCTGGGCATGGTTGAATTTAGCGATATAGTAGCGCGTCTGCTCCCCCTCTCGGAGTTCGATCGCCGCCTTGTCGCGCGCCCCTCCCACGCTGGTCAATCCATACACGTTTTCCTCGTCTAGGACCAAGGATCCCTGAAGGACTTTTTGACGCAGTATTTCCAGGTATTCGATCCCGCTGATGTACCGTTCCGGATTCTCTCGCTCGATGACCCGCGGCACCAACAGCAACCCCTTCATGAGTTGGCGCCCCATGAAGATCAGCTTCCCCATGTCGTTGAGTTTGCTGTATCCAGGGAAGTGCGCACCCAACAAACGATCCCCAGAATGCCCCGGCAGAATATCCTTGAAAACCCCCCAAAGGGTGTTGGGCGGGGGGATGAAGGGGGCGCCCTTGGGGTGTTTGCGATAATCCAGATTGATCGGATCCAGGGGCGGCCCCTGATAGTCAGGGAAATACGTAAACCGCCCTTTAGCGGGCCCCTCGGAGGTTACAAGGTAGCCGCAGGGTCGCCAATGGGCTTGACTGGGGTGTTGCCCGGGCGTGGGAGGCATGGTGGGGTCCCAGAGATAGACGGTGATGCCCATGGTGTCACTGATAGGGCGGACCGGGCTCATGGGGAAATCCCTCCGGATGTGGGGTCTTCTGGATCGGTTGGGTCCTCGGCGGTCTGCGGCGGGCGGTGCGCGATCCTACTCATCCAGTTCAGGACCTCTTTTTGCTCGGACTCCATATCGTAGGCGGCATCGGCGCTGATGCGTGGATTGACGGGCTCGCCCGCCGCCTGCGCGGCCGCTACCATCCCGGCGCGCGCGATGATGTCGGCGGGGTCCCCCGCCAGCTTCTGGACCGCCTGCAGGAGGGTCTCCCCCTTGATAGGGTCGTTGTAGACCCGCCGCCAAGCCCGCATCCACACCCCTAACGGGATGTTTGGGTCACCCTCTTCCATGCGCCGCACCCAGGATTGAGGCACCAGCAACAATTTGGCGAGTTCTTCCTGGCTATACCCCCAGAGGCGTTCCCGATAGAGGCGCAGGGCGGTCCCGCAAGATTGCAGGGCCCCCGCTTCTTCGGTGCCTAAAGGCGTGCTGTGAAGGGTGTGAGACATGGTAGACCTCCAAACGAGTTTATGGGTGTGACGGCCGCGCATCTTCCGTATCCGCGTCCTCGTCCTCATCTATATCCGGATCATTGTCGTAATCCCTGATATTGACATCAAAAGACGGGTCCGCCCACCAATCGGCAACCCCACCCAGCACGCTGACAACAACACGATCCCCCGTGATGGAGGGGGCATCCGGGGAGGTATCCTTAACGGGAATGTCGGCCCGAGCCGCCAGGTCTTGCCAGCTCACCGGCAACGGGGATCGATCCGCTTCATCTTCGTCCCAATCGAAGATCGCCACCCGAGACCAGAAAGGGCAATCCTCCACAAAGGCTACCCCGCCTTGGACCCCGATTTTTACTTGGAATGGCCCGATCATCTGGCATGCGCGCAGATCCTCCACGGTCACAGGGCAAGGCCCCGTGGAGCGCAGCAAGGAACCATCCTCGGCGGCATAAACCGCGACCGGGGGCTCCCCCTCCGCAGCCAGCGGTTCCCGGTGGATGAGGCAATCCAGACGGTGTTGATGGGATCGCCCATCCTCGGTGCTGGCGACCAGGGAGACCCGACACTGACCGGCGTCGCCGCAGTCAAGGATATGATACGCAAAGACCCCTGGCGGGCGAGGCGTGGGTTTGGGTCCGATAGCCCGATGAACGATATTTAACATAACGAACGCCCCCCATTAAGGTGCCGGTGTGGCGGGATCATCATCCCAATTCAAGCTGCCGCCGGACTGGTACTCCGTCACGCGGGTCTCAAAAAAATTCTTCTCTTTACGGGTTCCGCCCGACATCTCCTCGAGCCAGGTCAATATGTTCTGGGCGCCAGGGAATGGCTCTTTCATGTTCAGGGCCCGAGAACGGACGTTCGCCAGATACCGGAACTGTTCGATATGCTGGCTGGCGGAATACCCCACCATCGGCACGGGGAGGACGTAACGAATATAGTCATCTTCGGCGGCCTCGCACTCCTCCCACATCTGCTGGAAGGCCTTGGGGTCGAGAGCAACCCCTTCCTCCTTGACGATCTCATTGACCACGTTGATCCCGAACTTGGCGTGCTCGACCTCGTCGCGCAGGATGTACTGAAACTGCTCCGCGGTATTGGTCATCAAGCCACGGCGGGCCAAGGCAAAAACCGGGGTGAACCCATTATAGAACCACGCCCCCTCGAAGACCGCCGCGAAGAAGCTGTAAGCCATCAAAAAATCATGCAGGGAGTCGCGATCCGTCAAGTCGATGTCGGCGCGCAGCACGGAATGCAGGCGCTCATTGGCGATCGCGATCTTTTGGTGGATCTCGGGGATGACTCGGTAACGATTGTAGATTTCGCCTTGATCGAGGTTTAGGGACTCGATGCAGTGTTGGTAGGTCCAGGTGTGGATGCCTTCCTCTTGGACTTGCAGGCTTTGGTAGATCGTAATCTCTGGGGCCGTAACCTTCTCCATGATCGCCAATCCAATATTGCGCATCGCCATGATGTCAGCCGTGGAGAGAAACGAGAGGGTATTGAGGTAGGTGTGGCGGTCGGCCTCGGACAGCTTGGTCTTGAAGGTCAGGATGTCCTGCCCCATACCCACCTCGGTCGGCAACCACCGATTGTTTTGTGCGCGCAGGTAGGTATCCCAAGCCCATGGGTACTTGAAGGGGGCCAACTGGTTTACGTCGCTGACATGCTGGGGCCGCCCTATACTGCTGGGCCCACGGACGACCCGTTTGTCGCTGGCGCGGATCGGCGGTAAGGGTTCGAGAGGGGTTTTCAGACGCATGATGGAACGGGGCATGGCGTTATCCTCGAAAAACGCAATAAGCGGAAGCAAACAACCCATCAGGATGGGTTTGTTCGGTGTGTGTTATAAGAGTGATTCTAGCACGAAAAAGCGGCGTTGACGCAAGCTAGGCCACTACCCATGGAGGGCCGCCTTTTTTTCTCAATAAGTGGTCTTCCGACACCATTTCCGCGGGTCAACCCCACCCTTTTGTAGTGGCGCACCTTGATAACTATCCTGACGGATCCGTCACGATAGTCCTCATTTTATCACCAATTATCCGTGGGAATTTTTTCCGCAAGTTCTTTGTAAGATATTGTTTTTTATTCATTTTTTAGAAAAATTCCCACAAGATAGCTTGTATCCAATGGCCGTCACGATAGTTCCTGTGTCTCGCTTTCGTGACAATCCTTCTCTATACTCGTTGCGAACGTCCATAAGGGGGTCTTCATGCTCCGTTTTATCTATCCCGGATTCAGCAAAAAAGAGGCGTACAGCTTGGTTAAAAAGGGCCTCTTAGTCCCCATCGCCCGCGGGGTCTACTACGAGAACGACCCGCCCAGCTTCCCCACATCCGAACCCGATCGGGCGGAACTTTCCCCCTACGCCCTGGCCCTCCTGGCCTATCGGTACCCAGACACCATCCTGATAGGCGAGTCGGCCCGGCGCGTCTCGAAGGGGCTCTCCCCCATGAACGACGAGGGCCAGGTGTTCATCTACAACAGCGGCGTGACCAGCCGTCGCACGCGCCCGTTGGCCCCAGGGATCGATGCCGTCTTGTTTCCCACGCCCAAGGGCTACCAGGTCCCCACGGGCAAGATGGTCGAGATCTCGCCTGGCATCCATTTCCCCGTGCGTATCCCGGGTCGCATCCAGATCATTCGGGATGCCATTCATTGTCCGGAGGCGGCCCCCGCCCCGGCCGACCTCCTGCAACTCTTGGACGGCCTCGGCGCCGCCGAGCGCTCGTATCTGGAGGCCAGCGAACCCATGTTGCCCGCCGTCGAGGCGGGGTGGCGGGTCCGCGCCGTCCCTAGCGGGATGACCCCCCTGGCGGCCTTGGAGCAGTTCCCCATGCTCCTCCAGGATGTCAAGGTCGGCAATATCGTCTATGACGGCGTGGCGTGGCGGTTGAAAGAGGCCCTCAACGGGCTCCCCACGGGGATCCTGCCCACCCATACCGAGGATGCGGGGGAGACCTTCTTGGACTCTCTCTTGCCGGAGGCCAAGGACGAGAACTATTTTACCAACCACGATCCGGTCCGCAATTTCTTCAAAGAGCCCAGGCGGGTCATGAGCTTCACCATGGGGAATGTGGCCCCCATCTTCCATACGATCCCGCCCGGGGGCGACCTCGCCCGCCACCAAAAGGATGGGATCTTCACGGGGGTGTTGCTGCAGAACATCTTTGACGTCGATGCCATCGAATCCGCGGTCCAGAACGACCCTCTCATGCCGCGCATCTCCGGGATGCAGGCGAAGGTGCCGGGCTACCTGAATAGTCACGGGCAACTCCGGTTGAGCGACGGGTTCACCCCGTTCACGCTGCTGGTCAAACCGGATCCCCAAAAGATCAATCATCTCTTGGCGGGTATGTCGGTCCTGGAGTGGGCCGGACAGAACGCCTGTCGCGCGGCGGGCATCGATACCCCCGAGTATGCCCTGGTCGTGTCCAAGGACGGGCTCTCCACGGCCCTGCTTTCGGAGCGCTTCGATATCCCGAAGGAGGGACGCACGGATGTGTACGGGTATGCCCTGGACGGCATGGCCGTCATGGGGCTCCACTCTCAGAGGAAATACAGCGTGACCTTCCGCCAACTCTGGCAGGCCTGTCTGCGGATGGGGGTGGACTCCCAGGTCGACGCCTGGCGCTTCTTTGAGCGCACGGTCGCCGCGTGGGCCATGGGAGACACCGATTTCCACGGGAAGAACCTGTCCATCCTCCGGGAGTGCCCGAAAGGCGGAAGGCGGTGGGTGACCCGGATCGCCCCTGGGTACGACACGGTGCCCGTGGTGGGTCTTCCCAAACTCGCGCATAAAAGGATGGCTTTGCCCATCGAGGGACACACGGACGAGTTCTCCCGCGGGATATGGCGCGACTGGGGGAGTTACCTGGGATTGCCGGGGGATGACGCGGTCAAGCGGGCGGTGGACATCGCGCAGAAGGTGCAAGAGAGCCTTGCGGTGACGGCGCAGCGGGGGATCCCCGGATTGACGGGGGGATACCGTGAACGGGTGCAGGATATCCTCGACCGCGCGGCGCGGATTTCCGCGCAACGGGTGCAGGCGATGCTCGAGATGCGGGCAGACCCGGCGCCGGATTCGTTGGAATCGACCTATGTCGAGGAGGGGAATGGCGGGGGGTTGGTGTTGTCGTGAGGTTGCCTGCACAAAGATAAAACCGCTCGGGGTGGTCGCAAACTGCGACCACCCCCATTTCTTGATCGCCTGTGCGGCGATGAACGCATCCTTAATCAGCTCTTCGGGATTCCCAACCTTCTTAATCGCCTGTGCGGCGATGAACTGCGGCTTCTTTGCCGGTCGCCTGGTCATAGCCTTCTTAATCGCCTGTGCGGCGATGAACGGGGTGTAGCTGAAAACACACGCCCCCCGCCGCTTCTTAATCGCCTGTGCGGCGATGAACGCATGGAGGCGGGTGGATCGCCGACACGTCCGCTTCTTAATCGCCTGTGCGGCGATGAACACCTAACCAACCATGGGGCCTCGGCCCCTAAACTTCTTAATCGCCTGTGCGGCGATGAACGTGCAAAAAGCGGAACCGCAAGAGATTGCGCTCTTCTTAATCGCCTGTGCGGCGATGAACACGAAAGGTGGAGTCCGCGCCTTGGTCTTCGCCTTCTTAATCGCCTGTGCGGCGATGAACCGCCCGTACCGCCTGGGGCATGGAATCCCTAGCTTCTTAATCGCCTGTGCGGCGATGAACTTACCGTCCGGGCCGGAACGCTCAACAAATGTCTTCTTAATCGCCTGTGCGGCGATGAACTAGCCTTCACCACGCCCGCCGACATGCCTTCTCTTCTTAATCGCCTGTGCGGCGATGAACAGCCCCGCGCCTCCGCGATCGCGTTTCGATATCTTCTTAATCGCCTGTGCGGCGATGAACGGGCGGCGGCGATCTCCTTGCCAGACGGCGAACTTCTTAATCGCCTGTGCGGCGATGAACCACGGCGAGCCGATATGGGCCCAGGGTGCGCGCTTCTTAATCGCCTGTGCGGCGATGAACGTGCAAAAAGCGGAACCGCAAGAGATTGCGCTCTTCTTAATCGCCTGTGCGGCGATGAACACGAAAGGTGGAGTCCGCGCCTTGGTCTTCGCCTTCTTAATCGCCTGTGCGGCGATGAACGCGCCGAGGCTTTGTTCTTTGGGCTTGTCAAACTTCTTAATCGCCTGTGCGGCGATGAACCTTGGCCACCACGCATCTTGGCCACCGCCACACTTCTTAATCGCCTGTGCGGCGATGAACCACGCGGGGTCTCGTCAAAGAGCTTCTTGCTCCTTCTTAATCGCCTGTGCGGCGATGAACTTCCCAAACATGACGCCGACTACATCCCAGTCCTTCTTAATCGCCTGTGCGGCGATGAACGGCGGGCAAGGCGCGCAACTCGGCGGCGGGCACTTCTTAATCGCCTGTGCGGCGATGAACGTCTTCGAGCAAGTGCCCCAAAGCGCCCGGTGCTTCTTAATCGCCTGTGCGGCGATGAACGCGCAGCACACGAACGCAGAAACCGGCGAGTGCTTCTTAATCGCCTGTGCGGCGATGAACCCGACATTTTTGTCGGCCCCCGCATCCCCGCGCTTCTTAATCGCCTGTGCGGCGATGAACGCCCCGCCGCCGCGCGAAAAAGAGCGCGAGAGCTTCTTAATCGCCTGTGCGGCGATGAACCTCTATCGCCGCATGGATCTCGCCATTCCCAACTTCTTAATCGCCTGTGCGGCGATGAACTAGCCGAGATGCCCGCGGCTGACGCCGCCACTCTTCTTAATCGCCTGTGCGGCGATGAACTGCGGATTGTTGAGGCTTGAACCCCTCTGGGTCTTCTTAATCGCCTGTGCGGCGATGAACTAGTCTTCTCTCGTTTTTTTTGAGTCGCTATTCTTCTTAATCGCCTGTGCGGCGATGAACGCGACGCGCGAGGGCAAGACGCAGCTATCGCACTTCTTAATCGCCTGTGCGGCGATGAACAACGCGGTCGTCCGGGGCTAGCTTTTCGAGAACTTCTTAATCGCCTGTGCGGCGATGAACCGCGCCTCGCCCGGGCCGACACTCATACCGCACTTCTTAATCGCCTGTGCGGCGATGAACGCACCCTGCCGCGCTCCCTCGCGACATTGTTTCTTCTTAATCGCCTGTGCGGCGATGAACCATGGACAACCCCCTCTATACCGCAGGACGTTCTTCTTAATCGCCTGTGCGGCGATGAACGCGCCGGGCCTCGGGACTGTCGCGGACATTGCCTTCTTAATCGCCTGTGCGGCGATGAACCGAAATTCTGGCGCCTTCCGGCGCTCCAGAGTCTTCTTAATCGCCTGTGCGGCGATGAACTTTCCGGCTTCCCGGCCCACAACAACCCGGACCTTCTTAATCGCCTGTGCGGCGATGAACGGGGACGCGGACACAAGAACAAAAAAATGATGCTTCTTAATCGCCTGTGCGGCGATGAACCCAGCCGACTACAAGTCGTGGTGGACCCGTCCCTTCTTAATCGCCTGTGCGGCGATGAACACGAGCGCCGGGGACATGAACCGGCGGGCGCTCTTCTTAATCGCCTGTGCGGCGATGAACGTGGATGGTGGGGGTAAGGGGGGTAGGGGTACCTTCTTAATCGCCTGTGCGGCGATGAACGTGTGGGAGGGGTATTCCGCCCCTCCACGTTTCTTCTTAATCGCCTGTGCGGCGATGAACGGGGTTGGACCCCCGCCGCGCTGGGCGTCACCCTTCTTAATCGCCTGTGCGGCGATGAACGCCTTAGGCGATCGCTCCATGGCGAGCATCCGCTTCTTAATCGCCTGTGCGGCGATGAACGCATAGCGGCGGGGGGGTCTGGTGGGGGGGTACTTCTTAATCGCCTGTGCGGCGATGAACGCGATCGATGCGCTTCTCCCCGGGGCCGGTACCTTCTTAATCGCCTGTGCGGCGATGAACCCCCGCAGGCAGCTACAGCGAGACTTTGGCCGCTTCTTAATCGCCTGTGCGGCGATGAACGCGCAGGCTGTGGCCGCGTGATTTTCCATCCGCTTCTTAATCGCCTGTGCGGCGATGAACGGGGCGAGCAACGGCGCATGCAGGACACCGAGCTTCTTAATCGCCTGTGCGGCGATGAACAGGCCCGTAGGCCAGGGTATTCAAGAACAGAGCTTCTTAATCGCCTGTGCGGCGATGAACGCGTTCTCCTAAACCTGACTCGCGGCCGGGACCTTCTTAATCGCCTGTGCGGCGATGAACCTCACGGGGGGCTATGCCCCCCTTTTTTGCGTCTTCTTAATCGCCTGTGCGGCGATGAACCCTTGGGGCGTCGTCACGGACGCGCTCGCCTGCTTCTTAATCGCCTGTGCGGCGATGAACCGGTAAGCAGCCGCTGCGCAGGCCGAGCGACCCTTCTTAATCGCCTGTGCGGCGATGAACGACGGCCAGGGCCGCGGCGGCGGCGGCGGTGTCTTCTTAATCGCCTGTGCGGCGATGAACACAAAAATTGGCTTTGTGCAGTTTGATACTCCCTTCTTAATCGCCTGTGCGGCGATGAACTGCATTCCCAGATTGTAAAAGAGCACACTATCAACAGGATAGCACGTTTTTGCGGTGAAAAGGTTCCTTTTGATAAACCTTAGTCAATCCCTTGATTTTCCTTGATCTTTTTTGGAAGCTCCGCAATGAAGGTCATGATTTGGTCCAAGACCTCGTATTTCATGACCCGCTCGATGATCTGCGCCCGGAAGACCCCTTCCTTGACGA
>JAPTWT010000285.1 GCA_028064935.1 Gammaproteobacteria bacterium | reverse complement strand
GGTGGAGGGGGGGCGGGGGGGGGGGGGGGGGGGGGGGGGGGGCGACTGCTGCAGGTCAAGCCGTGCCAGCGCTTCAAGCGTCGGCATCCGACTATCATGGCCGTCTGCTGTATGTCTGTCCGGAAGACCGCTTCTTTTGTACCCACTTTCTTGAACGCGCGGTAGCCGCTCGCAAGGCTGGCTACGAGGTCCTGGTCCTGGCGCCCGATACGGGCTCAGGCCCGGTCATTACCGGCAAGGGTCTCACGTTCGTGCCCCTCGCATTGAAGCGCCATGGTGCGAATCCATTGGCCGAATTGGTAGGCACCGTGTATCTGGCGCATCTCTATCGCCGCCTCGCGCCCAACATCGTCCACCACATTGGCTTAAAACTCATTTTCCGCGGGACGCTCGCCGCGCGACTCGCGCACGTACCCCATATCGTGAATGCCCCGGTCGGTATGGGGTTTGTCTTCTCCTCGCAATCCCTCAAAGCCCGCCTCCTGCGGCCTGTCGTGCGCACCGGCTTAAAGCAGCTGCTCGCCCCAGGCCCCGCACGCGTGGTGTTCGAAAACCCGGAGGACCAGGCGGAGTGCGTGCGTATGCAAGCGGCTCCTTTGGACCGGACGATGGTGATTCGCGGGGCCGGTGTCGATACCGGGGCCTTCCGGCCCAGCCCGGAACCGGCCGGGACGCCGGTCGTGGTCATGGCCGCACGTCTTCTGTGGGCCAAGGGGGTAGGCGTCTTCGTGGAGGCCGCGCGGCTTTTGCAGGCCCAGGGCGTGAACGTCCGCTGTGTGCTGGTGGGCGGCGTGGACCTTGGCAATGCCGCCTCCGTCCCCGAGGCCCGGTTGAGGGCCTGGCACGAGGAAGGCGTCATTGAGTGGTGGGGTTTCCAGGAAGACATCCGCCCGGCGCTACGCGAGGCCACTCTCTTTTGCCTGCCTACTCATTACCGCGAAGGTCTCCCCAAGGTGATTCTGGAGGCTATGGCCATGGGGCGGCCGGTCATCACCACCGATGCCATTGGGTGTCGGGAGGCCGTAAAGGATGGCGATAACGGCCGGCTTATCCCTCCTCGTAGCCCCGCGGTGCTGGCGAGCGCCATTACCGAATTGCTGGCCGACCCCCTCACGCGCAAGCGTATGGGGCGGCGAGGACGCGAGCGGGCGGAACGGGAGTTTGCGGTGTCGGTTGTGGTTGGCGAGACCTTGAGTCTGTATGCACGACTAATGGCCCACCAACCGGAGAGCATCGCGCCTCGTTATGTCTAGGTTTGTGGCACGTCTTCGGCGATTCGTAACACTGACGCGCACGGTCTACGCGGATACCGGCAGTCGCCGGCAGGCCGCGTTATTTGCGGCCAAGTTCTTCCTGACGAAATTCCCGACCCTCATCGTTCACGTATGGCATGCGGTGCCTTGGTATGTCCGTCAGCGCGCGAAAACACTTCGCTCCGCCAAAACACTAGGCGTTCCGCTGGTGGCCATTAAAGTTAGCGGCGGAGTCGGTGATTACGTTGTCGCCGCTCGCTTCCTGCGTGACCTCTGCGCCTCCGTTGAACCTTGTCACCTGTTCATTTACGCCAACTCTCCACCGCGCGCCGAATGGCTTTTTTCCCGCCTGTCAGGTTATCAGGCATCCTACGCGGACTCTTTATTTGACACTGATGCCGCTTCGTACGACTTTGCCATTTCCATCAATACTCTTGTTACAGTGCGCCCCGCTGGCCTTACCGAAGCTTTACGCGGGGCTCCGAAGCTACTCGCGATGAGGGCAGCGATTTGGCGGCATCAAAAACCTTTGTCTCCGTTCATTGACCACCACCCGCGCCTGGATAATGGGCTCGCCCACATTGCCGTATTCACAGGGTCCACACGCCGCGACTTCTTGCATCACTGCGCGGAGATACCTTACGAAAGCGACATGCTCAACATTGAGGTTGCGCCGCACCCCTTTGCCACCATACGCGACAGGCCATACATCACTATACACAATGGCTTCGACCACAACTTTGTCATTAGCGGGACAACGGCTACCAAATGCTACCCGCATTTTGACTCCGTTGTGGCCGGGATTAAGTGTGCGTACCCGGACCTTCTGGTCGTGCAAATCGGCATCCATACCAGCGAACACCTGCCATCTGCCGACGTCGATTGCTTGAACAAAACTACCTTGAAAGAAGCCGCCGATGTCATACGGGGCGCCGTTTTGCACATCGACAACGAGGGTGGCTTCGTACATATCGCAAACGCACTGGGAGTAAAGAGCTGCGTGGTCTTTGGCCCGACACCTTCCGCGTATTTTGGCTACCCCAGCAATATCAATATTGACCCGCCAGTATGTGGCGACTGTTGGTGGATGACGGAGACATGGATGAGCCGATGTCTCAAGGGGCACGAACCCGCCCCCTGCATGGCCACTCAGAGCCCCGACACCATCATTCGCCGTGTCGTTGAATTTCTCCAGCAGAACAACAACGGTCGTAATCTGCTATTTTCCGACGCCGTAGTCGATAAAGGCCATAAACAGCAATTGACAGGAGGTGTTAGTTGACAACAACCGGGAATCGGCTGTACATCGGGTCGCGTGCGTTACGACCAGAAGGCTACAAGACCGTTGATATCGACCCGGCCAATAATCCGGATTATCTTGCAGACCTATGCGACATGGCCGTTATACCAAACGCGAGCTGCCAAGACATTATCGCAAGTCATGTCCTGGAGCACGTGGAATGGCCGAACGGATTTAAGGCGTTGGCGGAAATGGCTCGCGTCTTATCCCTAGGAGGCGTCCTCAGGCTTGCAGTTCCTGACATGGCATCGCTCGCTTATATGCTTGCTCGTGGCGAATCACCGTTTTCCGTTATGGGCCATGTGTATGGAGGAATTGGGCTCAATAATTCCTTCGAAAACCACAGGTTTGGGTACACGGCCCAAATGCTGATAGATATCCTATCCGTTTTGGGTATGGGCAACTTTTCCTGGTGGAACTCAACAAGACGGGAGGCCGCAAATGGATGGGATTATGGCATGCACGGCGCAAAGCTCGGTGTGTCGTTAAATGTTGCCGCGATAAAACAATCCTCACCATTTGTCAGTCCTCAAGTTTTATATGAGAAACTGCAAGCAACACCGACTGCTGATTTCCTGACCTCAGTGAGCGAGGTGGCGACCACGGAGCTGCCTACCCCAAGCGGAAGCGCACAAGCCTCCTACCTGTATCAGAACATTCATTTTCAACTTATCGACGCGCGGCAAAGAATCCAGCTCCTAGAAACTGAATTGTCTGCCATCTCTCGGCCTAACGACAAAAAGACCGGTTGGCGGCGCATCTTCTTTCGCGGTTAATTTACAGTTGCACAAAGCCCGCGCGCCTTGCGAGTGCGCGTTGCCCGACCTTGCTAGCCAGTGTCGTTGGGTCTGGCCGAAGTTCGTAACCAGCAGCCTAAAGCGCCACTCGCAGGACAGCCAGGCGCCCTTGTCCTTTTCGGAGTCGATGGGTGGTCTGCCGGGGAAGCGTAAGGGTGGGCAGGTGGTCTAAAAAGTCGGACATTTGCGTCTCATTTTCTAGGCCAGGCTCGTCAAAGGTTTGAGTGGGAACAGAAGGTTGTACCAGCGGCGTCGACCCCGCCCGAAAAACCGCTGCTCGAATCACTCGCCAGGACCCCGCTCACGTCTCTCGCGCCTATCGTCCAGGTCGCATCTGCCGCGCCGGCGTCGCCAGCCAGGCCGCCGAAAGAGCAGGCTGAGCACGACACCGGCCACCAACACGAGCCAAGGACTGAGGTGGTAGTGGCGCACCAACTGCCACATGCCGATATACACGAGTGCGTGCGCCATCATGGCAAATAGCATGTGCATTATCGGCCACCCTCATTACATGCCGCGCCACCCCTGCGGGCATTGTGGGCCGAACCGGCCATTCGGCCGGCAATGTGGCCCATGGCAATGCGCCGCGCCGCTACGAGCACGACCGCGCGCCGGTCAAACCGGTACTGTGATGGTCGGGTCGAAGCCCCTATCCAGCTGCGGGCTTCTACCGTCACCCGGTCCCCCCTGTCGTCGAGTACGCGGGCGACCGCCAGCGCACGGCGCGCCGACAACGCTAGATTGAAGCGATACGAACCTGCCACACCCACGGGACGTGGGTCGGCATGACCGACAACCGTGTAGCAAGCGCCCCTCGGCAGGGCGCGTAACTGCCGGATGGCAGCTACAGTGAGCCGTGCCGAATCCGTGGCGAAGTAGACGCGGACTGGCGCTGTGGATACGCGAGAACTCGTCCCTGGTATGACTGCGGCAGGCCGAAATCTGCTTGCGCCGCCAGCCCGACTAAGGCCGCCCGCGGCCGCGCGAGCCGGTACTGTGGCGCCCCCGGACGGTGCCATGCGCTTCGCTAGGACCGAGGCAGGCGAACCCGGTGCTGTCGATAGGCCATGGGTCATGCTAGTCGGCACATTACGCAGTGCCTCCAGCCGCAGGCTGGTTACGGGGCGACCTGGCCCCGCGTAGTCTATTGCTGGTAAGCGCCGTACACCCTGCACTACCGCAGGCGGCGTTACAGTGATGTCGGGTGTGAGAAATTGCACGGTTATTTCCTCTGTTGTAGATACGTTGCGACAGCGCGTGCCAACCGGCCGGCGTGGCCGTGCCACGTAAACACGCGTTCGATGGTTCCAGTGCGCTGGTCAATGATGGCAAACGTAGGGAACGACACCATGTGCATGAGTCCCGCCAGCCTCACGGCGCGCGTCCAGCGGCGCAACGGCGTATCAGTGGCGAGCTCCGCGTAAGCCTTTCGGGTAGGCAGGCCATGCAGGTTGAGCCAAGACAACGTGCTCATGGCGCCGGCCAACGCCGCGCCCTGGGCGTATCCGGCATAAAGGGCGGCCGCTGCTCGAATGCCGTCCCGTGGATAAGCCGTGAGTTCCGCATAGTAGGCCAGTACCGATTGCGCCGGTTCAGCCCCAGGCGCGGGCTGTATTGGGGCGACCTCGAACCGTCCGTGCGCCGCGCGCACGGCGCGTGCAACACGCGGAATATAGGTTGACTCCGCGCGGCAATGCGCACACGTGAAATCGACCAACTCCACGACGGCGGGACCCGGCATACTTGCCAACGCCGGCGCGGAAAGAACGATGAGCCCACACAGCACCCACCAAAGCTCGTTGAAAAAGCGTGTAACGCTCACCTTAGCCTCCTGTAGGCGCTGTCTTCGAAGCCGCCACCTTGTGCAGCCTGTGCCAGGTCGACTCGTAGAACTGCGACCACAAGATGTACTGACAGTCGTAGTCGGTTTTCTGGAAGAAACGGTTGGTGCTTTTCTCCCACTCCGGGTGGACCAAGGCTACGATGGACAATGACGCCCGGCCGGTCCAATTCACGGGCGCGCAGGCGCGCTCCAGACGTGTGTGTGGCGACTCGGCCACGAATATCCAGCCAATGAATATGACAAGCAGGATGAACCCGAAAGCCCCTTCCGCCAACTTCATGCTCGACCTCCCCGACCTCCATAATCGTTGGAGCTATTAGGCCCGATGAAAAATTCGTGCGTCCCAAAAAAATTCCAGACCTCGCAGGAGGTCTGGAAAACAACTAAAAGTAGTCGAGTGGCCGTCTGCCCATAGGCGATGACCGCCCGTCGGTCTCTCCCAATCGGATGACGTGCCGCACAAAAACAATCAGCGTGTTGATGGCAAAATACAGCGCCGCCCCGGGCAGCACCCAGTCACCTCTCAGGGCATATTGAAGCTGCGGAGAACTAGGCAAGACCATCAACACGAGCGTGCCGTAAAGCGTCAAAAACCCGGCCATCGCAACGGACAAAAAATACAGAAAGCCCGCGAGGCCCGCGAGGAAACATCGCACCTCTGCGCCGAAGAACACGAGGCCGCGGCGAAAGTGCAAAAGCACGAGATGAGTGTTCATGTTGTTTATCCTTGTGGAGTACACCCCGCACCTAGGCCACACCCAGATTTCGCGCCCAAAAAGACAGCCGGGGCGCAAAAACGCGCCTCGGCTGGAATGCCAATAACTAGTTGTATTCGGTTCCGCTCTTGCGCGTCAGGTAGTGCGCAGACACCGACTTCAGGCACACCCGGCCGATGCGCGGGTCGGTACGCTCCCTTGCGGGAACCATGACGATACCTTCGCGGATGTGGTCCGCGCCCATAGCTGTCTTGCCGTCGGTATGCTCGCGCATCGCCGCCACCGAGAATGAACCGCGATACAGAACCGGCACCGTCTCATAGCCAAAGAAGTCGGCGCACCACGTGACGTAGTCCCAGCACCAAAAGCAGTTGCATTGCGGGTCTCTTTGATGGGCGCCCGCGACACCTTCGGTGTAGTCAAAGTCGATGTAATGCTGGTCTCCGCGGTAGCCTGTTGCTATGGCAAACACGCGCAAGCCGAGCGTCTTGCCATACGTGAGGTCCTGAACGCCGGGACCGAAGGTTTCGCCGAGAATAAAACGTGGCTCCGGTGGCCCGCTTTTGTCTGGCCGTTGAAACTCGTCTATGCCCTGAACCAGCTTGCGTGTCGCCTGAACGTACAGGTTGTTTCTGTTGCGCTCGTTGTTCTTGAACGCCAATCCTTTGGCCCCGAGGCCCTTCGACATGATGAGGATGTTCTGCTTCTCGCCGAAGGCCTCCGGATGCGCATCCTTGTACGGCAGAATGGCGACGAGGGTGCATGTGCCATGCAATTTCTCGGTGAAGATGACCTCTTCGCCATCTTGCAGGATGTCCGGATACGCCTTCCAGTTTTCCACGTCGAAGTCCAACGTCACCTCCCGGCCAGCATTGAACACCTCGCCGCCCATCGACACGGGAATCGGTGGCTCATACTTGGTGATGCCGAGGCGTTCGGTGACATCGTCGCCTTCTTCCGCTTCGATACCCAAAGCCTTAAAGGACCCGACAAGACCCTGACTCAAGACCCCGCGCAACCGCACTGCTTTGACGCGGTTCTTTTGTGAACCCGCGAGCTTGCCCTCAAGCCCCAGACGCACCAACACCTCACGTGGCACCACGGCCCCTTCCGGGATATAGACCGCTAAGTCCCCGGTCTGAAACTCCCCCTTGCGTACGACCGCGGTATACCCACCAACGTGCGCCAACTCAAGTGCCTCGGCGTTTGGGTGCGGCTCAATGTGCAGCTTTACTACCTCAACCTTAAATGTACTCATGCCGACCTCCGTTGTGCTGACACGCAACGTATAGGCCCCGTCAGTAATTCAGATTCTTGTAGCTCGCGGAGCGGAAGAAGGCGACGATGTC
>JAPTWT010000207.1 GCA_028064935.1 Gammaproteobacteria bacterium | reverse complement strand
GTGATCAGCAGCTCGCCGCCCCGGGCGCGCACGGCGGTCGCGATACGCGCAAGGCAGGCATCGATGACCTCTATGGCGCGCACGGTCGCGGCCATGTCGCCGGTATGCCCGACCATGTCGGGATTGGCGAAGTTGCAGATGATGACATCATGGCGCCCGACGTCGACGGCATGAACCACCGCATCTGCGACCTGTACCGCGCTCATCTCCGGCTTGCAGTTGTAGGTTGGCACGTCGGTGGGCGAGGGCACGAGGATGCGCTCCTCACCGGCGAACGGGGCCTCCTGTCCGCCGTTTAGGAAAAACGTGACATGCGCATACTTTTCCGTTTCCGCGATACGCAATTGGCGCTTGCCGAGATCCGCCAGGTAGGCGCCGAGGACGTTGACCAGGCGCGCCGACGGAAAGGCCACCGGGACATTGAAGTCGGCCTGGTATTCCGTCAGGCTCACAAAGCCCCCAAGACGCGGCCATACGGCGCGCGCGAAGCCGTCGAACGCCGGGTCGACGAACGGCCGGCTGATCTGGCGGGCGCGATCCGAGCGGAAGTTCATGAACACCACGACATCGCCGTCGTCTATCGGACGCGGCGCCTCTCCCGGCGGAACGATAAGGGTGCCCTTGACGAACTCATCGGTTTCCCCGCGGGCGTAGGCGAGCGCCAGGGCCTCGGCGGCGGTGGCCGCCCGATAGTCGGCCTTGGCCGCGGTCAAAAGGTCGTAGGCGGCCTGGATGCGCGGCCACCTGTGGTCGCGATCCATGGCATAGTAACGCCCGATCACCGAGGCGATGCGTCCACGCCCGAGGGCCGCGAATTTGGCCTCCATGGCCGCAAGCGAGGCACCGGCGCTCTGCGGCAGGGTATCGCGGCCGTCGAGAAAGGCGTGCAGGTATACCTGGTTTAGGCCGCGCGTGACCGCAAGCTCGACCATGGCGTGGATGTGATCCTCGTGGCTGTGCACCCCGCCTGGCGACAACAACCCGAGCACATGCAGGCTCTTGTGGGTATCGCGTGCCCGATCCACGGCATCCGTGAGGGTCTTGTTGGTAAAAAACATGCCCGAAGCAATCGCCCGATTGATGCGCGTATATTCCTGATAGACAACGCGCCCGGCGCCGAGATTCAAATGGCCGACCTCGGAATTCCCCATCTGTTTCGAGGGCAGACCGACGGCGGCCTCGGAGGCCTGGATGAGGCTATGGCTGGCGTTGGCCCAGGCCTCGTCCCACCAGGGCTTGCGAGCCGCGGCGATGGCGTTGTTTTCGGTCTGCTCGCGGTAGCCCCATCCATCGAGAATAACGAGCACTAGAGGTTTTGGTGTAAAAGCCATGAAGCGCGCTCCGCGCGGGATCCCGTTATCCGGTCTTTTAAATCCCACTTATATTGTATAATGTTTTGTTTCGGGCGACAGCCGGGCGGCGATGATTCGCTGTACGGCAACGCGCCCTTCGCGACCTTAAGGGAGTCGATATGGTACCTTCCGAGATCATCCAGCCCCTGGACGACATCCTCATCACCAACGAGGAGGATATCCAGCTCGCATCGCGGGCGCTGAAGGCGATCGCGCACCCATTGCGACTCAAGATCCTGTGCATACTCGGCGCCGCCACAGAGGTGAGTGTACAAGATATCGTCGTCCAGGTGGGGACCTCGCAGAGCAATATCTCGCAACATCTGTCGATTTTGCGCGATAAAGGGATACTGGCGTCCCGTAAACATGCGAACAAGGTCTTTTACCGGATCGCCGACCCGCGCATCCTACAGCTCATCGGGGCCATGCGCATGGCCTTTTGCACGCTCCCCGACGAGCGCTGAGGGTAGGCCATGCTCGCGTTCGTAATCGCACACTGGTATCTGTTCCTGGCTTTGGCGGTGGTGGGTGGCCTGCTTTTGGCCAGCTCGGTGCTCGAGGGCGGCCCCGGGACACAAAAAGTGACGAGTCAGGAGGCCGTCCAGATCCTGAACCATAAATCGGCCGTGATCGTGGATGTGCGTGAACCGCAGGAATTCGCGAGTGGACATATTGCCCGAGCGATCAATATCCCCTTGGGTCAGGTAGCGGCGCGCAGCCAGGAGCTGAAAAAATACAAGGAGAAGCCGATCATCATCTGCTGCGCGAGCGGCGCGCGATCGGCCCGCGCCGCGGGAATGCTGCGTAAGGCGGGCTTTAGCGATGTCCGTAATCTCGCGGGTGGGCTGTCGGCGTGGCGTAGCGCCAACCTCCCCATTATCTCATAGGGTCTTCTATGGCCAAGGTCTTGATGTACACTACGGGCGTATGTCCTTATTGCCAGATGGCCTCGCGCCTGCTGGAACAAAAGGGCGTTCCGGTCGAGAAGGTCCGCGTGGACGAACAGCCCGAGCGGCGCCGGGAAATGGTCGAGCGCGCGCGTGGCGCCACCACGGTCCCGCAGATCTTCATAGGCGACCGTCACATCGGAGGCTACCGGGAACTCGCGCAACTGGATGTAAGGGGGGAACTCGACCCCCTGCTTGGCCTGTGACCGCCGGTAAACGACAACCCTCAACTATCCTGTAAGGAGCCCTCGTGGCGGATCAAAACACGGACCCGGAAATCGTTTTTAGCCTGGAAAAGATCTACGTAAAGGATATCTCCTTCGAGGCGCCGCACGTCCCCGCCGTGTTTCTGGAAAAGGCGGCCATGGAGGTCGACATGCAACTCGGCATCGAGCACAGCCCGGTCAATCCGGCCGAAGGGCTGCACGAGGTGGTGCTGGCGGTGACCGTGACCGCGCGCATGGACAAACGGACGGCCTTTCTCACAGAAACCAAGCAGGCGGGGGTGTTTCGCATCACCGGCGTGCCCGACAGCGAGCTCGAGAAGGTCCTGGAGATCGCCTGCCCCAATATCCTGCTGCCGTTTGCTCGCGAGGTGGTGAACGATCTCGTCTCCAAGGGCGGGTTCCCGCAGTTGCTCATCAATCCCGTGAACTTCGAGATGCTGTACCAACAGAAGCAGGATGGCGACATTCAAGATGGGCACAGCGCCCATTGAGGATGGGGCGCACGCGACACTAGGGGTCCTGGGCGCGGGGGCCTGGGGAACGGCCCTCGCCATCACCATGGCGCGCTCGGGACGGCGCGTGGTGCTGTGGGGTTCGGATGAGGCGCGCATGGCGCGTCTCGCCCACGAACGTGCCCACACCGCGGCCTTGCCGGGTATTCGCTTCCCGGACAATCTAGAGATCGAGAACGACCTGGAACGGGTGTGCCGGACCGCCGCCGGCCTCATGCTGGCGGTCCCGAGCGGCGGCTTCCGAACCCTCCTGCGCGTAATAACACCGCTATGCGACGAGGCCACCACCGTGGCGTGGGCCACCAAGGGCCTGGAGTCGGGAACCCACAAACGCCTGTCAGAGATTCACAGCGAGGCGCGCCCGGGGCGGCCGGCCGCGCTGCTGACCGGTCCCACGTTCGCGCGCGAAATCGCGGCCGGGCTACCGGCGGCAATGACCATCGCCTCGCAGGATCCGGTGGTCGCCGAGACCGTGGCCTCGTGGGTCCGGAGCGAGCGCCTGCGCGTCTACACGAGCGACGATGTCATAGGCGCCGAGATCGGCGGGGCGGTGAAGAACGTGCTGGCGATCGCGGCCGGCATCAGTGACGGCCTGGGATTCGGGGCTAACGCCCGCGCCGCGCTCATCACCCGCGGGCTCGCCGAGCTTTTGCGGCTCGGGGCGGCGGTTGGCGGGCGCGCCGAGACCCTCATCGGCCTTTCCGGGGTCGGTGATCTCGTCCTGACCTGCACCGATGACCTGTCGCGCAATCGCCGCGTGGGTCTGGCACTCGCCGGCGGGCGCTCCCTGGGCGATATATTGGGCGAGCTCGGACAGGCCGCGGAGGGCGTTGCCAGCGCCCGCGAGGTCTACGCCCTGGCCCGCGAACACCGCGTCGACATGCCGATCACAGAACAGGTCTGTCAGGTGCTGTTCGCCGGACGCAGCCCGCAGGCGGCGGTCACGGCGCTCTTGAACCGCGACCCCAGGACCGAGGCCGACCCCGCTACTGCTTGATGCCCGCCAACATCTGTTTCAAGGCCCATACCGGGGGCGCCCCGGAATTGACGATGCGGATGGTGCCGTCGGTCTTTTGGTAGACGAGGATCGGCACCAGCGGAAAGCCCACGATGCGCGTATCGAGCTTCAGGTTGTAGGCGAGCTCCTTGCGCACCGCCGCCGATGGCCGTCGCGGGGCGATGGAGCTGCCGGTCTTCCAGGAGTAGTGGGACTGCGCCGCGCGCAGGGCCGCGCGCCTGTCGGGCGCCTCAAGGAGGGCCGCGGCCTTACCTTCGCTAGACGGCGTGAGATAGGCGACCGGGATCTCATGGACGGTGAGGTGATAGGGCTTGATCAGGCCCTGCAGATGCTCGTAGAGGATGTGGCAGTAGGGGCAGTTGGGATCGAAAAGGTCGTAGACCACACGCCGGCCATGGCCCTCGGTGATGCCAGCCGCATCCCTCAGGGCCCGATACAGGACCAGGCGGTGGGCCTGCTTCGCGGCGGATACCGGGCGATGCGCCCACACAGGGGCGCTGAAAGCGCCCAGCACGAGCCCGATCTTCAGCCATCGCGGTAATACCATGCCTTCCCCCTCTGGCGGACGCCGCGACGCGACGGCCGCCATGCCTCAATTGACGATATCGGCCGATAGTCGGTGCGATAGGCCCGCGTGCGCCGAGTCCGGCCGCGTGATATGGGCCAGAAGGGTGTGCGGCCCCTCATAACCCGGCCATTCCCCGACCCGCGCCCCGTGACGATTGAAGTAGACGAGGGTGGGCGGCCCAAAGGCCTGCACATGGGCCAGCAGGCGCCGGGCCCGGCCATTATCTTGGCTCACGTCGGCGCGCACCAGGACCAGCGAACGCAAGGCCGTCACGACGCGCGGGTCGTGAAAGGTGTTGTCGTCCATGCGCCGGCATTGCACGCACCATGAGGCCCAGAAATCCACCAGTACGGGGCGCCCATGGGCGCCGGCGAGGACTGCCTTCAGGCCGCGTACGCCATGGATCGTGCGGAACGTGAGGCGCGGGCCCGCGACAGGACGCGGGCCGCTCGTAGACAGGCGCGCAAGCGGGGCGAGCGGATCGCTGGCCCCCGACAGGGCCCCCACACCGAGCACCAGGCCGTAGCCGAGAATCGCCACCCCCAGGCCCTTCATAAGGCTGGCCGCGCCGGGGGAACCGGACTTCAGGGGCTCCAGGGCCCCAAGCGCCACGCTGCCGACGATGGCCAACAACGCCCATAGCCCGAGCGTCACAGGGCCGGGCAGGATGCGGCCTTCGAGCCAGATCGCCACCGCGATCATGAGTAGCCCAAAGACGGCGCGGATCTTGTCGAGCCACGGGCCAGCCTTGGGCAGGAAATGGCCGGCGGAGGTCCCTATGGCAAGCAGCGGCAGGCCCATGCCGATGCTCAAGGCGAGGAGCGCAAGGCCGCCAAAGACCACATCCCCGGTGCGCGAGATGAGCAAAAGCGCCCCGGCCAGGGGCGCGGCCACACACGGGCCCACGATCAAGGCCGAGAATACCCCCAGCACCAGGGTGCCGAGCACCTGGCCGCCTTGGCCGTAACGGCCCAGGCGCTCCTGGACTGCACGCGGCATCTGCAGGTCATAGAGCCCGAACATGCACAGCGCCAGGACCACGAACAGGGCGCTGAAGGCCGACAGCACCCAGGGGTTCTGGAAGGCCGCCTGGACATAGTGCCCGGTGAGCGCGGCGATGATGCCGGCTGTGGTATAGGTCGCAGCCATGCCCACCACATAGGCAAGGGACAGGGTTAGGGGGCGCGCGCGCCCTCGGCACTGACCGACGATGGTCGCCGACAGGATCGGGATCATGGGAAAGACGCAGGGGGTGAACGCAAGCCCGAGCCCGGCGGCCAGAAACAAGACCAGGGTGCCCCAGGGTGGCGTGATTCTGGGGGGCGAAGCGGCGACCGACGACACCGGGGTCAACGCCGCAGGCGGAGACGATCGCGGGCCGATGCCGGCGGCAGGGATCTTGAGGACCACAGTCTTGGCGAGCGGCGGATAACAAATCCCGGCATTCGCGCAGCCCTGATAGCGCGACGTGACCCGCACCATGCGTCCCCCCGGCGCCTGCACGAATGGGATGGTCAGTACTGTCCGGCCCTCATAGACCTGCTGATGGCCGAAGGCCGGGTCGTTGACCCATCGGCCCTTGGGGAGATGGAACGGGGCCAGACGCACGCTGCGCGGCGCCACCGCGAGATGCACGCGACTGCGGTAGATGTGGTAACCGGGGGCAGCAGTCCAGCGCACCTTCAGCGCGCCGTGCACGATGGCGGCGTGGAACCGGAAGGCCTGATTCGGCGCCAACGGGCGGGCCGCCGCCGGGATCGGCATGGCCCCCAGACACAGGACCGCCACGACTACCGCAAGCACCGCGCGCCTATCCATCGAACCCCGCCTAGCACCACCCGCGAATAAGGACGTCCCGCGGGCGGCCCTTATTCCCGATCCCCGATGCCCGGTCAGGGACCGCCCTCGGCGCACTCCGGACAGGGGATGCTGTAGCCGCACTCCTTCTGCGGGCACACCTTCTCGGTGCCTCGCCGCTTGGTGGTCTTTATCGTCAGGATCGGGTGCCCGCACTGCGGGCAGGGCTCGGCGAGCGGGGGATTCCAGACCGCGTACTTGCAATCCGGATAACGCGAGCACGAATAGAAGATCTTGCCGTATCGGGATTTGCGCTTCAGGAGCGTACCCTGGCGGCACTCGGGACAGGTCACCCCGGTGTCGCTGGGCTTCTCCAGGGGCTCCATGTGACGGCAACTCGGATAATTGCTGCAACCTATGAAGCGCCCATAGCGGCCACGCTTGATCACGAGCGGGCTTGCGCACAACGGGCAGACGCGGTCCGGAATCACCTCGGCCGCCGGCGCCTCGGCCTCCTCGCCCAGGTTGCGCGTGTAATCGCACTCGGGGTAACCGGTGCAGCCGATGAAATAGCCGTTACGCCCAAGGCGCTTGGACAGCGGCTTATGGCATTGCGGGCAGGTCTCGGCAAGGACCTCCACGCCTGGGCGCTCTGCGTCCTCCTTGTCGCTCACCTGGCGATGAAACTCCGACCAGAAGTTGCGCAACAAGGGGACCCACTCCTTCTCGCCGCGCGAGACTGCATCCAGGTCGTCTTCGAGCCGCGCCGTGAAATCGTAATCGACATAGCGCTCGAAGTGCTGGGCGAGGAATTTATTCACCACCCGCCCGACGTCGGTGGGCTTGAAGCGACGCTTGTCCAGTACCACGTACTCGCGTTGCTGCAAGGTCTGGATGATGGTCGCATAGGTGGAGGGGCGGCCGATCCCGAAGGCCTCCAGGGTCTTCACCAGGCTCGCCTCCGAATAGCGCGGCGGCGGCTCGGTGAAATGCTGTTCCTTATGGATCTCCTTTAAGGCGATGCGCTCGCCTTCGCGCATGTCTGGGAGCAACCGGTCCGACTCGTCCTCCTCCCCCTTCTTGTCGTCGGCATCTTCCTGATAGACCGTCATGAAGCCCGGCACGAGCACCACCGAACCGGTCGCGCGCGAGATATCGCCGGGGCCGGCCTCGAGGTCCACGGCCATGGTATCGAGGACCGCGGGGATCATCTGGCAGGCCATGGTGCGGCGCCAGATGAGATCGTAGAGCTTCAGTTGCTCGGGGGTCAGGAAGGGGCGCAGGTCCTCCGGCGCACGACCCACCGAGGTCGGCCTTATGGCCTCATGGGCCTCCTGGGCGTTCTTGGATCGTGTCTTGTAGACATGGGGGGCAGACGGCAGCTTGTCGGCCCCGAAGCGCTCGGCGATCACGCCGCGGATCTCGGTCAGCGCATCCTGCGCCAGGGTCACGGAATCCGTGCGCATATACGTTATCAGGCCCACGGTCTCGCCTTCGATCGCCACGCCTTCGTAGAGCTGTTGCGCGGTGCGCATGGTGCGCTGGGCCGTGAAATACAGCTTACGCGCGGCCTCCTGCTGGAGCGTAGAGGTCGTGAAGGGTGGGGCTGGATTGCGCCGACGCTGCTTGCGCTCCACGGCGCGCACGCGGTAGTGCCCGTCGCGCGCGCCGTCCTTGAGACGCGCCTCGACCTCGGCGGCACGTGTGGCGTCGGTCACCGCGAACTGGTCGAGGCGCTCCCCGGAAAGCATCATGAGCCGGGCCCGGAAGGCCTGCCCTGAGGCCTCCATCTCCGAGTCAATGGTCCAATACTCGCGCTCCACGAAGCGCTCGATCTCCTCCTCGCGCTCCACGATCAGGCGCAAGGCCGGGCTCTGGACGCGACCTGCCGACAACCCGCGGCGCACCTTCTTCCAGAGCAGGGGCGAGAGGTTGAAGCCGACCAGATAATCGAGGGCGCGGCGCGCCTGCTGGGCGTTGACGAGATTCTCGGAAAGCGCACGCGGCTCGGCGACCGCCTTTTGGATGGCGCCCTTCGTGATCTCGTGGAACACTACACGATGCACCGGCTTGTCCCCCAGCAGGCCCTCGTCTTTCAGGATTTCATAGAGATGCCAGGATATGGCCTCGCCTTCGCGGTCCGGGTCGGTGGCGAGATAGAGGACATCGGCCTTTTTCATGGCCTTGATGATGACGTCAATGTGCTTGCGATTCTTCTCGATGACCTCGTACTTCATGCTGAAGTCATGATCCGTGTCGACGGCGCCCTTTTTCGGTATGAGGTCGCGCACATGGCCGTACGAGGCCAAGGCCGTGAAGCCTTTGCCCAGATATTTGCCCATCGTCTTGGCCTTGGCGGGCGACTCGACAATGATGAGATTCTTAGTCATGCGTCTTCAGGCAGTAACGGTACACGAGTTGGGGCACTATGGGCCTTGGGAAGTGCGAACGCCACCCGGCGATTTCCTGGGGAAGGAAACTCTAGTTGAGGGCGCCCTGGGTTTCGTTAAACACCAAGTCCTCCATCCAGGCATAAGCCTGTTCCTGACCCGGCTGATTGAAGAGCACCATCAGAATGATCCATTTCATCTGCTCCAGGTCCATCTCATCCGTCTCGAGCGCCATCACGCGATCGATGACGAGCTCGCGCGCGGCCGCATCAAGAACCCCGCCCTGCTCCAGAAACAGCAGGAAGCCGCGCGCGGCCGTGTCCATCTTCTTGTGCTCGTCCTCGGAATACACACGCAGGGACTTCAGGGAGGCATTGGCGGGCGAGGAGGCCTCGCTGCTCCTCAGGGCCGCGAGCCCTTCGAGCCATGCAAAGGCCTTGACGATCTCAGCCTTGGGAAACCCGGCCTGCGCCAGCTCATCGGCCAGAGACTCCTGGTCGGGTTGGAAATCGGGCCCCTCGTCCATATAGTTTTCGAATAGGTACATCAGGACGTCGAGGACGTTTTCTTTCATTTCAGGATCTTGCACTCTCCGGTCCGCTCCTGAGGTCAGGCGCACGGCGCCTTTGGTCAAGAGCATGGAGCAAACGGCGGTCAAGGTCAATCTTGCGGCGTTGCCACCGAGTCACCGACATGGATCTCGCGGCGCGCCTGCATGATGATGCCGTAACTGACGTGCGCGAAAGTGCGGAATATCATAAGGAGTCCGAGCGGCTGTTTGCGCCCCCGCAGCGTCTCATGCGCCACCGGGTCATAGAAGGGACGTGGCCGGCTATAGATGCGCAGCACATAACCGCGCCGTATCCCTGCATTCTTGCCCGCGTCGATGGCCACCGCGGCGTAGGTCCCAAGGTTCAGGTTATCGTGGGTCGCCGCTACCACCCTCGCACGGATGCGCTTTCGCGGGGCACGTGGATAATAATAAGGGATCGGCGCCTCATGCCGCCACGGCACCAGACGGTCGCCGGCCTCGACCTCGCGGATCGATGAGACCACTTCAAGCTCCGGCAGACGTCCTGGCCGCACAAGCCTGGCTTGGCCGACATATTTCGTTTCATAGGCCAGAAACTCCCCGTCTCTCGTGCGCAGTGCCGGGCCACGCCGATAGATCTCATAGGTCTTGTCCGGATGGGCCCCGAGATGGCGCGCATAGAACCGGCTCAAGGGACTCAGAAAGGTGTGGCGATGGACCGCGCCCGCCACATAACCGAGGCGACGGAAGGCACGTCGCGACAACGCGAGCGGACGCTGAAGGAATGGGCCTATGACGTTGGGATCCAAGGTCGGGATGGCGCTGGCCAGGGCCTGCGAGCGGACCGCCGGCCGCAACACCACGGTATTTTGCGGGGAGGCGGTCAGCGCCTGCACAGGGCCCTCGTCCACGAGATAGGGTGTGCCGCGGATGTAACGCAGCACGATGACGTCGCCCGGGTAGATGAGGTCGGGATTGCGGATCTGCAGGTTCCGGTTCCAGATCCCGGGCCAGCGCCACGGATCTCGGAAAAAGTGATCGGCGATACCCCAGAGCGTGTCGCCGGCCCGCACGACATAGCGTTGCGGGACATGGGGAACGGCCAGGCGGTCCGCCCACACGAGGGGGGATAGGGCCAGTACCAGTAAAAGACTGAGGCGAGCTCGACGCATGGCAAGGAGTGTAGTGGGTGATCAGGCGGTCGTCCACCTGCCCGGAGGGGCGCGTGGCCCGAGATTCCGGTATATAATTCGCCCATGGCATTGCGCGAGATCCTTCGTTACCCAGACCCTCGGCTGCGCAAAAAGGCGCTGCCCGTCGCGCGCGTGGATGAAGAGATCCAGGGGCTCATCCGGGACATGGCCGAGACCATGTATCACGCGCCCGGTATCGGCTTGGCCGCCACCCAGATCAATGTGGCCAAGCGCGTCGTCGTGATCGACGTGAGCACCGACCACAAGGATTTGCGGGTCTTCGTCAACCCCGTCATCTGCGAGCACTCCGGGGTCTTTGGTATCGAGGAGGGGTGCCTATCGGTGCCCGGCGTGTTCGAGGAGGTCGAGCGCGCCCAGAAGGTCACGGTACGTGCCCTGGACGAACACGGCACGGCCTTTGAGCTCGTGGCCGAGGACCTGCTGGCGGTGTGCATCCAGCACGAGATCGATCACCTCGACGGCAAGGTATTCGTCGACTATCTCTCACGCCTAAAACAGCAGCGCATCCGCAAGAAACTCGAAAAACAGCAACGCCTCGCGATGTGACCCGGTCGTGAGGACGGTTTTCGCGGGGACACCGCTCTTTGCCCTTCCGACCCTGGAGGCCCTGGTCAAGGCCGGCTACGACGTGCCGGGCGTTCTGACCCAGCCGGACCGGCCGGCCGGCCGCGGGCGCAGGCTTACGCCCAGCGCGGTCAAGACGCGCGCGGGCGCGTTGGGCATCCCTGTGTATACCCCCGAGAACGGCGCCGAGGCCGAGGCGGTGGTGCGCGCGCTCGGCGCGGATGTGGTCGTGGTGGTCGCCTATGGACTGCTGCTGCCGCCGGGCCTCCTGGATATCCCCACGCACGGCTGCCTGAACATTCACGCCTCGCTGCTCCCGCGCTGGCGCGGCGCGGCACCCATTGCGCGGGCGATAGAGGCCGGCGATACCAAGACCGGTGTCACGATCATGCGCCTCGATACCGGTCTCGATACCGGACCGATGCTGGCGCGCGCCGCGGTCGCCATCGCGCCTTGCGACACTACCGAGACGCTCGCCGACCGGTTGGCGCATCTGGGGGCGGAAACGTTGATGCCGGTGCTCGATGCGCTGCGTGAGGGGCGGCCGGTCACGGAGATCGCACAGCCGGCGAGCGGCGCCACCTACGCGCGCAAGCTGCGCAAGGACGAAGGGGTCATCGACTGGCGGCGGGACGCCGTTGCCCTGGAACGCCAGATCCGTGCGTTCACGCCCTGGCCGGGGGTGCGCGCGGTGATCGGCGGCACGAGCGTGAAGATCGGCACGGCTCACGCCGTAGACGCCCCACGGCCGGCGGAACCAGGCGTGGTCCTGGAGGTGCGGCCCGACCTCGTGATCGCCACCGGGCAGCGGGCGCTCGCGGTGACGTCCTTGCAGGCCGACAATGCCCGCATGCAGCCGGCACAGGTCTTTTTGCAGGCCCATCCGCTTAGCGTCGGGAATCGCGTTGGCTAAACCCCGCCACGCCCTGACCCTGCGCGCGCGCTCGGCGCGCATCATCGCCCGCGTATTGACCGGGGGCGCGCTCGATCCGGCACTGGATGAAGACCGCGCCCGTCACGGGCGTCATGGGCTCGTCGAGGAGCTCGCCATCGGCACGATCCGCTACGCGCCCCGCCTTCTGGCGCGCACCGCGCCGCTGCTCAGGCATCCGTTCCGCAAGGCCGACCAGGACCTGCAGGCCCTGATCCTCATGGGCCTCTATCAGGCCTTCTTCATGGATACGCCGGAGCCGGTGGCGGTGTCCGAGGCGGTGGCGGCCGCCGACGCCCTAGCCAAGCCCTGGGGGAAGGGTGCACTGAACGCGGTGTTGCGCGCCGCCCTGGCCGCCGAGGCGGTGGCGCCCTACACCGGATACAACCACCCGGACTGGTTCGTCGATCGCCTGCAAGCGGCATGGCCAGAGACATGGCGCGCGGTGCTGGCGGCCAATGACGAACGCGCGCCGCTCACGCTGCGCGTGGATACCCGACGCATCGCACGCGACGATTACCTGGAACGGCTCGCACAGGCCGGGATCGCCGCGCGCGCGCACCCCGTGGCCGACACCGCGGTGGTGCTCGCCCAGGGGGCCCTGGTACCCGGACTTCCCGGATTCCGCGAGGGCCTGGTATCGGTCCAGGACGCCGCCGCGCAGCTGGCAGCCCCCCTGCTCGCCCCCGCCCCGCGCGAGGCCGTCCTCGATGCCTGCGCCGCGCCCGGCGGCAAGACCGGTCACCTGGCACAATCGGCCCCCGAGGCGCGCGTGACCGCGATCGACTCCGATCCGGCACGGATGGCGCGGCTCGCGGAGACCCTGACGCGCCTCGGGTGCCTTGGGCGTGTGCGGACGCTGACCCATGATCTCGCCGAATACCCCCTGGACGATTGCTTCGCGCGTATCCTGCTCGATGCACCGTGCTCAGCGACCGGCGTCATCCGTCGTCATCCGGACATCAAACTGCATCGCCGCGTAAGCGACCTGCCCCCTCTGCGCGCCATACAGGCCCGGCTCCTCGACCGGCTGTGGCACAATCTCGCACCCGGGGGCACCATGGTCTATGCGACGTGTTCGGTGCTGCCCGAGGAAAACGAGGACCAGGTGATAGACTTTCTGGCGCGCACACCGGACGCGCGCGAGGACGCCCTCCACTTCCCGGTCGGGCAGGCCCGCCGGGCGGGCTGGCAGTTCCTGCCGGGAGAGGCTGGCATGGACGGGTTCTATTACGCGCGCCTCGCACGGCGCGCATGAAGAGGCGCGAGGAGGCCGACCATGGACACCGAGGCCCTGGAAAAGATGCTCGCGCGCGGCCAGGACAACCTGCTGCTGCGCTACGGATTGGGCGGGGAATATGCGCGCCTCCGGCAATATGACAAGGCGATCCCGCATCTTCAGGCGGCGGTCGCCTTCGACCCGCATCATGCCGCGGCCTGGAAGCTGCTTGGCCGGGCACTGACGGAAAGCGGTCGTCCCGAGGAGGCACGCCAGGCCTATCAGCAGGGGATTGCCGCCGCCGAGGCCGGCGGGCACATACAGGCCGCGCGCGAGATGCGCGTGTTTCTCAAGCGCCTCGACAAGTCGGCGGGCTGACGCTAATACACCGGAGGCGTCCCCGGCGGGCGGGTCTTGAAACGCTTGTGGACCCAGAAATACTGCTCGGGATGCGCACGCACGCCCTCCTCGATGGCGCGATTGGTGGCAGTCGCATCGGTCAGGGCGTCACCACTGGGAAAACCCTCGAGCGGCGGTCCAAAGGCGATCTCGTAGCCGCGCCCGCGCGGCTTCTGCCACACATAACAGGGAACGACGCGCGCATCCACCGCGCGCGCCAGCCGCCCCACGGCATGGAGGGTGATCGTGGGTACGCCGAAGAACGGGGCGAATACGCTGGAGCGCTCGCCGAAGTCCTGATCCGGCAGGTAATAGAGGACACGACCCTCGCGCAGGGCCTTCAGCACCGGTCGCACGCCCTCCTGTTGCGTGATCATGGTGGCCCCGAAACGACCGATGCCGCGACGGAAGGCGGCCTCGAACACCGGATTGGGCAGACGCCGGTAGACATTGGCCATAGGCCGCTCCGTGGACAATAGGCAACCGATCTCGATGGCCGCGAAGTGCGGTACGAGCAGGATCACATTCCCGTGCGCAAGCGCCCGATCGTAATGTTCTCGTCCGCGAAATGACACCAGGCGGGACAGGCGCGCGGGACTGGCCCACCACGCGACCATGACGTCGAACACGCCCTGGCCCAGGGCCGCGAAATGGGCGCGCGCCAAACGCTTGTGCCAGGCCGCGCTTTCCGTGGGGAAACACAAGCGGAGATTGGTGAGGACGACGCGTCGGCGGGCACCGAGCAGACGGTAGGCAAGCCGCCCCAGGGCGTGACCGATGGCCGCCAGTACCGGCAAGGGCAGACTGCTCAAGCCCCGGAATACCACCAACGCCACATGGGCGCTGGCCTCACCAAGGCTGCCGGCGCGTTCACTCATAGGGCGACCTCCCATCCCGGCGCACACGCTTGAAGCGCTTATAGGTCCAGAGATACTGATCCGGCATCATGCGCACACCCTCCTCGATCGCGGCATTCATGCGCGTGGCGTCGGCCAGTGCGTCATCGGTAGGAAACGGGGTGAGGGCCGGACCGATCGTGACCTCGAATCCACCGGCCCCGGGCAGCTTGCGCGTGTAGCAGGGCAGGACCACGGCGTCGGCTAGGCGCGCCATACGCGCGAGCGCTGTAAGGGTGGGGGTCGGTATCCCGAAAAACGGCGCGGACACGGCCTGCGCCCCCCCCGGATCGAGATCCGGCAAGTAATAAAACGGTTTATGGTTGCGAACCTCGCGCACCAGCGAACGCAGAGGGGCATCGTGGCGCCAGAGCACGCCCCCGAAACGGGAGCGCCGGCGCAGCAGGACATGTGCGAGCACGCCGGTAGGGGCGCGATACATGCTGATACAGGGCCGCTCGCTCGACACCCGCAGCCCGCCGATCTCGAGACCCAGGAAATGCGGGGCCAGGAAGATGATATTCCGGCCTTGCGCGAGCGCATCGTCGTACGATGCGCGCTCGACGATACGGACCCGCTGGCGGAACTCCTCATCCGAGGCCCACCACAGGCGCGCGGTGGCCAAGGCGTTACGTCCGATGGCGACGAAGTGACGGCGTACCAGGCGCTCGCGGGCATGGGCCGAAAGCTCGGGGAAACACAGGCCGATATTGACGCGCGCGATATGCCGGGGACGCACGGCAACGACGTAGGTCAAGGCCCCGAGACCGGCGCCGAAGACCGACAGCCAGGACCACGGCAGGGCGGCCAGCGCGCGCAACAGGGCATCCACCACGCGCTCTGATGGCCTCGACCCGTCAGTCATAGAGGGACTGGCCGGTATCGCGGGTCTTGAAACGCTTCATCGTCCAGAGATACTGCTCCGGCATCTTCAAGACCGCCCGCTCGATCGTGGCATTCATGACAGTCGCGTCGCCCACCGGGCTGTCGGTCGGGAAGCCCACAAGCGGCGGCTCCAGCCAAAGCTCGCAACCGCCACGGGGCAGGAGACGGGTAAAGCAGGGTATGACCGCGGCATCGGTCAGCCGCGCGAGGCGTCCTAAGGTCGGCAAGGTCGCCGCCGGGACCCCGAAAAAGGGGGCGTAGACTGACTCCTTGGGGCCTAAGTCCTCATCGGGGACATAAGAGGCGCCATATCCGGCCTTGACGGCGCGGATGAATGGGCGCATGCCGGTCTCGCGCGCGAACACGCGCCCGCCGAAGCGCTCGCGCCCGCGCGTCATGACGAAATCGAGGACCGGGTCCTTCAAGGGCTTCACGAAGCCGACATAAGGGAAATAGCGCGACAGCGCAAGACTCGCCTCGAGCCCCACGCAATGGCAATGGAGGACGATGATATTACGGCCCGCGGCACGCGCAGCCTCATAATGCTCGAGACCGACTACTTGCAGACAGCAATCGAGCATGCGCTCGTCCCCCCACCAAAGGACCGCCATGTGAAACAGCGCGAGCGCAGCCAGCCGAAAGTGCTCGCGCACCGCCCGCTCCCGGCGCTCGGCGGTCCATTCCGGAAAACACAGACCCATATTGGTGGCGGCGATGCGCCGCCTCTTGCGGTTGCCGCGATAATAGAGCCGGCCGAGGATATCGGCGATGCGCGCGCGTGCGCCAAGCGGCAGGTAGAGGCTGGCGCGCAGGAATGCCACCGCCCCCCACGTGGGCCAGTGACGGGGCGCGAGCAGACGCCAGGCAAAGCGCACACGATGGGCGCCGGGGAGGTCGGAGACCGCAATCATGGGCCGGCATTGTGCCAGAGCCGGCCGCGGCGGTCATTGTGTGCCGTCTTCAGGCGATCGTTCGGCGCCGAGCAGCGGACGCACGGCGCTCAACAGGTTGCGAAAGAGGTCCTTGTGGCGTGCCTCCTCGGCGGCCAGCAGGGCCTTCATGGCGGCGCGCTCGGTCGGTTTCCGGAAACAGGCCGGGCAATTGTCGGGGATCACCGGGAGTGCGGCGGCGCGCGCGAAGTCCCGCAGCTGGCGTTCGCGGACGTAGATGAAGGGCCGGATGACGCGCAGATCCCCGGCGTCGACCCGATAGTGCGCGCGCATCGTATGCAAGGTCCCGGCATGAAAGGCGCTCATGAGAAAGGACTCGGCGATATCGTCCAGGTGCTGGGCGAGCGCCAGGACGTTGTAACCGTGGTCACGAGCGACGCGGTAGAGGGTCCCGCGGCGCATGCGCGCGCAGTAACTGCAAAACGAGTCGTTACCAAGCGTCGCCTGGGCGCGCGCGGCGATGGCCTGCCGCTCGTAGAAGTACGGGATACCGAGCGATTCCATATAAGGGATGAGCGGGGCGGGATCGAAGCCGTCGATGCCGGGGTCCACGGTGGCGACCCCGAGGTCAAAGGTTAACGGGGCCTTTTTCTGGAGGTGGCGCAGGACCTGCAGGAGGCCCAGGCTGTCCTTACCGCCCGAGACCGCGAGCAGCACGCGATCACCCGCGCGGATCATGTCGTAATCAGAAATGGCCCGCCCTGTCAATCTCAACAATGGCCTTGGGGGAATGGGCTGCATCGGGGTATGTTAGTCGTTGCGCGGCGCCCCCGCCAAAAGCGGGGGCGCGGACTGTCATTTCCAGGGACAGCTATGTTATGGTATCTGCTGCTAGCAGACCAGCCCTCGCCTGATCTCAGATTAAGCTCACACAAGGACCTCACCCTAAAACGCCGGGAGTCACCATGTCGAAATCCTACCTCTTTACATCCGAATCGGTATCCGAAGGTCATCCCGACAAGATCGCGGACCAGATCTCGGATGGGGTGCTTGATGCCGTGCTGACGCAAGACCCTTACGGACGCGTGGCCTGCGAAACGCTCGTCAACACGGGGCTCGTGGTTTTGTCGGGCGAGATCACGACCAAGGCGATCGTGGATTTCACGGACATCGCGCGCGCCACCATCCGCCGCATCGGCTATGACGCGCGCATGGGCTTCGACGGGGATGCCTGCGCGGTGGTGGTGGCCATGGACAAGCAATCACCGGATATCGCCCAGGGCGTCAACGAGGGCCAGGGGCTGGATCTGGAACAAGGCGCCGGCGACCAGGGGCTCATGTTCGGCTATGCCACGAACGAGACCGAAACGCTCATGCCCATGCCGATCACCTTCGCGCATACGCTCATGCAGAGACAGGCCGCGGTGCGGCGCTCGGGGCGCCTGCCGTGGCTTCGGCCCGACGCCAAGAGCCAGGTCACCATACGCTACGAGAACGACGTCCCGGCAGCCATAGACACCATCGTCGTCTCGACACAGCATGACCCGGACGTGCGCTACCAGGACCTGAAGGAAGCGGTCATGGAGGAGATCATAAAGCCCGCGCTGCCCGAGGGCTGGCTCACGAAGGACACCCGCTACTTCATCAACCCGACGGGACGCTTCGTGGTCGGGGGGCCGGTGGGCGACTGTGGCCTCACCGGACGCAAAATCATCGTCGACACCTACGGCGGCATGGCGCGCCATGGCGGCGGGGCGTTCTCCGGCAAGGATCCCTCCAAGGTCGATCGCTCGGCGGCCTACGCCGGGCGTTATGTGGCCAAGAACATCGTCGCGGCGGGCCTTGCGGCGCGCTGCGAGATCCAGGTCGCCTATGCGATCGGGGTGGCGCAGCCGGTGTCGATCCGGGTCGAGACCTTCGGCACGGGGGTGGTCAGCGACGGCCGTATCGCCGAGCTGGTGGCCGAGCACTTCGATCTGCGGCCCAAGGCCATCATTCAGACCCTGGATCTCTTGCGGCCGATCTACGCCAAGACCGCGGCCTACGGCCACTTCGGGCGCACCGAGGCCGAGTTCCTGTGGGAGCGCACCGACAAGGCCGAGGCGCTGCGCTCGGCGGTCGAGGGTAAAAAGGTCCAATCGCTGTCGCGCTAGGAGAAAGCCGTCAACTACCCCGGGCTAACAGGCCATACGGCCCACAATGAGACGGGAGCCGGTTGTCCACAACCCCGAGGGAGAGGCCCCGCCAGGGAGCCCGTCACTAGGGCCGCTGTCGGGCCCCTAGGGGCCCGTAAGGGCGGATAGCCGGGAAAGAACCGGCACTGACTTAACCGGAGGCGGTTTGTAGGCCGTCTCCCATCGCCGGCCGAATGGCTGGTTACCTCCTCGCCATAAAAGGGTGGGGTTTCACGGAGACACTCATGAAATCGGCAGTCCACGCAAAAGAGGCGCATGACTACAAGGTGGCCGATATCGGGCAAGCGGCCTATGGCCGCGCCGAGATCGCGATCGCCGAGACCGAGATGCCAGGCCTCATGGCCCTGCGCGCCGAGTACAAGGGGCAAAAACCCCTCAAAGGGGCCCGTATCGCCGGCAGCCTGCACATGACGATACAGACCGCCGTGCTGATGGAGACCCTGGTTGAGCTGGGCGCGGACCTGCGCTGGTCGTCGTGCAACATCTTTTCGACGCAGGATCATGCCGCCGCCGCCATGGCCGCAGCCGGGATCCCGGTCTTTGCGTGGAAGGGCGAGAGCGAGGAAGAGTACTGGTGGTGCATCGACCAGACCATCAACGGGCCCGACGGCTGGCACCCCAACATGCTCCTCGACGACGGTGGCGACCTGACGGCGGTCATGCACGAGCGCTACCCGGAATTGATGAAGGATGTCCGCGGGCTTTCGGAAGAGACCACGACCGGGGTTCACCGGCTCTATGATCTCGAGGCCCAGGGCAAGCTGTTGTGCCCGGCGTTCAACGTAAACGATTCGGTCACGAAGTCGAAATTCGACAACCTCTACGGCTGTCGTGAATCCCTGATCGACGGTATCAAGCGCGCCACCGACGTCATGATCGCCGGCAAGATCTGCGTCGTGGCCGGCTATGGCGATGTCGGCAAGGGGTGTGCTCAGGCCTTCCGCGGCATGGGCGCCACGGTATGGGTCACGGAGATCGATCCGATCTGTGCCTTACAGGCGGCCATGGAAGGCTATCGGGTGGTGACCCTGGAGGAGGCCGCACCGCTGGCCGACATCTTCGTCACCGCCACGGGCAACGTTCACGTCATAGGCCTGGAGCACGTGCGCGCCATGAAGCATGAGGCGATCGTGTGCAACATCGGGCACTTCGATTCCGAGATCGATATCGCGGCGCTACGGACCCTCCCGTGGGAGAACATCAAGCCGCAGGTCGACCATATCGTCTTCCCGGATGGCAAGAAGATCATCGTCCTGGCGGAAGGGCGGCTCGTGAACCTGGGTTGCGCCACCGGCCATTCGAGCTTTGTGATGTCAGCCTCGTTCACAAACCAGGTCATGGCGCAGATCGAGCTCTGGAACCATCCGCAGGACTACAAGGTACAGGTCTATACGCTGCCCAAGCATCTGGACGAGAAGGTCGCACGCCTGCACCTGGACAAGATCGGCGCGCATTTGACGAAGCTCACCGCCGAACAGGCCGCCTATATCAACGTGCCGGTCGAAGGCCCTTACAAGCCGACCCGGTACCGCTACTGATCCCGGGATGGAGTCGCAAAAGCGCCACGCGCGGGTCTTTAGCTTCGAGTTCTTTCCCCCGAAGAGCGAGGAGGCGCGGAGCGCCTTCCACGCCGCTCTGGAACAGCTCGCACCGCTGGATCCGCGATTCTTCTCGGTGACCTTCGGGGCCGGCGGCAGCACGCGGGAGCGGACCCTGGAGACCGTGCGCGAGATCGCCGGGCACGGGAAGGCGGCGGCGCCTCACCTCTCGTGTATCGGCGCGACACGCGACAGCATCCGCGACATCCTGGCGACCTATAAGGCCCTCGGGGTGCGCCATATCGTGGCACTCCGGGGCGACCTGCCGTCGGGGATGGTCGATCCCGGCGACTTCCGATACGCCTCCGAGCTCGTGCGCTTCATCCGCGCCGAGACCGGAGACCACTTCCATATCGAGGTGGCGGCCTATCCCGAGGTGCATCCGCAAGCGACCAGCGCCGAGGACGACATCAGACACTTCCAGGAAAAGATCGACGCCGGCGCCAACTCCGCGATCACCCAATACTTCTACAACGCCGACGCCTACTACTGGTTCGTGGACACCTGCGAGGCGCGCGGACTTACGGTACCGATTGTGCCTGGTATCATGCCCATCACCAATCACCGGCAACTGCTGCGCTTCTCGGAGGCCTGCGGGGCCGAGGTGCCCCGCTGGATCCGCCGGCGTCTCGAAGACTTCGGCGAAGACGGCGAGTCGATCCGCTCCTTCGGCCTCGACGTCACCACCGCCCTGTGCGCCGAACTCCTGGCCGCCGGCGCCCCGGGACTCCACTTCTATACCCTGAACAAGGCCGCGCCCTCGAGCGTGATATGGGAACGGCTGGGATTGTGACAGCGCCGGCCCCCATGGCAAGACCGTAGCCTGAGCGGGCCGGGGGCGCTGGCGCCGGATGCCCGCTGGGCCCAAGGCGCCCCGCCCCGCCTGGCGCCATGTCCAAGCCCCTATGGGCAACAGGAAGACGCGGCAAGACCGTGAGACCCGTAATCGCGCAGGATAAAGGGCCTCTGCGGGCGCCATAGTCGTTAGCGGAGACCCGTGCGCGGCGACGACGTCAGAAATCCCGCTCGATCTTGAAGGTGTTGAAGAGGATGTCGACCGCCGTATTGCGCGCCCCGTGGGCCACCGCGTCGAGCATGTCGCCATCCGTCCATCCCAGCCCGCGCAGGTGATCGAGGTCGGGCTTACCCACCGCGTGCGGTGTAGCCATGGCCTTCAGAACAAAAAGCAGCATCGCCCGATCCTTCTCCGCCAATGGCGTGGCCTTGGGATCGGCCTTGGTGGCCGCCACCTCATCGGGCGTCTGGCCGCACATATGGATGAGCAATGCCTCATTGAAGCCCACGCAATACTCGCAATCGTTGCTCTTCGACACGAGCATGCGGATTGAGGCCAGCAGGGCCGCGGAAAGGGCCGGGTGATTGCGATAGTAGCGGATACTGTCCCATTGCTGGGCAAGGAGTGCGGGGCTGCTGCTATAAAACTGCACGGCGTTGGGGACGCGACCAAAGAGCCCGGCAACGGCCTTATAGGTCTCGGCGACAGCGCCGGTCGCAGTCTCGGGGGTTTGCGTGGTCAGCAAGGTCATGAGATGGACTCCTTGGGCGAAAAAATGGATAAACGAATGGCCTACGCCAACCCGCGGACGTAGTCGCGAAGCTCACGCAGACAGTGACGGAAGACCGCTGCCGACTGGTGATTCTTGGCAATGCCCCAGCAACCTTCCCAGGCGGCCACCAAAAAGAGCGAAGCGGCCTCGCAATCGAGATCCGCGCGCACGCGCCCCTGGGCCTGGGCCCTTGCCAGGGCGGCCTGCACGACACCCTGCCAGCGCGCCAGGATGGCTGACAAGTGCTCCCGGAAATCGGCGTCGACGGCACTCATTTCCTGGATCAGGTTATTGAGCGGACAGCCCCATTTGACGACCTCGTCGTCCACACCATGGATGCGCTGATCGAGGAGGGCGAGCAGGGTCTGATAGGGGTCTTCCGCCTCTTCGAGGGGTCGGAATATGGCGTCCGCGAGCCGCCCCTGGATGACCTCGTCTATGACCACGAGACCGAGGGCGTGCTTGCTCGGGAAATGGTGGTACAAGGCGCCTTTCGTAAGACCGGTGTCGCGCAGGATCTCGGAGAGGCCGGCGGCCTGGAAGCCGTGGCGATGAATCTCGGCAAACGCCGCCTGAAGCAGCTGGGTGCGGGTTGAATCGTGCGTGGTGTCCATGGCGCTATCATACCGACTGGTTGGTATGGGTCAAGCGGGGCGCCGATCGATCTTGCCTTCGGCGACCGCCGGTGGTGTACTGCGCGACGTATTCTTGTGTGAGGGATCCAGTGAGAACGGTAACTCCTCTGGCGGTGATCTTCGCCGCCGCCGGCGCCATAACGGGTTTTCTGCTGCGACCCTCGGATATCTTCGGCCACCAACTGCCCTTGTCGGTGGTGCTGACGCGCGGCTCGGACCTCCACGGCCTGAATCGGTTTTTGGTACCGCTGGCCGAGCGCTCGTTCAACGAGGTGGTAGCCGGTCTCATCCTCGGCGCCGTGCTCGGTGTGGTGGTAGGGGCGTTATTGGGGCGCCGTTAGACGGTCCGGGCACGCACCGCTCTTCCCCCGGACCGGGGAGGTCAGTACAATGCGCCGGTCCGACACCCAACCGTGCGTCGCCCTTATAGCATCACCTCACGTGTTGCCTGTATACTGCGCGCCCCTTTCCTTGCGTCCCCTATGACAACCCAGAATCTTCGGAACATCGCGATCATCGCCCATGTCGACCACGGCAAGACCACGCTCGTCGACGAACTGCTGAAACAATCCGGCACCTTTGAAAGCCGCGCGAACATGGGCGCCCGGGTCATGGACTCCAACGACCTCGAGCGCGAGCGCGGCATCACGATCCTCGCCAAGAATACGGCGATCCGCTGGCGCGATCACCGCATCAATATCGTCGACACCCCTGGGCACGCGGATTTCGGGGGTGAGGTGGAGCGCGTGCTGTCCATGGTGGACTCGGTGCTGTTGCTCGTCGACGCCGTCGACGGACCCATGCCACAGACGCGCTTCGTGACACGCAAGGCCTTCGCCCTCGGGCTGCGGCCGATCGTCGTCATCAACAAGGTCGACCGGCCGGGGGCACGCGTGAACTGGGTCCTGGATCAGACCTTCGACCTCTTCGACAAACTGGGGGCGACCGAAGAGCAATTGGATTTCTCGGTCGTCTACGCCTCGGCCCTGTACGGTTACGCGAGCCTCTCGCCCGATGTGCGCGAGGGCGACATGACGCCGCTCTTCGAGGCCATACTGCGCCACACCCCGCCGCCCGAGGTCGACCCCGACGGCCCCTTCCAGATGCAGGTCTCGAGCCTCGCCTATTCGAGCTATGTGGGCCCGATCGCCACCGGCCGCATCAAGCGCGGGACGGTACGCACCAATCAGGCAGTGGCGGTCATCGACCGCGAGGGCAAACGCCGCGAGGGCAAAGTCCTGCAGGTGCTGGGCTTCCTGGGCCTGGAGCGCACCGAGATCAAGGAGGCCTCGGCCGGCGACATCATCGCCGTAACCGGTATCGACCCCATCTACATCTCGGACACGCTGTGCGACCCAAGCCGGCCCGAGGCCCTGCCGCCGCTCACCGTGGATGAACCCACCGTGAGCATGACCTTCGAGATCAACACCTCGCCGTTCGTGGGACAAGACGGGAAGTTTGTCACCAGCCGCCAGCTGCGCGAGCGCCTCGAGCGCGAACTCATCCACAACGTCGCCCTGCGCGTCGAGGATACGGCCGATGCCGATAAATTCAAGGTCTCGGGACGCGGTGAGCTGCATCTCGGCATCCTGATCGAGACCATGCGCCGCGAGGGCTACGAGCTCGCGGTGTCGCGCCCGCAGGTGATCACCAAGATCGTGGACGGTGAGGTCCACGAGCCCTACGAGGCGCTCACCCTGGACGTGGAACAGGCCCACCAGGGCGTGCTGATCGAACGGCTTGGCAATCGCCGCGGGGACCTTCTGGCCATGGAGCCCGATGCCAGCGGCCGTATCCGCCTGGAGTACATCATCCCCTCACGCGGTCTGATCGGCTTCCAGACAGAGTTCCTGAGTCTCACCTCGGGCACGGGCCTCATGCACCATGTCTTCGATCACTACGGCCCGGTGAAGAAAGGCGACATCGGCGGGCGCGTGAACGGCGTTCTGATCGCCAACGGGGCCGGCAAGAGCGTGGCCTACGCGCTATTTAGCCTGCAAGAACGAGGGCGGCTTTTCATAGGACCGGGCGAGGACCTGTACGAAGGCATGATCATCGGCATCCACTCGCGCGACAACGATCTGGTGGTGAATCCGCTACGCGGCAAGCAGCTCACCAACATGCGCGCGTCGGGCTCGGATGAGAACATCCTGCTCACCCCGCCGATCCAGCTGACGCTCGAGCGCGCCATCGAGTTCATCGACGACGATGAGCTGGTGGAGGTGACGCCGCACCATATCCGGCTGCGCAAGCGTTATCTGAAGGAGAACGACCGCAAGAAGGCCCAGCGCCAGGGTTAGGTGGGGCGGTTATTCGAGCTGCTCGCGAATGGCATGGAAGCGGGCCTTGGGGAACCGTTCGGCGGTCAGGTCGAGGTGCGAGCGCGACGGCGCGAGATAGGCGAGCGCCCCGCCCGCGTCTTTGGCGAGGTGACCGGCAAGGCGCCGGTGCAGATCGCTTAGCGTATCGGCATCGGCCTCGAGCCAGCGCACCGCGACCACCGGCGCCGGCTCGAAATCGGCCTCGACCCCGTACTCGTTACGCAACCGATAGGTCACGACCTCGAACTGCAGGGCGCCGAGCGCCCCCAGGATCATCTCGTGCCCGGACAGCGGCCGAAAGAGCTGGGTTGCGCCCTCCTCGGTGAGCTGCTCCAGACCCCGCGAGAGCGCCTTGCTCTTCAGTGGGTCGCGCAGCACCACGCGCCGGAAGAGCTCGGGCGCGAAATTGGGGACGCCGGTGAAGCGTAACGGCTCGCCCTCGGTGAACGTATCCCCGATGCGGATCGTGCCGTGATTGGGCAGGCCCAGGATGTCGCCGGCGTAGGCCTCGTCGGCCATGGAACGCTCGTTGGCGAGAAAGGTCAGGGCATGGTGGTGCATCGACCAGACCATCAACGGGCCCGACGGCTGGCACCCCAACATGCTCCTCGACGACGGTGGCGACCTGACGGCGGTCATGCACGAGCGCTACCCGGAATTGATGAAGGATGTCCGCGGGCTTTCGGAAGAGACCACGACCGGGGTTCACCGGCTCTATGATCTCGAGGCCCAGGGCAAGCTGTTGTGCCCGGCGTTCAACGTAAACGATTCGGTCACGAAGTCGAAATTCGACAACCTCTACGGCTGTCGTGAATCCCTGATCGACGGTATCAAGCGCGCCACCGACGTCATGATCGCCGGCAAGATCTGCGTCGTGGCCGGCTATGGCGATGTCGGCAAGGGGTGTGCTCAGGCCTTCCGCGGCATGGGCGCCACGGTATGGGTCACGGAGATCGATCCGATCTGTGCCTTACAGGCGGCCATGGAAGGCTATCGGGTGGTGACCCTGGAGGAGGCCGCACCGCTGGCCGACATCTTCGTCACCGCCACGGGCAACGTTCACGTCATAGGCCTGGAGCACGTGCGCGCCATGAAGCATGAGGCGATCGTGTGCAACATCGGGCACTTCGATTCCGAGATCGATATCGCGGCGCTACGGACCCTCCCGTGGGAGAACATCAAGCCGCAGGTCGACCATATCGTCTTCCCGGATGGCAAGAAGATCATCGTCCTGGCGGAAGGGCGGCTCGTGAACCTGGGTTGCGCCACCGGCCATTCGAGCTTTGTGATGTCAGCCTCGTTCACAAACCAGGTCATGGCGCAGATCGAGCTCTGGAACCATCCGCAGGACTACAAGGTACAGGTCTATACGCTGCCCAAGCATCTGGACGAGAAGGTCGCACGCCTGCACCTGGACAAGATCGGCGCGCATTTGACGAAGCTCACCGCCGAACAGGCCGCCTATATCAACGTGCCGGTCGAAGGCCCTTACAAGCCGACCCGGTACCGCTACTGATCCCGGGATGGAGTCGCAAAAGCGCCACGCGCGGGTCTTTAGCTTCGAGTTCTTTCCCCCGAAGAGCGAGGAGGCGCGGAGCGCCTTCCACGCCGCTCTGGAACAGCTCGCACCGCTGGATCCGCGATTCTTCTCGGTGACCTTCGGGGCCGGCGGCAGCACGCGGGAGCGGACCCTGGAGACCGTGCGCGAGATCGCCGGGCACGGGAAGGCGGCGGCGCCTCACCTCTCGTGTATCGGCGCGACACGCGACAGCATCCGCGACATCCTGGCGACCTATAAGGCCCTCGGGGTGCGCCATATCGTGGCACTCCGGGGCGACCTGCCGTCGGGGATGGTCGATCCCGGCGACTTCCGATACGCCTCCGAGCTCGTGCGCTTCATCCGCGCCGAGACCGGAGACCACTTCCATATCGAGGTGGCGGCCTATCCCGAGGTGCATCCGCAAGCGACCAGCGCCGAGGACGACATCAGACACTTCCAGGAAAAGATCGACGCCGGCGCCAACTCCGCGATCACCCAATACTTCTACAACGCCGACGCCTACTACTGGTTCGTGGACACCTGCGAGGCGCGCGGACTTACGGTACCGATTGTGCCTGGTATCATGCCCATCACCAATCACCGGCAACTGCTGCGCTTCTCGGAGGCCTGCGGGGCCGAGGTGCCCCGCTGGATCCGCCGGCGTCTCGAAGACTTCGGCGAAGACGGCGAGTCGATCCGCTCCTTCGGCCTCGACGTCACCACCGCCCTGTGCGCCGAACTCCTGGCCGCCGGCGCCCCGGGACTCCACTTCTATACCCTGAACAAGGCCGCGCCCTCGAGCGTGATATGGGAACGGCTGGGATTGTGACAGCGCCGGCCCCCATGGCAAGACCGTAGCCTGAGCGGGCCGGGGGCGCTGGCGCCGGATGCCCGCTGGGCCCAAGGCGCCCCGCCCCGCCTGGCGCCATGTCCAAGCCCCTATGGGCAACAGGAAGACGCGGCAAGACCGTGAGACCCGTAATCGCGCAGGATAAAGGGCCTCTGCGGGCGCCATAGTCGTTAGCGGAGACCCGTGCGCGGCGACGACGTCAGAAATCCCGCTCGATCTTGAAGGTGTTGAAGAGGATGTCGACCGCCGTATTGCGCGCCCCGTGGGCCACCGCGTCGAGCATGTCGCCATCCGTCCATCCCAGCCCGCGCAGGTGATCGAGGTCGGGCTTACCCACCGCGTGCGGTGTAGCCATGGCCTTCAGAACAAAAAGCAGCATCGCCCGATCCTTCTCCGCCAATGGCGTGGCCTTGGGATCGGCCTTGGTGGCCGCCACCTCATCGGGCGTCTGGCCGCACATATGGATGAGCAATGCCTCATTGAAGCCCACGCAATACTCGCAATCGTTGCTCTTCGACACGAGCATGCGGATTGAGGCCAGCAGGGCCGCGGAAAGGGCCGGGTGATTGCGATAGTAGCGGATACTGTCCCATTGCTGGGCAAGGAGTGCGGGGCTGCTGCTATAAAACTGCACGGCGTTGGGGACGCGACCAAAGAGCCCGGCAACGGCCTTATAGGTCTCGGCGACAGCGCCGGTCGCAGTCTCGGGGGTTTGCGTGGTCAGCAAGGTCATGAGATGGACTCCTTGGGCGAAAAAATGGATAAACGAATGGCCTACGCCAACCCGCGGACGTAGTCGCGAAGCTCACGCAGACAGTGACGGAAGACCGCTGCCGACTGGTGATTCTTGGCAATGCCCCAGCAACCTTCCCAGGCGGCCACCAAAAAGAGCGAAGCGGCCTCGCAATCGAGATCCGCGCGCACGCGCCCCTGGGCCTGGGCCCTTGCCAGGGCGGCCTGCACGACACCCTGCCAGCGCGCCAGGATGGCTGACAAGTGCTCCCGGAAATCGGCGTCGACGGCACTCATTTCCTGGATCAGGTTATTGAGCGGACAGCCCCATTTGACGACCTCGTCGTCCACACCATGGATGCGCTGATCGAGGAGGGCGAGCAGGGTCTGATAGGGGTCTTCCGCCTCTTCGAGGGGTCGGAATATGGCGTCCGCGAGCCGCCCCTGGATGACCTCGTCTATGACCACGAGACCGAGGGCGTGCTTGCTCGGGAAATGGTGGTACAAGGCGCCTTTCGTAAGACCGGTGTCGCGCAGGATCTCGGAGAGGCCGGCGGCCTGGAAGCCGTGGCGATGAATCTCGGCAAACGCCGCCTGAAGCAGCTGGGTGCGGGTTGAATCGTGCGTGGTGTCCATGGCGCTATCATACCGACTGGTTGGTATGGGTCAAGCGGGGCGCCGATCGATCTTGCCTTCGGCGACCGCCGGTGGTGTACTGCGCGACGTATTCTTGTGTGAGGGATCCAGTGAGAACGGTAACTCCTCTGGCGGTGATCTTCGCCGCCGCCGGCGCCATAACGGGTTTTCTGCTGCGACCCTCGGATATCTTCGGCCACCAACTGCCCTTGTCGGTGGTGCTGACGCGCGGCTCGGACCTCCACGGCCTGAATCGGTTTTTGGTACCGCTGGCCGAGCGCTCGTTCAACGAGGTGGTAGCCGGTCTCATCCTCGGCGCCGTGCTCGGTGTGGTGGTAGGGGCGTTATTGGGGCGCCGTTAGACGGTCCGGGCACGCACCGCTCTTCCCCCGGACCGGGGAGGTCAGTACAATGCGCCGGTCCGACACCCAACCGTGCGTCGCCCTTATAGCATCACCTCACGTGTTGCCTGTATACTGCGCGCCCCTTTCCTTGCGTCCCCTATGACAACCCAGAATCTTCGGAACATCGCGATCATCGCCCATGTCGACCACGGCAAGACCACGCTCGTCGACGAACTGCTGAAACAATCCGGCACCTTTGAAAGCCGCGCGAACATGGGCGCCCGGGTCATGGACTCCAACGACCTCGAGCGCGAGCGCGGCATCACGATCCTCGCCAAGAATACGGCGATCCGCTGGCGCGATCACCGCATCAATATCGTCGACACCCCTGGGCACGCGGATTTCGGGGGTGAGGTGGAGCGCGTGCTGTCCATGGTGGACTCGGTGCTGTTGCTCGTCGACGCCGTCGACGGACCCATGCCACAGACGCGCTTCGTGACACGCAAGGCCTTCGCCCTCGGGCTGCGGCCGATCGTCGTCATCAACAAGGTCGACCGGCCGGGGGCACGCGTGAACTGGGTCCTGGATCAGACCTTCGACCTCTTCGACAAACTGGGGGCGACCGAAGAGCAATTGGATTTCTCGGTCGTCTACGCCTCGGCCCTGTACGGTTACGCGAGCCTCTCGCCCGATGTGCGCGAGGGCGACATGACGCCGCTCTTCGAGGCCATACTGCGCCACACCCCGCCGCCCGAGGTCGACCCCGACGGCCCCTTCCAGATGCAGGTCTCGAGCCTCGCCTATTCGAGCTATGTGGGCCCGATCGCCACCGGCCGCATCAAGCGCGGGACGGTACGCACCAATCAGGCAGTGGCGGTCATCGACCGCGAGGGCAAACGCCGCGAGGGCAAAGTCCTGCAGGTGCTGGGCTTCCTGGGCCTGGAGCGCACCGAGATCAAGGAGGCCTCGGCCGGCGACATCATCGCCGTAACCGGTATCGACCCCATCTACATCTCGGACACGCTGTGCGACCCAAGCCGGCCCGAGGCCCTGCCGCCGCTCACCGTGGATGAACCCACCGTGAGCATGACCTTCGAGATCAACACCTCGCCGTTCGTGGGACAAGACGGGAAGTTTGTCACCAGCCGCCAGCTGCGCGAGCGCCTCGAGCGCGAACTCATCCACAACGTCGCCCTGCGCGTCGAGGATACGGCCGATGCCGATAAATTCAAGGTCTCGGGACGCGGTGAGCTGCATCTCGGCATCCTGATCGAGACCATGCGCCGCGAGGGCTACGAGCTCGCGGTGTCGCGCCCGCAGGTGATCACCAAGATCGTGGACGGTGAGGTCCACGAGCCCTACGAGGCGCTCACCCTGGACGTGGAACAGGCCCACCAGGGCGTGCTGATCGAACGGCTTGGCAATCGCCGCGGGGACCTTCTGGCCATGGAGCCCGATGCCAGCGGCCGTATCCGCCTGGAGTACATCATCCCCTCACGCGGTCTGATCGGCTTCCAGACAGAGTTCCTGAGTCTCACCTCGGGCACGGGCCTCATGCACCATGTCTTCGATCACTACGGCCCGGTGAAGAAAGGCGACATCGGCGGGCGCGTGAACGGCGTTCTGATCGCCAACGGGGCCGGCAAGAGCGTGGCCTACGCGCTATTTAGCCTGCAAGAACGAGGGCGGCTTTTCATAGGACCGGGCGAGGACCTGTACGAAGGCATGATCATCGGCATCCACTCGCGCGACAACGATCTGGTGGTGAATCCGCTACGCGGCAAGCAGCTCACCAACATGCGCGCGTCGGGCTCGGATGAGAACATCCTGCTCACCCCGCCGATCCAGCTGACGCTCGAGCGCGCCATCGAGTTCATCGACGACGATGAGCTGGTGGAGGTGACGCCGCACCATATCCGGCTGCGCAAGCGTTATCTGAAGGAGAACGACCGCAAGAAGGCCCAGCGCCAGGGTTAGGTGGGGCGGTTATTCGAGCTGCTCGCGAATGGCATGGAAGCGGGCCTTGGGGAACCGTTCGGCGGTCAGGTCGAGGTGCGAGCGCGACGGCGCGAGATAGGCGAGCGCCCCGCCCGCGTCTTTGGCGAGGTGACCGGCAAGGCGCCGGTGCAGATCGCTTAGCGTATCGGCATCGGCCTCGAGCCAGCGCACCGCGACCACCGGCGCCGGCTCGAAATCGGCCTCGACCCCGTACTCGTTACGCAACCGATAGGTCACGACCTCGAACTGCAGGGCGCCGAGCGCCCCCAGGATCATCTCGTGCCCGGACAGCGGCCGAAAGAGCTGGGTTGCGCCCTCCTCGGTGAGCTGCTCCAGACCCCGCGAGAGCGCCTTGCTCTTCAGTGGGTCGCGCAGCACCACGCGCCGGAAGAGCTCGGGCGCGAAATTGGGGACGCCGGTGAAGCGTAACGGCTCGCCCTCGGTGAACGTATCCCCGATGCGGATCGTGCCGTGATTGGGCAGGCCCAGGATGTCGCCGGCGTAGGCCTCGTCGGCCATGGAACGCTCGTTGGCGAGAAAGGTCAGGGCATTGGCGGCATTGATCTCGCGCCCTTCGCGGACATGATAGAGGCGCATGCCGCGCCGGTAGCGTCCCGAACATATACGCACGAAGGCCATGCGATCCCGGTGTTGCGGGTCCATGTTCGCCTGAATCTTGAAGACGAAACCGGAAAACGCCTCCTCGTCGGGCGCCACCACGCGCGTGGCAGTAGGCCGCGGCAAGGGCGCGGGGGCGAAGGCGACGAAGGCATCCAGCAGGTCGCGCACCCCGAAGTTATTCAGGGCCGACCCAAAGAACACCGGGGATTGGCGCGCCCCGCGATAGGCCCCGACGTCCACCACCGGGGCCGCCCCGCGTACCAGTTCGATCTCCTGCAGGGTGCGCTCGTATTCATCGCCCAGGACGGCCTTGAGGTCGGGATCGCGCAGGGCGAGCAGGCGTTCCTCCTGGATGCGTTCGCTGCGCCCCTGCGGCATGAGCCGCGCCGTTTCGTCGGCCAGCCGGCAGATCCCGCGGAAGCGCTGACCCATACCGAGCGGCCAGGTGACGGGTGCGCAGCTGATGCTTAAAATCCGCTCGATCTCATCTAAAAGCTCAAGCGGCTCCCGACCTTCACGGTCCAGCTTGTTCACGAACGTGATGATCGGGGTGTTGCGCATGCGGCACACCTCGAGGAGCTTCACGGTCTGGGCCTCCACCCCCTTGGCGGCGTCGATCACCATGAGCACCGAGTCGACCGCCGTCAGTGTCCGGTAGGTGTCCTCGGAGAAGTCCTGGTGGCCGGGGGTGTCGAGCAGATTCACGACGGCCTCGCCATAGGGGAATTGCATGACCGACGAGGTCACGGAGATCCCGCGCTCGCGCTCCAGCGCCATCCAGTCGGAGGTGGCGTGGCGCGCCGCCTTGCGACCCTTGACCGCGCCGGCAAGCACGATCGCACCGCCAAAAAGCAGCAGCTTCTCGGTGAGGGTAGTCTTTCCGGCGTCGGGATGCGAAACGATCGCAAAGGTCCGGCGACGGGCAATCTCGGTCGTCAAGGAGGGCATGGGAGGGCGCAAGGATACACGCGCGGCGCCGCCAAGACTAGCGCCGCTTCGCCTATGAGGCGCATATCGGTATACTGGAGCCCTCCATGGCCACGCTTTATCCGCCCACAGAGCCGTACGCGCAGCACCGCATCGCGGTGGCCGCCCCGCACGTCCTTCATGTCGAGGAGTGCGGCAACCCGCGGGGGCTCCCGGTCGTGTTCCTGCACGGCGGTCCGGGGGCCGGCTGCGAGCCCTACCATCGCCGGTTCTTCGATCCCGCGCGCTACCGCATTGTCCTGTTCGATCAGCGCGGCGCCGGACGATCGGTGCCGCATGCCGCGCTGGATGGCAATACCACGGCCGACCTCGTCGCCGACATCGAGCACATACGCGCCCACCTCAACATAGAGCGGTGGTTGGTGTTCGGGGGTTCGTGGGGCTCGACGCTCGCACTCGTCTACGGCGAAACCCATCCGGAGCGCGTGCTGGGCCTGATCCTACGCGGCATCTTCCTGTGCCGGCCCATGGAGATCCGCTGGTTCTACCAGGAAGGCGCGAACTGGGTGTATCCCGACTACTGGCAGGACTTCATGGCCCCCATTCCGGAGGCCGACAGGGGCGACATGGTGGGTGCTTACTATCGGCGACTCACCGGTCCCGACGAGGATGAGCGCCGCCGTTGCGCCCGCGCCTGGTCGTTGTGGGAAGGGCGCACCGCCAACCTGAGCCCGCGCAAAGAGGTCGTGGACTTCTTTGCATTGACCCATACCGCCATGGCGCTCTCGCGCATCGAATGCCATTACTTCATGCACGGCGCCTTCCTGCGCGACAATCAGATCCTCGCGGACGCCCATCGCCTGGCACAC
>JAPTWT010000323.1 GCA_028064935.1 Gammaproteobacteria bacterium | reverse complement strand
CTGGTGCACAACCGCGTTGCGCTCGCGCATCGAACCCATGAAAAAGATCGCGCGCATGTGTCGGCGTCACCGACCGCTCATCTTGAACTGGTAAGGACAACGTGCAGGTCGCCCGGGATTTTGAGGGGCGAGGGCTGCCCCCGAACACGATCCGTATTCGTCTGGCGCTGCTTGTTGACGACCATACCAATGCGCGTTTTGTTGGATCATGAAACGCCGTGTCTTAATCTTGCCTGTGATCCGGATCCTGGACAGCCCATTATCGTGAAAACACAATAACCGCATACTAAAAACGCGTATGGCCAGAGATACGTAACTTTCCATGATTCCCGACAGCCCGCGCTCGTCTCTGTGCCTCATCGTGGTGCGCGTCCTCACACAAGTGGAGCACAAAACAAAAAACCAATTCAGCTATCTCCGCTCGCTACTCGGAAAAACCCATATTTCATAGCCACATACGACGTATTACTTTATTGGCACGAAACGTGCTTCAAGACAAGTATGAACAAATCGCAGATTCGTCTTATCGGCCAGTCGGTGCCTTTTCTTACCCGCACCCTATGGGAAGTAATGCGCCAGTGCGCCTCTGTGCGGCGAGTCCGGCGGTGCGTGAGAGAGTCCGTCCACCCTGTGGACGCCCGGCAAGGCAAATGGAGGGGTTTCTAGTGATGCAGGTCGTGCCGAAAAAGGAATATGTCAGCCGTATCACCGTTTCCCTTTCGTCAGAGCTTCTGGATGAGCTTGACAGTATCGTGTCGGAAAAGAAATACGGCAGCAGATCCCAGGCTGTTTCGGAAATGCTTAATGCCAGGATCATAGAACACAAGAGAACGCAGGACGACTCAGTAATGGTGGGAACCATAACTCTTTTCTATAACCGCAACGTACATGGAGCACAAAGTAAGCTCGCCGACCTGCAGTTCGGGCATATCGATGAAGTTATTAGCTCTCTACATGTCCATCTGACGCACGACCGCATGATCGAAGTGATTTTGGTGCAGGGTCCGGCGAGCACCCTTCAGTCCATTTGCGACGAAATGAAGTCTCTCAAGGGCGTTATAACCGGCCACCTGCAATTGATGGCGGCGATTATACCGCCCCTGCACCCATTGCCTGGGGATACGAAAAGGCGCCCGCCCGGGAAGGCTGGGAAAAGTGTTTGACGCCGCCTCCAGGAGGAACCGGAGATGCGCAATAGGCCTCGGGGACCACGAAACATGCCGAAAACCGGAAAGCTGGATGTGTGCGGGCGCGCTGCGGGCGGCAGAGTCTGCCGGTATGTCCACGCAGTGCCAAAGAACGCGGCGGAGGCGAGTGCATGAGCGCGCTGTATAAGCTTTTTTACACATCGGACATACACGGCTCCGAGAAATGCTTCCTCAAGTTTCTCAATGCCGGGAAGTTCTATAAGGCCGATGCCCTCGTGCTCGGTGGCGATATCGCCGGCAAGATGGTGGTTCCCATCATTGCGCAAGGTGGCCGATGGCAGGCCCGCCTTCTGGGGCGCGAATTTTCCGCCCAAACCGCGACGGAATGCCATGAACTCGAGAAGACTGTGCGGATGAACGGCTTTTATCCGGTTGTCATGACGCCAGATGAGCATGAGCACTTCAAGAACGACGAGGCGGCGCGGGCAGCAATGATCGATAAGGTAGTGCTCGCAGCCATCGAGCGATGGATCGGCATCGCAGAAGAGCGTCTGCGAAACACCGGAATCAGATGCTTCGTGAACGCAGGCAACGACGATGACGAGTTTATCGACCGCGCGCTGCGTCAGTCCGATGTTGTGGAAAACTACGATGGCAGCGTAACGGATCTCACGGACGAGATTCAGATGGCCGTCTGCGGCTATTCCAATGCGACCCCCTTCGACAGTCCGCGGGAAATGCGGGAGGAACAGCTCGAGGCTCATATCGAAGCGATCGTTTCGCAACTCAGGTCGCCCCAGGATGCTGTTTTCACACTGCATGCGCCGCCGTATAACACTGGGATCGATTCGGCGCCCCTTCTGGAAGAGGGTAAGGTCGTGACAAGCGGTGGGCAGACGATCATGACCCCCGTCGGCTCCACGGCCGTGCGCAACATTATCGAGCGCCATCAGCCGCTCGTGAGTCTGCATGGGCACATCCACGAATCACGTGGCACAAAGCAGCTGGGCCGGACTTTGTGCATCAACCCGGGCAGCGAATATTCGGAAGGCGTCCTGCGGGGCGTTCTAGTCTCTTTCAAGAAAGGGAAGCTAGCTGGGCATCAGCTGGTGCAGGCGTAGTCAAAATCTGTGTAAGTTCGACCTCGAGCGACCGGAGAAAGTATGAGCGTAAACTTTGCAAGAAAGGCGACAGGGCTTGTGCGCCAGGCAGGAGCCAAGGATGTGTTCATCTACAACGTCAATTTTATCAATATCGCCATTGGCGTGGCGTTCATGTTCCTGTTCATGCCCAATGGATCCTACCCTGGGGTCAACATCTATCTATCGACAATCCTCTGTACCCTCTTCGTACTGCCGACGTCGCTCGTGTACGCGATGTTCGCTTCGGCCATGCCGAGATCCGGCGGGGAATATGTTTATGTGAGTCGTGCGACGACGCCGCTGTTTGGTTTTGTTGCCAACTGGAATTACACCATATGGTGTTTTTTCTATATCGGCGTCCCCGCCGCGTTCCTGGGAAAATACGGGATCTCGGCCCTGTTTCGCGAGCTCGGTGTGTTGTTCGGATCTCAGGCGATGACCACCTGGGGCGATTGGTTCAGCACGCCCTTCGGTACTGCGATCACGGGGACTGTGCTGATTGTGGGGTTTGCAGCAGTGTTTATATCCGGTGTCTCTTTGTACATGCGGATCCAAACCGTGAGCTTCATTCTGGCAAGCATTGGCCTCGCTGTAACAGCGGTGGTGCTGATGGGGGCTACGCCCCACTCGGCCATCACCGCCTTCAATCACTATGCCGATGCCTTTACCGGCAATCGGGACACATACAGCGCGATCACCGCCAATCTCGGGAAGAACGCCATCACGCCAGCGCCATTTAGCCTGAAGGAGACGCTGATCTCGATGACGTGGCCGTTTACTGTGCTGGGATTTTCCATTGCCTCGGCTTACATCGGCGGGGAGATCAAGGGGGCCAACCGGTCCCAGATGGTGGGTATGCCAGGTTCGCTGTTCTACTCGGCTTTCTGGCTGCTCATCATAAGCTTCGCGACACTACACGCGTTCGGATATTCCTTTCTTGGCGACATCGCCGCAGTCAACCCGGCCAATGTGAAGCTAGGCTTTACGCCTACTTTCTCGGAATTGGCAGCGGCACTGACGCACCATGTATGGCTGGTTTTGATCATCGGCGTCTCCTTTGCGCTCTGGACGTACGCGTGGCTGCCCATTTATATCCTTACGGCCACACGCAACATGCTGGCGTGGGCGCTCGACGGTCTGGCCCCGTCGAAAATCGCTGAGGTAAATGAAAAAACGCATTCGCCGATGGTGGCTATCATTTTTGCGTCTGTCCTCGGCATCGGCTTTCTCTGGCTTTACGCCTACGATTCCGCCTTTACTACCATAACGGGATTTTTCGGCCAGGTCTGCGGGACATTCATGCTGACATCCATCGGAGCCATTGCTTTCCCATATACCCAGAAAGACATGTTCGAGGCGTCACCGGTGGCCTGGCGGGTAGGCGGGATCCCGGTATTGTCAATCCTGGGCGTGCTTAGCGCCATCGGCATGGGCGTGATCGCGTGGGCGTTCCTCAATGATCCGCAGTCCGGTGTGAGTTTCGGGCAACCGCTAATGCTCTACATCAATCTGGGTGTGTTTCTTTCGGGGTTCGTCTACTTTTATGCCGCAAAATTCATAAAGGCGCGCCAAGGTGTTGATATTAACCTGGCCTTTGCAGAAATTCCGCCGGAGTGATGATCATGAGCGAGATCAGCGAGCATGACGTTTTAGGGGCCATAGCAGCCCACGGGGGTACCGCGCGGCTGCTGGGCGGCCGGGCGGTGATGAACCTGTGCGCAGGCCAGGTACCGGATGCGCTTCGGCGGCAATCGGCGGACATCGACATAGTCATCAGGGGTCGCGACCGCAAGGCGCTCAAGTCGGCCATGGCCGCCCTCGGCTGCAAGGGCGAGGAGGAATTCAACCTCCTAAATGGCAAGGAGCGCATGATCTTCCATGCGGGCGCGACCAAGATCGATATTTTTATCGACGTGTTCCGCATGTGCCATACCCTGCGTTTTGGCGACCGCCTCGACCTGCATCCCGTAACGCTGCCGCCAAGCGACCTCCTGCTGACAAAGCTGCAGGTGTTTCATGCGGAGGACAAGGATATTGCAGACGCCGCAGCCCTGCTGCTCTGTTGCCGGCTTGAGCGCGAATCTGGGGAGGTGGGGGCGATCGATGTGCGTTATATCGGCAGCCTGCTTGGGCGGGATTGGGGGCTGTGGCGCACCGCGACGGGTACGCTTGGGAAGCTCGAGCAACGGGCCGGTGGCATCTGTCGCGATGCGGATGTGGTGAAGCGCCTGCGGGCGAAGATCGCGGATCTGCGTAAGGACCTAGATCGCGCGCCTCGCAGCGTGGGATGGCGCCTACGGTCGATTATTGGCGAGCGCAGTGTCTGGTATGAACTGCCGGAAGAACCGACGACGGGACATCCGTCCGTGACCGGCTAACTACGAGGAGTATTGTTGATGGCAAGTGAAAGCGTCACCGGCGGCCGCACCACACGAAGCGATATGGAGGCCCTGATGGAGGCCGGCGTGCGTTACTGTGCGGCGTCCTATGTTGATATGCATGGGGTATCCAAAGCCAAGATGGTGCCGGTTGCGCACCACGGACGGATGCTGGGTGGATCGGAGCTCTTTACCGGGGCGGCGCTGGACGGTGTGCCCCAAGCCGTGCACGACGATGAAGTGGCGGCTGTGCCCGATCCCGAGTCCTGCACGATCATGCCGTGGCAGCCAGAAATCGCGTGGTTTGCCTCGGATCTTCACTATAAGGGTGCTCCTTTCGAGGCCTGCAGCCGGAATATCCTGAAACGGCAACTGGCCAGAGCAAAAGCCATGGGATTGCAATTCAATCTTGGTATCGAAGCGGAATTCTTTGTATTGCGAGAGCGAGAGGGAGGGGGGTTTGCGCCCCTGTCTGCGCGTCAGGATCTTGCCAAGCCGTGCTATGACGTAGGGCGCCTTTTGGATAACTGGACGTGGGTTGACGAGCTGGTGAGCTCCATGAATACCCTTGGATGGGATGTGTATTCATTCGATCACGAGGACGCCATAGGGCAATTCGAGATCGACTTTATGTACGCTGATGCGCTGACTATGGCGGACCGCTACACGTTCTTTCGGATGATGGCCCATGAGATCGCGCGTAAGAATGGCGCTTTCGCTAGTTTTATGCCGAAAGTCTTCCCCAACCGCGCGGGGAGCGGTGCGCATTTAAACATGTCTCTATGGGATCTTGTACGTGGCGTCAATCTGTTTTCCGACAGCACAGACACCCGCGGCTGCGACATGGGCCGCGTCGGGTACCGGTTCATTGCGGGGATAGTAAAGCATCTGCCCGCGATATGCGCGATGGTCGCTCCGACCGTGAACAGCTACAAACGTTTGGTGAAGAAGGGGTCGGCGTCTGGGTTCACCTGGGCGCCGGTCTTGTGCTGCTATGGGAACAACAATCGGACCAATGCTTTGCGGATCCCGCTCGGGGGAGGGCGCGTGGAACTACGCGCGGCGGATTCGGCCTGCAATCCGTACCTGGCGGCGGCGCTTGTGCTGGCGGCAGGACTGGAGGGGATCGAAAAGGATCTCGACCCGGGCCCGCCGAACGTGGAAAACATGTATCAGAAGTCTGCGTCGGATCTGGAGGCGTTGGGGCTCAGGACCCTGCCAAGCAGTCTGGGTGAGGCCCTGGACGAGTTCGCTAAGGATCCGTTGAGTGAGGCTGTGTTGGGAAAGGGTATGTACGACGCATGGCTTGGCTATAAGCGCGAAGAATGGGCAAGTTACAATTACCATGTGTCGGACTGGGAATATGACCGCTATCTCCGATTCTTTTGACGCTGTTGGGCGGATAGGGCGGTTCTCTTATGTCTTGCCGGCCGGGCCGGGTCCGGGACGCAACGGCACCCTCGTGTATGCGACCTGGGGCAGGCTCAATGAGCGTGGCGACAATGCCGTACTTCTTCCCAGTTACTATACGGGGACGCATGTGCATTACGCCCCGCTCATCGGCAGAGGCCGGGCACTGGATCCCGCGCGGCACTTCATCGTCGCTCCCAACATGTTTGGCAACGGTGTATCGACATCGCCAAGTCATCTGGAAAATCCGCGCCTATTCCCCCGGCTTACCATTGAGGACCATGTCCATGCGCAGCACGCGTTGCTGGCGAGCCTTGGGGTGAGAAAGCTGGCGCTTGCGGCGGGATGGTCGATGGGCGCTATGCAGGCGCTGCATTGGGCCATGCTGTATCCAGACAGTGTCCGCAATGTCGTGGCGGTGTGCGGGACCGCGTTCTGCTGGCCAGTCAATACCGCCTTTTTGTCAGGGATTGCGCCGGTGCTCGAGATTGCGCCGAAGATCGACGAGGCGCTCGCGCTTGATCTGTTCGGGCGCGTGTACGCGGGGTGGGCATATTCGGCCGAATTCTTCCGCGGCGGGCTGTATCGACAGATGGGCTTCAACGACATCCAGGGGTTGCTGGATGACTGGGGGCGCAGCCATCAGGGGCACAGGGCGGCGGATCTCCTGGCGGTTCTGCGCGTCTGGGCGGATACCGCGCGATCGCCCGATGCGGCCCGTGCAGCGTTGGGCCAGATCAAGGCGCGATGCTGGATCATGCCATGTGATACTGATAGATATTTTACTGTGGACGATGCTCGCTTCGAGGCGGCCGCCTTAGCGTGCGCTGAGATCCATGTCTTGCGTTCGCCATTCGGGCACTGTGCGGGGGCGCCAGGGCGTTTCGAGGGCGAGACAGCCCAGATAGAAGCGGCGCTGGCGGGGGCACTGGCCCACGGCCCGGCGTAATATAGGCCCGGCGTAATGTAAGGGCGTCGGAGCCAATCGCCGCCCGGCGATGGGGTACACGAGCCTGACAGGGTGGCGCATCATGGGCCGGGTTGCCCCGGTGTCACCGGATCCGGTCCCGAGCGGCCGCCGGAAGGTGTCATTGTGCGCATCTTGTCCCAGAAGCCCGCTATGCAGGCCACGGGACGATTGCGGCCAGTTGGCGTATGCCGCGTGAGGCGCGCAGAAACCAGTGACGATTCGTTGTGTCGTCGTGCTCCACCGAAGGGCTTTCCTGTCTCGATTTTGGAAAGCGGTCGGCGAGTCGCCGGGCGGTCAAGCCCCGTTATCTCAGGCGGGTGACCGCCCCGTAGGGCAGCATGCCATGGGCGCCACAGCGGTAGGCCATCATGTCGGCGTCAGGGGACAGGCGGGCCAGATGCCCTTCCAGAGAGGGCCCCAACCTTTGTCTGGTGTTGCTCGCCCCGGCGGTTCTATGCGGGTGGATGTGCGGTTGGAACAGGATACCGTTTGGCTGACACAGAG
>JAPTWT010000241.1 GCA_028064935.1 Gammaproteobacteria bacterium | reverse complement strand
TACCGGATGGAGAGCGGGGCCTGGAGATTTTGTTACCCGTCCAAAATATCGGGGGAGGGCCTTGCAGAGCTTTGGGAGGCCACGAAGGAGCTATTCGCCGATGCCAGCCGCCGCGTGGGTGTGGATACGATTTACCAACAGTGGAGTTCACCGCCATTTGGGATGAAGCAGGGCATCCTTCCTGTTTTTCTGACCGCGTTCTTGCTGGCTAACAAAGCCAACGTGGCCGTCTACAAAGAAGGAATGTTCATTCCGCATCTGAGCGATGCCGACATCGACGAATGTCTGCAGGATGCTTCGCGTTTCGCACTTCGCTGGGTTGCGATCGACGAAGACAAAAATAAAATCCTCGCTGGCATTTCCAAACTACTCGCAGAAATCGGTGAGAAGTCTGAAGCATCGGATCCCCTCGACGCCGCAAGGGGCCTGGTTGCCATGGTCTTCAACCTGCCTGAGTGGTCGCAGCGCACCCAGCGAATCGGGGATACGGCAAGGGCCATCCGCGATATGCTGCTCAAGGCCAGTGATCCGCACAAAGTACTGTTTGTCGATTTGCCCTCCCTATTGGGCGCCACAGATGGCAAGTCCTATGTGAAGGAGCTTGGTGCCCCATTGCAAGAGATTGCAACTGCCTATTCGAAGATGCTTGCGGAAGTTGAGGCCAAGATGCTTGAAGCCCTTGATGCAACCCGCGACGATTTTGAGTCGCTGCAAAACAGAGCCAAATCTGTGGCAGGAGTCGCAGGAAATTTCCGACTGGATGCATTTTCGACTCGGCTTAGTTCCTACGATGGCTCCCGCGAGTCCTTGGAGGGCCTTCTGAGCTTAGCTGCAGACAAGCCTCCCCGCGATTGGGTCGACCGGCACATTGATGCAGCCGTTCTTGAGCTCTCTCAATTCGCGCGCCGCTTCCGCGAGGTGGAGGCCTTTGTATCAGTCCAAGGCCGCAAGGCTCGCAGCGAAGCCATCGCTGTGGTCATCGGAGCGGGCGCGGACACAAAGACGATCTCCCGCACATTCGCTATTTCAGAGCGCCATCGTAAGGCCGTCGACGACAAGGCGGAAGAGCTGGCCTCGATGCTACAAAACCAAGGCTTGAGCACAGATGTATTGCTGGCCATCTTGGCAAAAACCGGCATGAAGCTGGCGACGGACAAGGGGGAAGCAAATGGTTGAACGGCACGTCTTAGGCATCTCCGGCGGTAAGGACAGCGCGGCTTTGGCCGTGTGGATGCGCGACAAGCATCCCGATCTGGATATCGACTACTTCTTCACCGACACCGGCGAGGAGCTCCCCGAGGTCTACGAGTTCTTGGGACGCCTTGAAGGCTACCTTGGCAAACCCATAATGCGGCTCAACCCACGCCGAGACTTTCGCTTTTGGCTTCGCGAATACAACCATTTCCTGCCCAGCCCACAGACTCGCTGGTGTACTCGCATGTTGAAGTTGAGGCCATTTGAAGAATGGATCAAACCTTGGCTGGCGGCAGGAGACAGGGTCTTCTCCTATGTTGCGATCCGAGCCGATGAAGACTACCGCGAAGGCTATTCCTCGAAGGCTCCCAACCTAATAGTCAGGCTCCCCTTCCGCGAAGCCGGTGTGGATAAGCCAGGCGTGGTTGACATTCTGGAATCGTCTGGTGTCGGCTATCCAAAGTATTATGAGTGGCGCTCGCGCAGCGGCTGCACCTTCTGCTTTTTCCAGCAGAAGATCGAATGGGTGAGACTTAAAGAGCACCACCCCGAAGCTTACGATGAGGCCAAGGAGCTGGAGAAGGATGCCTTGGATCATGGATCGCCCTTCACCTGGTCGAAAGGCGAGTCCCTGTGGGACATGGAGAAGCCCGAGCGCATCGCCGAGATCAAGGCTGAATACGAGATCCGTCGCGCGCGCCTTCGCCGGAGCATCCCGATCAACCCTCTCCGCCCGGTCAAAGAGTGCCCGGAAGACATTGATGATGTCTATGGCGAAGACGAGGGCGGTGGAGCTTGCGTGGTCTGCCATAAGTAGCTTAGAGCAGGCTCAGATACTTATCCAAGTTGGAGACGGAGATGAACCGCGTCTGACTTGACGTCAGGACGGAAAACTCGTCCTTCCCGATGGTGATAGTTGCCTTCTTGACGGAACACAGGGCTACCTGGGCCGCGTACTTGACGAACAGTTCGATCTGGTAATCGCCTTCAGGCCACTCCCCCGACTCGTATCCCGGCCGCTGAACTGGAACGAACAGAACGGACTGTTGGATCGCAGACTGGGGGGCAATCGCGAAATCTCCGAATGGTTGCCCCAGCCGTCGTCGCTCGGAGTATCCCTCCCCTGGCCTCTCGGGTACGACGCTTTCGGGGCGGTAGCGCATCTCCCGCTTAGTCGACCACACACGCAGCAGAAACATCTCCACGACGGCTGTGGAGGCCCCACCGTTGACGACAGTCAGCGGGAGTGTCAACTCGAAGTCCCGATCCACGATCTGCAACGGCCCCGCGATCTCCACCACACTCCACAGGACAGCGCAGTTCGAGGTCAGGCGCTGACTGACGGCATGCGGATAGGAGGCCGTGATCCCACTAAGCAACCAACCGTCGAATTCCTGACGCGGCATACGTTTTCCGGATATCGCCGCTTGCAGCATGCGAGCGACGAGCTCGTAGATCAACGACTCGCGCAGAGGCAGTGGAAGCGGATCGATGGATTTCGCAGTCAGGTAGCGATCCACCTTCGTGATGGCCTGCTCGAGCAGCGCCAGTGTGTCCATCGACGTGGGGGTAGGCACCTCTACACCATGGAATGGGGCATCATCCAAAACGGCAGCAGCGATCGGCCCAGCCAATATCAGCTGATACTTGTATGCAGCGCGGGAGTCCTTGAGCTCTTTGCACCAACCGTCCACATGGCCTTTGCCGATCTGGTTCTTGGACGATTTGACTTGCTGAGCGCAGGTCGTACCATCGTCGTACTCCCAGTAGATATCCACCTTATCGTTGTCGGAGTCAGGCTCAAGCGTGACAGCGGCCCACTGTACGTCCGCACAGAATGAGTCGAGCAGACAGATGAGGGTCTGTACCGCAAACCCGCGGATCGCTTCGCGCCCGCCCATGGCTAATTCTCGATCTCGAAGAAATCCATGGCCATTCGACCCCACTCAGAACGGTTTTCCTCCATTGCCCTTCGTAGCTGCCCGCTTGCCGCTTCATCTTCCATCCGAGCCCAGGCGGCAACAAGCGACAGGACCTGCCTAGCGTACTGAGCTTCCAGCCCTTCCTCCCCCCGAAGGACCTCGAAGATGCGCGCGTGCACTGGATGACGCGTATTCAGGGTGACCAAGATGACGCCCCCTGCAGTGGAGACGTCGAAGATGTTGAAACCCGGCATGTCGGCGTGCCTGAAGCGGAATTTGATCTTCTTGCTGACATAGTCCACGGCGAGTGCTTGAGCTTTCGCCTCCTCCATGCCGTCCTGGACAATGTCGGCGGTCAGCGCCGATGCGCGTTCGCTTGCGGGTGCATGCTCCTCTTTGTCGCTTCGGCCGGTATCTCCAACCCGTTCTCTGCGTCTCGTCACCGAGTCCGTCGCCGCTTTCTCGGCTTTGTTCTCGGCTCGCTCCTTCGTGGAGTCGATGCGCTCACCTTCTCGCATCTTGGCCACTTGCGCGCGCATGGAGTTCAATAGCTTCTCGATCTCGCGGCTGATGCGGTACATGGCAAGCCGCGGGTCGCGATCCTGCTCGAGCCTCTCCTGATACTCCTTCGCGCTGAGACCCTCTTCAAATGCGTCTTCCTCAACACTCAAGTGTGTAAATCCAGTCGCAGACTGCTTGTTGTTGCTGACCCCAAAGACGTCATCCAAGCCTGGCTCGAACTGCACTTCAATCCCCCACCATCTCTCGCGCGTGTCGTAGGAGTTCGTGAAGCTGTGGTTGAGCTCCAGCTCCCGCCTAGATCTCACGACGGAGATGCCCTGATTTCTTTGCGCGTGCTGACCAATAGCTTTACCTCCTCCTTCACGCCGTGCCTCCGGCTTGCAGATTGAAGCCATGATGGTCACGGGATGTTCCACCCCGTCGAGAGCCACCTTGAGTACCAGCGGTTGTCCAAAGGGCACGAAGGCCGGCACCTGATTAAAGGGTGCAGGGGCATTCGTTCCGGACATCAGGTAGAGCGGATCGTTTGGCCGGACGAAGCTTTCATAGACGGTCGCTTTGGTCTTGCTCTCATAGGCGGCAAGACGAATTCGAACAGACTTGTCGTTGATGAAGTGTCGGTACACTCGCCCGCTGATGAATTCGGTGTGTCGCAGCAGCGTCGTACTTTGCTTCCAGGTGATGCGGTCCAGCTTGCTCCAGACGACCAGGGTACCGTGCTCTTCGAGATTGCCAGCGATCAATGATCGCCACTCTGAGGGGATCTCAGAGGGTTGCGACTCTGGAACTTCAATCATCTTGCCCTCTTGGATGTCCTGCACATCCAAGTACGCGTGATGAACCGCCCCATCTTGCCATGTCCAGACGTCCACCCTCTTGCATTGAGAGATCGAAGAGTTCGGCAAACCCATACCGAACTTACCGATCCCCTTTTGCTGAGCCTTGTCAAGACGCGAGCCATTGCCGAACTGAAGGGACTTTCTGAGCAGGCCAGGGCTCATACCAATAGCATTGTCGTAGACCGCGATTCGGGAGGTATGACGTCGTCCCTCGGTCGAAACCTCGTCGATGCAGATGACCTCGACTTCGGTGCGGGTTTCAGTCTCGTCACCTGCCTGGATGGCGTTGTCGATGAGCTCTGCCAAGGCGTGGGCTGTGTCGCGATAGCCCGAGCTTCGCATCGCAGAGATGGACAAATTCTGAGGGATGATGGGAAAGGACATATGGACTCCTAGGGGTTCAGCGTCGACCAAGTGCTCAGTGACTCCACCCAGCCGGTATCGGCTTGTGAGTCGGCTGCCACTATGAGTCTGAGGGTTGGAAGATGGGCCGCTCGAGCCTGGACAAGCCGCCCGATCGTGGATAGGAACGTTGCTCGAGACTTGCAGGGCGACGCCATCACGCATACGGAAATGTCGGGAACGGAGCTCCCGGAGAGCAGAAATCCGTGGACGCACAAGACCTTTTCCTCTTCTCTAGCGACGAATTTCTGAAGAGCAAGGGCCCGTGCTTCTGGGGACTCCTCCCCAGTAACGGATCTGGCCAGTACACCCTTGACCGGCAGAAGACCGGCGAACAGCCTCGCGTTCTCAGCCGTTGTCGCGTAGAAGATGACCCGCCCCCAACCAGCGGACTCACTCTTCAAAATCTCCAAGAGACGCTCGTTGCGTGAAACGTTGTTACCGAGCTGGTTCACGTAGATGTCATCGAAGTCGAGCAAATCGTCGTTGACTCGGAGCGGAACGCTTGTGGAAATGCCTACGTGCGAGGGCATTGTGAGATGCTCAACCTTGGCGTTAATGTCCGCGAAGTCCCCCGCCTCGCGAAGCGACTGCAATTCTTCATCCCCCGCAACCGTTATGAAGCCACCCGAAAACGCACCGCTCAAGGCATCCCGAGCAGGCCCTGAAGGAATGATGGCGCCAGATGAGGCCAGCATCCCTACCACACTGAATGCTCCGCCAGCGGACATCTTTCGGACGATCGCTGCCCCAACAGGATGAATGACATTCTCCGCATCTGCTAGAACGGCCACCGACGTGACGGATCCGAGCTTTTCGAGCGCTTGGTCCTCCTGGCTGAGTCGAAGAATGTCCACGACTGCTATCGCCCCGCCAAGCTGATCCAAGTCACGCGTGGGATGGTCGCCGTAGAGCTGGAGGACGGTTATGTCGCGCGAACCTAGTTGCCGCCACACCTCCTGCAACTCAAAGAACGCCTCCTCACACATAGCTGTGCCTGGGGCTAGCCAGACGATCGACCTATCGTCGGCTTCAGAGCGGTAGAGGTCGATCACCGCCGTGGCGACGAGCCGAAGCTTACCGGCACCGAAGGGCATGTGGACCAAAACTGAGCGGGGCGGGTGAGCGATCGCTCGTCGCAGTTCGCGATATGCGTTCAGTTGATGAGCATGGAGCTTGTGGGAGGCAACGGCTTTATGGGATCCCTCCGATGCTTGAGACGGCTCAAAACCGTCATTCGATACGCCATACCATCTCTCTAGGAGCTCCAAATTGCCTGGCACTGCATCGAAATCGGTGCCACGAAGCGTTTGGAGGGGAGAAATTACTGGCAGCAGAAGCAGCTGGCACAATTCGATGGCCTCTGATTTTTCCAGTTTGGACAACAAGAGATCCCGAATACCCTTCGTTCGCAAGGCGCCACGTTTTCCATACACGCTCTCTATAAAGTAGGCCAACCCCGCCGGGCTAGTCGCATCGGAGCCCAGCTTGTCGAGTAACTCAACTGTCGAAGGTCCTAAAAAGCTGGTGAGCGCGCACGTCTCGCTTCTAGCAAGGTGCTCAGCGAATCGTGTTATCGCACCCCCTCTAGCTGATCCCGAGGTCGATGGTGCTTCTTGGAAGTCAGATGGTGGAGCCATTCGCTGACCTTTGAGAGTTGTCAAGGGAGATCGCCGTCACTGCCGCAGTGATTTCATCGTCTGATAGGAAGGGAGCTTGTGCGTATACGAGCCCCTGCTCCCCATTGAGCTTGGCAGCCAGGTGGCCACGGCCTAATAGCAGCTCGGCGCCAGATCGGTCGAGGGCAATCTTGGATGTCGCCTCGCTGCTAACTTTCAAGATTAGACGGTTGCCCAGGTTCTCGCGAAGCTGCATGGGCATTACGTCTTTGTCGGGCCGCTGCGCCGCGAAGATCAGATGGATGCCTGCCGCGCGGGCCTTCACGCCCAAGCGCTGCACCGCCGCGCCCACCGCCGCCTTGTAGGCGTCGTCAAGCATCCAGTCGGCGAACTCGTCATGTACCAAGAAGACCATCGGCAGCCGCTCCGCAGCGGCCACCTTTGAGTTGTAAGTAGGCAAGTCTCGCGCCCTTGCTTTGGCGAAAGCCCGATAGCGATCCTCCATTTCCTGGACCAGCGCCTCGAGAACCTCGGCTGCCTTCTCCTTGGTGGTGACGATCTCCTCTCGCATGTGCGGCAAGTCAGCCAACGGGCCGTAGTCGACCCCCATCTTCGGATCGATCAAGATGATCTGAGCCAGCTCTTTTGGGTTGGTTGCAGCGATGTCAAGCAGCAAAGCTTGGATCAGCACCGATTTGCCGCTTCCTGTCGCCCCGGCGACCAGCGAATGCGGTTCGTGGGAAGAGAGCCCGCCGAACTCGGATCCCAAGTTCAGATACAGCAAGGCCCCATTGATCTCCTGAAGCCCCAGCAGGAACGAGGTGTTGATGCCAGCGACGTTCCTGTTGATCTCGCGGCGCGACCACAGTTCCCAAAGAGACACAGCCTGTCTCTTCGCGCCTGCCACCGTCACCACGATCTCGCCTGGCTTGGGCTGAACTGTGACCAGGTTTATCGCATGCGTGGTCAGCAGTTGCATCCTCTTGTTCTCGATATCTTCCACGCGCAGACGATCAGAGCCGGCGAGCTTGACCAGGCAGCCGTTCGGGGTCAGCCTTGTGCCCAAGATTACAGCCTGGAGCCCATAGCTGTTGAGTGCAGCCTTGAGCTTCTTGGTGACATCCTGAGCC
>JAPTWT010000175.1 GCA_028064935.1 Gammaproteobacteria bacterium | reverse complement strand
CAATAAGGTACCTATGAGGTTGGTAAGTCGCTCATTTGCCTCGGTCGTTGTATTTCGGTTTTTGGCGAGTGATGGCTTGCGCCTCAGTTTGCTTAGCTTGCTTGATGCTTTCCGCCTGCCTAACCTGCACCATCGCACCTGGAACAGCATCTTTCTGGCCCGGCAGATGTTCGCGAATGCGCTCCTGTAATCGTCCGCGCTTCGCGACACCAACGTAGTTTAGTTTTCCGCCCTCCGTCAGGATGTTGTAAACCGCCGGTTTGTTATTGGGAAGCCTAGTGATTCCGTCTTTGGTAAAGGGAACTGTCTTACGAGCCATTGCTGTTACCCCCATTTAGCGCAATATACAAGGCATCAAAAACACAAGATATCATTAGATATTATAAAACTCCAATTGCGAACAAGCGGAATAGCGAAATACACAGTGCTGCTGTTTCACGTGCAGAGCCTGTGAGTTACGTGGGATTTGAGGCCAGCCGAAATTGGCGTCACGAATGCTCTGCCCATGGCATTGGAGGGTATGCGGACCGCCGCCCGTGAGGGGAATCCCAGAGGGGGCCTATACGAGGGACCGCTCCTCCAGGAGGCCCCTTATGTCAAAGATGTCCCAACGCAAAAAGCTCCAACTCGTCCAAGTGTCACGGGTCGACGCCGACCACGCCGCCGGCTGGGTCAATGACCAGCAGGGAGGTCGATGACGAGGAACAAGAAGGGCAGGCCTACGGGCTTCTCGTGCACAAAACGCCTAAGCTCGTCGCCATTGCCCGCCAGTACAACCGCAGTAGCGGGGGACTGACTGGGTATCTTTCGCATTCCCACCGGCCATCATTGCAGGCCGGACCACCCATGCGGGCGGCAATGTGGCCTGTCGGCCGGCAATGCCGGGTATGGTGCGGCGGATTCGCGTCATCGAGACCTACGCCCCGAGGGAGGAGGCGTGAAAGGTCCGCCCCAACGCGGGCAAGCTGGGCGTATTACGCAATCTGCTCGAAAGGGTTCAACGTCGCGACACCGCTTGGCGCGACGTCGCGCACGTTGCGCGTGACCAGGATGAGGCCGTGCTCCTGGGCGGTCGCGGCGAGCAATCCGTCGATGAGCGGCAAGGGGTCGGGGACGTTGTTGTCCGCCCAGCGTCTGGCGATAGGCGTCGTAATAGGAAGGATTCTGTCCTGGAACGAGGACTCGAGAATCCGGAGTTTCTCCGCCAGCCGGTCGGCTTGCGCGGCATCCCGGCGACGGAGCCGGGCGATGCCTTGCTGGAGCTCTCCGATGACGAGCACCGAAAGAAACAGCGCCTCCTCAGGCGCTTGAGCAAACCAAGCCTGCACGGACGGGTGCGCCCGGGCGCCTTTTTGCACTTCCGAGATGATATTGGTATCTAAGAGGTAGGCCATTCGGGAATGGCGCGGCCCGTCTCGCGGGACCGTTCCAGGTCCGCATCCGTCAGCCCTTGCGCAACCTCGCACAGCAACCCCTTGAAGGTGCGCTGGCGGTCTTCTGTCGAGGCGGCTTGTGTCAGCACGACAACCTTCACCGGCGTCCCATCGGGGATGTTCTCCGGGACCGGTACGGAATGATTGTGCGTCACGCTCTCAAATTCCAGGGCTCGCATACGTTGTCACTCCTTACCCTATGGAAAAATCTTCCGAGACAGGGCAACAGGCCGACAGTGTAGCAGAAAGTGGCGAGCGTTTCTCTTAAAAGATGGTGCTCGATGGGAGCTATGTTCTATCCCCGTCGCCCGCATTGACGGCGATAACGGGCAGCCCCGCTTCCTGTCATGTCCGTAGGCCGCCCGTTACCGAATAGGCGCACGGGGGTAGCCCGGGTCGCGCAGGATGTGCGCGGCCATGAGGCTACGATTGCCGCGGGCGTAGAGGCGGAGCAATTCCGACTGGCGCGCGGCATGTCCAATAAGCCACCGCGTGAATAGGGCCCGCTCCTCGGGCGTCAGGCATTGTAGGCCGCATGGCCTATCGCGAGCTGAAAAGGTCTCGCATTCGGGGTTGGGCGTCTCACCGCGGAAACGCTGTACCACAGCCAGCGGCCAATGGACCGCACCCGGCGGGACACCAAACAGCTCGCGTTCCTGCGCCATGCGCACGTCAAGGAGCACGGCACCCGCATTCAGGCGTTCCGCGGCATACTGCGGACTGACTTCGAGTTCCTCACGGACGTACGACAAGACGACCTCCTGGGCCAATGCGGCGCTCGCGGGCGTCCTTGGCCGCGAGGCGTATCCCGGCAGGCTTGCCGCAAAATTCCCGCCATTGCCGGCCTCCGGCCGCTATCCACAAAATCTGTGGACAAGGGTGTGGATGAAGACGGGGTATCGACGATTTGTTGAGGCAGGATAGAGCAGGTTACGGCATGGCCGGTGTTGCTGTTTTTGGAGGCGGTTTGCGTCCTAGCGACTGAGCGCGACCTCGCGCGGTCCCTTATTGGAGTGGACGCTATCCGGTGTCTGCGAAGTCTTCGTCACACGACCGGCCCGTGGCCGCCGTACGGGCGGCGAGGGCCGTTCAGCGCATCCGCTTTGCCAAGTCCTCGGCCCGGAGATGCGTGTGTAGCGCTTCAACATCTGCATGGTCTTGTGACCGGTGACGGCGGCGGCCTCCAGGGCGCTGAAGCCGTGCTTCTCGAAGAGCCGCGAGGTGGCTTCATGGCGTAGGTCATGGAAGGTAAGCCCTCGAATACCGGCGGCCTTGCAGACCTCCATGAAGGCCCGACTGATGGCATCCGGGCTCCGGTTCCACACCAACCCCTTAGTCTTCGGCGAGAGCTTATCGAGGACCGCCAGGGCGGCTGGCGACAAAGGGATGATACGCGGCATGCCGGTCTTGGTGTCGGGAATGAGGAGGGTCCGGGCGCTCCGGTCCACGTGCTCCCAGCGCATGGCCGCTATCTCGCCGCGGCGCGTCGCGGTCTCGATGGCCCAGGTGATGATACTCTCAATATCCGAGGCTCCACGCGGGGCCTTGGGGCATGACCGTAGTCCCGGGCGGCCTCCAGCAGCCGCGCCTCCTCGCCACCCTGCAGGCGCCGGTCACGACCGTGGGGGGCTTGGGACGCTGGCCCTTCACGAGGTCCACGGGGTTGGTCAGAGACTCCATGCCCCAGGCCGCGCGGGCGGTATTGAAGAGGTGCGAGAGGAGGGCGAGATGCAGGCGGACGGTGTTGGCGCTGAGCCCGCGCCCCTCCATGTCGCGAATGGCGGCTGCAACGTCCTTGCCTCGGATGCTCGCCAGAGACCGCTGTGATAGAGACGAAGCGGCCCAGGCTCGGATGCGGTCGCGTTCCCGGTTCGCGGTGGTGGCTTTTTTGCGGGGCGTGACTTCCTGCGCATAACGGGCCAAGGCCTCGGCCAAGGTCGTATTCTCGGCCTCGGCGCGCGAGACGAACACACCGCGGTCCATTTCGCCTTCGACCTGCCGGACCCAGGTCTCCGCGCGGGCCTTGGTGGTGAAGGTCTTGCATTGGACGGGCTGACCGCGTCGACGCACGCGCGCCTCCCACTGCAACTCTCCACGCTTTCGGATAGACGCCACTGTGCCCCCTGTTGGAAGCGGTTACCATGGTCGGCAGCAAGTGGAGCAAATTTGGAGCAAAAAATCAAATGAGGGGTGGCCTGCGTGGGGTATTGTGCGCTAACCGCTTGTTTTTATTGGTGCCGGGAGAGGGGGTCGAACCCACACGGTATCTCTACCACCGGATTTTGAGTCCGGCGCGTCTGCCAGTTCCGCCATCCCGGCGCGCGCGCAGTATAACGGGTTTGTCGACAGGACAACAGTACTGTGCTCACCTTTCCCGTATAATCCCGGCGCCATGACTCCAGACGCCTTTGACTACGACCTACCCCCCGAATTGATCGCCCAAGCCCCGGTCTCGCCTCGTAGCGCGAGCCGCCTCATGGTCGTCGGCGCTGATGATGAGGGTGTGGCGGACCGTCGATTCGCGGACCTGGGTGAATATCTGCGGGCGGGCGATCTGCTGGTCTTCAACGATACCCGTGTGGTGCCTGCGCGATTTTACGGGCGGCGCGCCACGGGCGGGCGTGTGGAGCTCTTGCTGGAGCGTTTTCTGGACGATGACGGGCGGGCGCATGTGGCGCTACGCGCGAGCAAATCGCCGCGCGCCGGAGAGGTGCTCGTGCTCGAGGGTGGGCTCTATGCGACGGTGCTGAGGCGGGCCGGCGAATTGACCGAAGTCGTGTTCAGAGGGGCTGACGACCTCATGGGGCTTATCGAGCGCGTCGGTCATGTGCCTCTGCCACCTTACATCACGCGGCCCGACAATGAGGATGACAGGACCCGTTATCAAACGGTCTACGCGCGCTTCCCGGGGGCCGTGGCCGCACCTACGGCTGGCCTTCATTTCGACGAGGCACTGCTGGCACGGTTGGCGGGCCAGGGCGTGGAGACCGCCTTCGTGACGCTGCACGTGGGTGCCGGGACCTTTCGGCCGGTGCGTCCCGAGGCCCTGGCGCAAGGGCGGCTGCACCCCGAGCGCATCATCGTCTCCGAGGCCTGTGTCGCGGCGATTGCCGCTGCGCAGGCGCGTGGCGGACGGGTGGTTGCGGTCGGAACCACGACTGCGCGGGCCCTGGAGGCGGCCGCGGCTTCCGGAACGCTCAAGCCCCATGTCGGGGATACGGATCTTTTTATTCGTCCAGGGTTCCAGTTTCGGGCCACCGAAGGGCTTATAACCAACTTTCATTTGCCGCGTTCCACACTTCTAATGCTGGTGTGCGCGTTCGCCGGGGCCGACCGAGTGATGGATGCTTATCATCGGGCGGTCATGATGCGTTATCGTTTCTTTAGTTATGGTGATGCCATGCTCTTATGGCGTGCTCGGCCCCGAGAGAATAAATAGAAGGCGGACTGTTCAAGGGGGACCGACCAAAGGCGGAGGGACCTTTGGCCGATAGTTGCGGAGCCGAGTCCGGTTAATGCTGGGACTCCCGTCAGGACCAAAAATTTGTCGCACACTATCCTTGTCGTCGATGCGCCCGGGGGGGCCTGTTTCGAGCGGGTCGTCAGTACTGTGAAGCGTGCGAGCCCAGCGTCATTCCATGTCGGGACGGCCGAGGAGGTCGTGCGGCGCGTGGAGGCCGCCGCCGGGCCCGCCGTTGCCATCATAACGAGCGACACCCCGGCTCCGCTCGCGGTCGGCGAGCAGGTTTATGCCGTCGCGCCCCTTGCGCACATCCTGTTCGTGGCCGATGAAACGGGTGCCGCAGCGCTCGCCACGGGTTTACGAGATAGTGCGGTTTCGCAAGGTGCGCGCTGGGCCATAAGCCCTCCTGACGACGATCGGATCGTGGAGTTCCTGGCCTGCGCGCTTGGGGTATCACGGCGCCTCAAGACTGCGGCCCAGGGCAGGGAGCCTGCCAGTGGGGTGGACGTGATATCGGCGGCGGCCGACCGACTCGCACACATGGTCTGGTCGGCCGCCGCCGATGGTACCGTCGATTACTACAACGCCGAATGGGAGCGGGTCCTGGGTCTCGCGGTCGCTGATCTCAGCCGTCATGGCTGGATGGCATTCAGCCATGACGCCGATAGGCCGCGCGTGCGCCTGGCCTGGGAGCGGGCCGTATCAACGGGCGGCCATTTCCAGGTAGAGACACGTCTGCGCGCCGGCGGCGGCCAGTGGTCCTGGTGCCGGCTCGAGGCGCGGCAAGGGGGCGAGGGGCAGGACGCCGGGCGCTGGTATGGTGACTGTGTCCTATTGCGAGCACCACAGAGCCTCGAGAATTCCTGGCGGTTTTTGAGCGAGGTGGCGCGCCGGATCACCGGGAGCCTCGATTATGAGTCGACGCTCTCGAGCCTCGCGCAGGCGGTCGTGCCGACATTTGCGGACTGGTGCGCGGTGGATGTCGTGAACGATGCCGGAGGTCTCGATCGCGCGAGCCTGTCCCACACAAATCCCGACCTTGTGCGTGCGATCGTAAGCCGCAGGCCGGACGTCGAGGTCAGCCGTTGGACGGCGCTTGATGTCGTACGCACCGGGGAGCCGCAACTTATCACGCACATCGATCAGGCCATGATCGATTCGGCTGTACAAGACCCGCAGGCGCGCGCCTTTTTCGCCTCCCTTAAGCTGCGCTCCCTTATCCGGTTGCCGCTCAAGGCGCGTGGACGGACCGTGGGTGTCATTACCTTCGTGCTGTCGGGTCCGGGCACGCGCCGCTATACGCAAGAGGACCTGCCGCTTGCCACGGAGATTGCCCAACAAGGGGCGATCGCCGTGGAAAACGCCCGTCTCTACCGTAAGGCTCGCGAGGAGATCGAGGAGCGCCGCCGTGCCGAAGAGGCCCTGGCCACGAGCGAGGCCCGTTACCGGTCGCTTATAGAGGCCTCGGCGCAGATCGTCTGGAGTCTTGATGCCGAGGGGCGCGCCCGCGACGACCTGCCGGGCTGGCGGGCATTCACCGGCCAATCGCCGAACGATGTGGTCGGCTACGGCTGGATGGAGGCCTTGCATCCGCGTGATCGTGAGTCCTTGCAGGGTCGGTTTCCGTGTTTCGGGCCGGAGGCGCAGGCGATTGTCCTGCAGGCCGATCTGGCCTCCGCGGATGGTGGTTATCGCTCCGTGGTTCTGCGCATCGTGCCGCTTTTTGACAAGGAGGGGTGTTGCCGCGAGTGGATTGCCGCCGGCATCGATATTACCCGCGAGAAGACCGCGAACGAACTCCTGGCGCGCGAGAAGGAGCAATTGGCGGTGACCCTGAACAGTCTTGGCGAGGCGGTGGTGACGATGGACACGGCCGGACATATCACGCTCTTCAACCATGTCGCGCAGACCTTGACGGGCTGGCCCCAGCGAGAGGCCCTGGGGCAGCTTGTTGACGAGGTGGTGCCATTACATGACGTGGGCTCCGGCCAACGGCTTCGGGATATCGTCGGGGGCGTGTTGCGCCAAGACGAGCAGCCACGCCTAGGCGAGCGACGGCTTCTGCGTGCCCGCGACGGCAGCGAGCGCATGGTCGTGTATACCGCGGCCCTGATACGCGAGCCAGCGGGCCGGAGCGTGGGCGCCGTGGCCGTGTTCCGCGATATCACCGCCCACCAAAGGTTGGAGGAGGATGCCCTGAAGGCGCAGAAGCTTGAGTCCGTGGGGGTCTTGGCGGGTGGTATCGCGCATGACTTCAACAATATCCTGACTGCGGTCATCGGGAATATTGCGCTCGCCAAGATGCTCGTGCCGGGCGTAGACCGCGTAAACCACGCCCTGTCGGAGGCCGAAAAGGCAGCGTGGCGGGCGCGCGGGCTCACGCAGCAGCTGCTGACCTTTGCGCGCGGTGGGGCGCCCGTGAAGCGTGAGGGCTCGCTCGCGGTACTGCTGCGCGAGGCGGTGCCGTTCGCGCTCGCCGGTTCCAAGGCCAAATGCCATGTCGTCGTGGCTGATGATCTCTGGACTATCGCCTTCGATCCGGGGCAATTGAGTCAGGCGATCAGCAACCTTGTGATCAACGCCGCGCAAGCCATGCCTTCGGGCGGAATCATCCACATCGAGGCGCGCAACGCCGAGATCGCTGGCGAGAACCCGCACGTACTGCCCCCCGGACCTCACGTGCGCATCCTCGTCGCCGATACCGGCAATGGCATCCCCAAGGCCCATCTCGCCAAGATCTTCGATCCGTACTTTACGACCAGGGAGGGGCACAGCGGCCTGGGGTTGGCCACGACCTATTCCATAATCCGCCGCCATGGGGGGGTCATAAGGGTGGAGTCGGAGGAGGGGCGGGGCACGCAGTTTGAGGTGTACCTTCCGGCCCAGGCGGCGCCGATAGCGCCTGCCAAGCCTGCCCCGCGCCGGCACCAGCGGGACCGGATACTGATCCTCGATGACGAGCCGGCACTCCTCACGTTGCTGGCCGCGCTGCTCGATCATCTGGGTTATGAGACCTCTGCCGCGCAAGACGGCGCGCAGGCGGTAGCCGATTATGCGCAGGCCTTGCGTGAAGGCCGCCCGTTCGCGGCGGTGATCCTGGACCTCACCGTGGCCGCCGGGGTGGGGGGCGAGGAGTGCCTGCGGCGATTACAATCACTCGATCCCGATGTCCGGGCGATCGTGTCAAGCGGCTATTGCAGTGACCCGATCATGGCCGATTTCGCGCGGTTTGGTTTCCGCGCAGCGATCACCAAGCCCTACCAATTGCACGAACTCGAGGAGGCGATCCACGGCGTGCTTGTGGAAAACGGCGAGCATTTGCGCTAGCGTAGGTGCATGTCCCTTGTTCCTTTCATCGAATTGGGCCGCGACGGGCGCGCCCGGGCATGTCGACTGTCGCTTGCCCACGGCGTCGTGGCGACGCCCTCGTTCATGCCGGTTGGCACCTATGGGGCCGTCAAGGGCATGAGTCCCGCCGAAGTCGCCGGCAGCGGTGCTGCCATCGTTCTCGGCAACACCTTCCACCTCATGGAAAGGCCGGGCCTCGAGGTGATCGCGGCGCATGGCGGGCTGCATGGCTTCATGGGCTGGCAGGGCCCGATCCTCACGGATTCGGGCGGATTTCAGGTCTTCAGTCTCGCGGCGCTACGCAAGGTCACCGAGCAGGGCGTCGCATTCCGCTCGCCGCGCGACGGGCGCCCGCTGATGTTGACGCCGGAGCTTGCGATGGGGGCGCAGGCCACGCTCCGCTCGGACATCGCCATGGTGTTCGACGAATGCACCCCCCACCCGGCGAGTTTTAGCGAGGCGCGCGCGAGCATGGAGTTGTCCTTGCGCTGGGCCGAGCGCAGCCGTGCCGCTTATGATGGTCCCGGCGCGCTCTTTGGGATCGTTCAGGGGGGGCTCTATGAGGACCTGCGCGAGATTTCGGCGCGCGGGCTCGTCGCCGTCGGTTTCGACGGCTATGCCCTGGGTGGGCTGTCGGTGGGTGAGTCAAAGGACGACATGTATCGGCTGGTCACGCGCTGCGCCCCGCTTTTGCCCGCCGATCGGCCCCGTTATCTCATGGGCGTAGGCACGCCCGAGGACATCGTGACCGCGGTGAGCGCCGGTATCGACCTCTTCGATTGCGTCCTGCCGACGCGTAATGCCCGCAACGGCTGGCTATTTACCCGCACCGGGGTCGTCAAGATCCGCAATAGCGGCTATGCCCGCGACCTGGGCCCGGTCGACCCCGAGTGCCGCTGTCATACATGCACGCATACCACCCGCAGTTACCTCCATCACCTGCAGCGTTCCGGGGAAATGCTCGGCGCGCGGCTGGCCACGCTGCACAATCTGACCTATTACGGGGATTTGATGGCTGGCCTGCGTGCGGCCATTTTGGCGGGGAAGCTGGAGGAATTCGTCGATTCGTTCTATCGTACGCGCCATAAACGGCCGCCGCGCGCCCTCGGAGGGCTTCCGGAAGACGAGGCGGCGGCCACCACCATCACTGCCTAAAGGGAAATCATGATACACGTCATAAGTAATGCCTGGGCAGCCGCGCCCGCCGCTGGCACGTCCCCGCAAGGGGCCGCTGGCCTGTTCCAGTTCCTGCCCTTCGTGCTGATCGTGGTCATGATGTATTTCCTGATCATGCGGCCGCAGAGCAAGCGCGCCCGCGAACAGCGGGCCATGCTGGCCGCGCTCGCCCCGGGCGACGAGGTGGTCATGGCCGGCGGCCTGCTCGGCCGGCTGACCGAGGTCGGGCCCCAATACTCGAAGGCCGAAGTGGCCTCCGGGGTGTCGGTACAGATTCAAACGTCTTCCGTGCAGCTGGTGTTGCCGAAGGGTACCATCGGGAAGGCGCAATAGCCCGATGAATCAGTACCCCTGGTGGAAAAATGCCCTTATAGGGCTTGTCGTCGTGCTGGGTTTCATCTATGCGCTCCCCAATCTGTACGGCGACAATCCCGCCGTCGAGATCCAGGCCGCCCACGGTGCGGCGGTCAATCGCGCGACTGTAGCCCAGATCCGCCGCCTACTGGTGGCCGCGCGACTCCCGTATAAGCGCATAAGCCGGGCCGCCAAGGGCGTCCAGGTCCGCTTCCGGCGGGCTGGCGTGCAGATGCGCGCCCGCGACCTCATCGGCCAGAAGCTCGGCCCCGGATTTCACACGGCGCTTGCGCTTGCGCCCGCCGCCCCGGCCTGGCTGCGCGCGCTCGGCGCGCGTCCCATGTATCTCGGGCTCGATCTGCGTGGCGGGGTCCATTTCCTGTTACGCGTCGACATGGATGCGGCCTTGCATAAGGCGCTCCTGGAAGATACCCGCGCGCTGCGCCGGGCCTTGCGTCATCACCATATTCGTTACCGCGAGGCACGGCTTGCCAAGACCGGGGTCCTGGAACTGCGGTTTCGCAACGCCGCGCAGGCGCATGAGGCGCGCCGCCTCATGGCGCAGCAATTTACCGATCTCGCCGTCACCTCGGGGCCTCATCATGCCTTGCGCGCGGTCATGACCCCCGCGGCCATAGCCGCCAGGCAACATTACGCGCTCGAGCAGAACCTCACAGCCTTGCGTCGGCGCGTAAATGAGCTCGGTGTTGCCGCCCCGGTCATTCAGCAGGAGGGACGGTCGCGCATCGTGGTCGAGTTGCCGGGTGTCGAGGACATCGCGCGCGCCAAGGAGATCCTGGGGCGCACTGCCACTCTCGAGATCCACATGGTGGACAGCAAGAACAGCCTGGCATCGGCGGTCTCCAACGGCGCCCCGCCGGGGACGCGGATCTATGACGGCCGGCACGGTCAGCCGATCCTGCTCTATGACCGTGTCTTGTATTCCGGTGACGACATCACCAACGCCTCGGCCGGCGTCGACCCTCAGACCGGACAGCCGGTCGTGAACATCACGCTTAACGGTCGCGGTGCTGCCATTAACGCCCGCGTCACGCGCCATAACGTCGGCCAGCGCATGGCCGTCGTGTACGTGGAGGTCCAATCCCATTTGAAGCGCAACGATCAGGGCATCCCGATACGCGGACCGGACGGCCGGCGTGTGCGTGTGACGCGCAAGATCGAGCGCGTGATCACGGCACCCGTGATCCGCGAGGCCCTGGGCGGCAGTTTCCAGATCACTGGTATCGGCAGTGTTCGGCAGGCCCGTAATCTTGCGCTCCTGCTGCGCGCCGGGGCGCTTGCGGCACCGGTCAGCATCATCGCCGAGCGCACCGTGGGACCGAGCCTGGGGGCGGCGAATATCACGCGCGGATTCTACGCGACCTTGTTTGGGTTCCTCGCGATCGCGGTGTTCATGGCGGTGTATTACCGGATCTTCGGGATGCTCGCGGCGATCGCGCTGGCGACCAACGTCGTATTGCTCGTGGCCGTTCTGTCGATCCTGCAGGCGACCCTGACGCTACCGGGTATCGCGGGTATCGCCTTGACCGTCGGCATGGCCATCGACGCCAACGTACTGATTTTCGAGCGCATACGCGAGGAGCTGCGTAATAAGAACTCGCCACAGGCGGCGATCGCGACCGGATTCGACAAGGCCATGGGGACCATCGTGGACTCGAATATGACCACGTTCATCGCCGGTCTTGCACTCTTTTGGCTCGGGTCCGGCTCGGTCCGGGGCTTTGCGATCACTTTGTGTCTTGGCATTCTGACCTCTCTTTTTAGCGCCATCCTGGTTACGAGGGCGCTCGTCAACGCAGTTTATGGGCGTCGCCGTCGGCTGGCGCATGTGGGTATCTGATGGAATTCTTTCGCATAAAGCGTGATCTGCCGTTCATGCGCTACGCGCGCACCACGGTATTTGTGTCGCTCGTGCTGTTCGCGGTCGCGGTCGCGGCGCTCATAACCCGCGGTCTCAATCTGAATGTGGATTTCACCGGCGGCACCGTGATCGAGCTTCAGTTCAAGGCGGCCACCCCGCCGTCGGCCATCCGCCGGCTGCTCATGGCACACCATTATCGCCACGCGCGCGTTGAGAATTACGGAACCGCGAGCAAGGTCCTGATTCGTCTGCCCACGCGCGCTACCAAGGGCAAGGCGCTTGCGGTGCGGGTCCTGCGTCTTGTGTCGGCCCGCTATCCGGGGGCGAGTCTGCGCAGCGTCGAGTACGTGGGTCCGGAGGTGGGTTCGGAGCTTGCCGATCAAGGCGCGCTGGCACTATTGTTCGTGGCGCTCGGGATCACGATCTACCTCACCTTGCGTTTCGAGTGGCGGTTCGCGGTCGGGGCGATCGTGGCGACCATACACGATGTCGTCATCGTGCTTGGGGTATTCGCACTTTTTCATATCAGTTTCTCGCTGACCGTCTTGGCCGCCGTCCTGGCAGTCCTTGGGTACTCGGTGAATGACACGGTGGTGGTGTTCGACAGGATCCGCGAGAATTTCCGGCGCATGCGTACCGGCACGACCGCGGAGGTCATCGATAGCGCGATCACGCGCACGCTCTCGCGTACCATCATGACCCACCTTTTGACCCAGATGATGGTGTTGTCGATGTTGTTTCTGGGGGGGCCTGTGCTGTTTGGTTTTGCGTTGGCCATGACCGTCGGTATCGTCGTCGGGACCTATGGGTCCGTACTGGTGGCAAGCCCCATCGTCATGTGGCTGGGCTTAAAGCGGGAGGATCTGGTGGCGCGAAAGGCCGCCGCCGAGCGCCCGTGAGCCGCCGGTCTTGTGCCGGGGCCGGCCCATCGGGGCTGCTTGGCGTGGCGGTCTCGTCTGTGGTATTCAATGCCTACCCCGTGATTTTCGGAGGTAGGCTGTATGGACATTTCCTATTGGATGCAAGGGGTGCCGGCTGTCGAGGTCGTGGTCGCGGCTTGGCTTGTCCTTTACTTGGGCCGGCCTAACTTCCACAAAGGTGTACGCGCGCTCTCGCGCCTGACGCGCCACCCATTGAGGCTCGTCGCCCGATTCCTGGGCGCGGGCGCGGCCGACATCCACAGGCGCAACCGCGCCCTGTTGCAGGCCCAGGCGCGGGCCGACGCGGCCTTGAAGGTCGAGCGTGAGTGGGCGCGTTTAGACGAGGTCGTCCGGCGCGATGTCCAGGGTTTCCCCGCCTTGCACGAGGCCCTGTTGCGTCAAGTCGCGCAGTGGGAGGCGGAATTTCAGCGGTCCGGAGAGGTCCCGCAGCCGTCGCCGGAATGGACCAAGGCGGTCAGTGCGGTGGCACGCCTCAAGGCCGGAGACGATGGCGTAGCCGAACGTGTCCAAGCGGGATTCCAGGTGCTGGTCCAGAATGCGCAAGAACAGGCGTTGCGCGAGCGTCGCCAGGTCGTCGCCGAGCGCCACCGCCTGCTGGCCCGCGCCCAGCTCATGTGGCAGGTGGTCGCGAGGCGGCTGGAACATGTCGACAACCGGCTCGCGCAGGTCGCGGAGTCAGCGTTCGGAATCCATGAGGCCGTGGAACGTTATCAGGCCCTGTCCGAGCAGGCACCCCCGTTGGATCGCGCGCTGGTGGCTTCGGCGGCGTCGCGCCTGCTGGCTGCGGGCCTGGTATTGCTGGTGGCCGGCGGGGCCGCCCTTATGAATGCCCATCTCATCGGCATTCCCTTGCGCTGGCTTGGTGTCGGGCAGGGTCTGGCGGTGGCGGGCCATCCGGCCTCGCAAGTGGCGGCCGCTACCCTGGTCGCGATCGAGGTGGTGGTCGGCATCGTCTTGTTCGATGCCCTCAATGTGACTCATCTCTTTGGTGTGGTGGCCGGACTCCCCGGGCGCACGCGCCGTACCGCGGCGGCCGGCGCAATCATTGTGTTGGTCCTGCTCGCGGCACTGCAGGCCGTACTGGCCTTCGTGCGCGAGAGCGCCGTTCCCGGTGTTCCGACCATGAAGACGGCGATGGTCCCCGATCTTCCTCTGTGGCAAACCGTCGCCGAGGGCCTGTTGGCATTCGTGCTCCCATGTCTCATGGCCTTGGTGGCGATCCCGCTGGAGGCGTTTATTTATGCCCTTCGGACGATTTCCGGGGTGGTCCTGGAGGCCCTCGTGAGGATCCTCGCCTTCGGATTCCGGCTTGCCGGACGCACGGTTTCGGGTGTTGCCGATACCCTGAGCGCCCTGTACGATCTTTTTATCCTGCCGCCATTGTTATTGGAACGGGCCTTTCAGTACGGGGCCTACCTCTCGGCGGAGCGTCGTCGCGGGGCGTCCCAGAACCGCTGATCATTCTGCTGGCGCCTGGGTCCCGAAGGTGCCCGTCTTCGGTGGGGCGTCGGCGCGTCCGCTGGCCGGGGATAGGCGGGAGTCTGCCCCCTCGTCTTTGATATTCCTCAAAAACGGATACCCCTAACGAGATATACACTCGGGGGCGTTATCGCCCCATAAATTTTACTAAGGTGTATCTTTGATGGAACAATTACTGGTATGGACGGACGATTTGAGTGTGGGAATCGAGGAAATCGACAGACAGCATAAGGAGCTCGTCAATATATTGAACGAGCTGCATGAGGCCATTACGCAGCGACGGGCATCGAGCGCGTGCGTGGCCATCCTCGATAAGTTGATCGAATATACGCGGGTGCATTTTACGGTGGAGGAAAGCCTGTTTCGTATCCTGGGCTACCCGGGGTACGGGCCGCACCATCAGGAGCACGAGAAATTAATCGAACAGATCGTGGGATTCCAGCGCAAGATCAAGGACGAAAACAGCAACGTCACGTTCGAATTGCTGCATTTCCTGCGGGGGTGGTTGACTCACCATATCCTTGGGACCGACAAGGCTTACGTTCCATTCCTGCTCTCGAAGGGTGTGGAGCGCAAGCTATCGACGAAAACCTTCTGGAAATTTTGGTAGAAAAAGATCGGCGACCAGTTGGCCGTGTGCGGCCTATCGGTGCCCGGCATTGGCGATGGCCGGTGATCGTCGATGGCGGGTGAACGCCCAGGGAGCGCGCGGTTGGCGTCCGGTGCGAGTGTCGGGACCGGGCATTGCCACTCCGCAGGCCGGAGGGAATCCATGTGACGGTGTCACGAAACGCAGCAAGGCGCGGCGGCCATGTGGCGTCGTACCGTGCATGGCCGGCATGCCCCGCGAAAGGTGGGGCGGGATCGCGATAGCGGAGGCGATGATCGCCCCCTTTGCCGCCCGCCAGGGTCTGGGTGCACGGGGGCGGGTGAGCCTCCCGGGAACGGAGCGCATCGCCCGCCGTGGCGCAAGGCCGGCCCACCGCGGACATGGGTCGCGACGCAGGTCGAGTGCGGGCATTATCGTTCGGCGTGCGTGCCGGGCCGGGCTTCACCCCTTGGGCTTCCGCCGTATCACGGGCGGCGTACCTCTTCCGGAAACAGGGTCTTGCGCGCCCGACCCCGGCCCCTTACAGGCCGATCGTGCGCTGTGGCCACCCGTGTTTGCCGTAGGCTGGCGGCACGCTGGGCGTGCCGGATCGCTGGGATCCCAAGGCCCGTCGCGGCCGGATCGAATGCCCGATGGCGCGCGGGGTCATGCACGGCGGTTCGAGATCAGGTATCCTAAAGGGGCTTATGGTATCGATGATCGCCGCCAGAACGAGGAACCGGATGTTTAGCGAGAAGAGCTTGAAGGATATCGACCGCCCGTTGTGGGAGGCGATGACCAAGGAACGCGGACGCCAGGAGGATCATATCGAGCTGATCGCCTCCGAAAACTATACGAGCCCGCGTGTGATGGCGGCGCAAGGGTCGTGTCTGACCAACAAGTATGCGGAGGGTTACCCCGGCAAGCGCTACTATGGGGGTTGCGAGTACGTGGATGTGGTCGAGAGTCTGGCCATGGAGAGGGCGCGCGCCTTGTTCGGCGCCGACTATGCCAATGTACAGCCGCATTCCGGGTCGCAGGCCAATGCCGCGGCGTATCTCGCGCTCATCAATCCCGGCGACACGATTCTCGGGATGAGTCTTGCGCATGGGGGCCACCTGACTCACGGGGCCAAGGTGAATTTTTCGGGGCGGCTTTTCCATGCCATAGGGTATGGCGTAGACCCCAAGACCGGCCTGATCGACTATGACGAGATCGCAAGACTCGCGCGCGAACACAAGCCGCGCGTGATCGTCGGCGGGTTCTCGGCCTATTCACGGGTCATCGACTGGACGCGCTTCCGGGAGATCGCAGATGAGGTGGGGGCTTACCTTTTTGTCGATATGGCGCACGTGGCCGGCCTCGTCGCCGCCGGGCTTTACCCAAGTCCGGTCGGTATCGCCGATGTCACGACCTCGACCACTCACAAGACCTTGCGCGGACCGCGTGGGGGGCTGATCCTCGCGCGCGCCAATCCCGAGATCGAGAAGCGTCTGAACAGTGTGATCTTCCCGGGGACCCAGGGTGGTCCGCTCATGCATGTGATCGCCGCCAAGGCGGTGGCGTTCGCCGAGGCCATGACGCCGGAGTTCCAGACCTACCAGCAGCAGGTGGTGAAGAATGCCCAGGCGATGGCCGATATGCTCATGAGTCGCGGCTTCAAGGTCGTCTCCGGTGGTACCGATAACCACCTGATGCTTGTGGACCTCATCGAGCGACCGGTGACCGGCAAGGAGGCCGAGGAGGCCCTCGGCCGCGCGCACATCACGGTCAACAAGAACGCCGTGCCCAACGATCCACGGTCGCCGTTCGTGACGAGCGGTATCCGCCTTGGCACCCCCGCCATAACCACGCGCGGGTTCGGGGAGCGCGAGACGCGTGCCCTGGCGGGTTTCGTGTGTGACATCCTCGAGCGGCCGACGGACGAAGAGCTGACGGCGCGCGTGCGTCGCGAGGTGGCGAACCTGTGCGCGCGCTTCCCGGTCTACGGCGAAGACGTCGTGATCTAAGGCCATGCGCTGCCCCTTTTGTTTTGCCGAGGATACGCGGGTGATCGATTCCCGCCTCGCAGACGAGGGGGATGCCGTGCGCCGGCGTCGCGAGTGTCTGGCCTGTCGCGAGCGGTTCACGACCTTCGAGCACGCCGAGTTGCGCCTCCCGCAGATCATCAAGTCCGACGGGCGTCGCGAGCCGTTTGCCGAGGCCAAGCTGCGTGCCGGCCTCCAGCGTGCGCTTCAGAAGCGGCCGGTGGATGCCGCGCAGGTCGATGCGGTGGTGGCCTACGTGCGGCGTTCGCTCATGGGAAGCGGTGAGCGCGAGATTGCAAGCCGCCAGATCGGGGAGTGGGTCATGGAGCAGCTGCGTGCGCTCGACAAGGTCGCCTATGTGCGCTTCGCCTCCGTCTATCACGCCTTTCAGGACCTGAACGCGTTTCGCGAGGAGATGGAGCGCCTGGAGGACCAGGAGGTCACCGGGCTGTCTTCGAAATCGTGAGCGCGGCGGGCGATGGCGCCTACATGGCGCGTGCCTTGGAGCTCGCCCGTCGGGGCATGGCCACGACCCATCCCAATCCGCGGGTGGGTTGCGTCATCGTGCGCGGGGATCGGGTCGTGGGCGAAGGCTATCATCAGCGCGCCGGTGAACCCCATGCCGAGCGCCTGGCCTTGTTGCAGGCGGGCGGGGCGGCCCGCGGGGCGACGGCCTATGTCACCCTCGAGCCATGCTGCCATACCGGCCGTACCCCACCTTGCACCGATGTCCTGCTCGCGGCCGGGATCGCGCGCGTCGTCGCCGCCATGGAGGATCCGGACACGCGCGTTCGGGGGCGGGGATTTGCGGCGTTGCGGACCGCGGGCGTGGCCGTTGATGTGGGCCTCATGGAAGGGGAGGCCGCACGCCTGAATCGCGGCTTCATATCGCGAGCAGTACGCGCCCGCCCGTTCGTGGTGGCCAAGGCCGGGATATCTCTTGATGGGCGCACGGCGCTTACGAGTGGGGAGAGTCAGTGGATCACGGGACCCGCGGCGCGCGCCGATGTCCAGCGGCTGCGCGCGGTGATGAGTGCCATCATGACCGGTACGGGTACGATCCGCAAGGATGATCCGCGGCTTACGGTGCATGAGGGGACACCCCGTCAACCTTTGCGCGTAGTCGTCACCTCCAGTCTGGCGATACCGTCCGCCGCCCGGATTCTCGCCGGGGATGCCGGCCTTATGGTTCTTACAACGACCGACGGGCCGCACGGTGATCGCCTGCGCGCATCCGGCGCCGAGGTCGTGGCAGTGGGTGGCGCACCCGGTCGGGTTGATCTTACCGCAGGGCTTAGGGCGCTTGCCGACCGGGGTGTGAATGATGTGCTGGTCGAGGCCGGACCGACCCTGCTCGCGGGTCTCCTCGACGAACGACTGATCGATGAATTGCGGCTCTATGTGGCGCCCACGCTCCTTGGCAACGGGCGCCCGCTGGCCGATTTCACGCTCGCCAAGCTTTCGGGGGCTGGGGCCTGGCGCTATGATGAGGTGCGCTCCATAGGGCGCGATCTGCGGCTGATATTGACCCCCGAGACGTAAGCGTCCGCGTGGGCCGGATTCGGGGGAGAGGGTGCCATGTTTACAGGATTGATCCAAGGCCGCGGCACGATCACGCAACGCGTTGCGCGCGCCACGGGGGCCAAGCTCACGGTCGAGGCCCCGGGGCTCGCGGCCGACGGCTGGACGCTGGGGGAGAGTATCGCCGTAAACGGTGCGTGCCTCACGCTCGTGGAGGGTTCGGCATCGGGGTTCTGCGCCGACCTGTCGGCGGAGACCTTGGCGCGCACCGCCCTGTCGTCCCTGCGGCCGGGGCATGCGGTCAACCTTGAGCGCGCCTTGAAGGTGGGTGAGTCGCTCGGCGGACATCTGGTCTCGGGGCATGTCGATGGGGTCGCCACGGTCCTGCGGCTCGAGCGCGACGGGGACGGGCGCAGGTTGGCACTCGAGATCCCGCGGGCCCTGACGCGCTATGTGGCACGCAAGGGGTCGTTATGCGTGGATGGGGTGAGCCTCACGGTCAATGCCATAGAGGGCGCCGTCGCGCATTTTGCTATCGTGCCCCATACGTTGTCGGCCACCACACTGGGTGGGCTCGTTCCGGACGCGCAGGTGAATATCGAGGTGGACCTGATCGCCCGGTACCTGGAGCGTCTGCTGCCGGAGTTCATGGGGCGACCGTGAATCGGGTCCTGGCGCGCGCGATCAGTGTCGGCGACCCCTGTCCCCAGCGCGCATAAAGCAGACTCACGACCTCATAACGCCCGGGCGGTGCCTGCCTTGGGATCGGCAGCGTCACGCGCGCCTCATAGACGCCGCTGCCTGTGATCTCATGGCCTATGAAGGCGCGGTGATTGGCGACCAGCCGGCCATGCGTATAGAAATCGCGGATCTCGACGATATGCAGGGGGCCTGGACCACGCCGGACCGCAAGCTCCTTGGTCAGGACCAGCGAGCCGCAGGGTTGGCCGCGTCGTGGGCGGACCGAGAGGCGGTAATGCAGGACCTGAATCTCCCCTGGGGCCAACATGCCTAAAATGCGTGTCCGTGCGTAGGCCGTGGACCACGCCGTCCCTACCCGGCAGCCCGCGGTCCGGTGGGGATGCGCGGGGAGCGGAACGCAGCCGACCGCTACCAGGACGAGGCTAACCGCCCCAAGCGTGCGCCAATGCGGCATAGGCTCCCGGCCGTAGGACAGTCTTGGGGTGGGCGCTATTGGGGTGTGCCGCGGTGGTAGCCGGTCCCCCCGGGAGGCTTGTCGTCGAGCGAGGTGTGGTGCCTTTGGGCATCACGCCATGGGCCATACGGACGACCGTGTGGGCGACGTGCGCGACCGGCTGCAAGGCCGCCTGGCGGTGGAGCCATCCGAGTTTGGCGCCGAGCAGTACCAGGGCCACGACGAGCACGACCGCAAGCCCCAGGCGTTTGCGCCCGGCCAGCGGCCGTCCCCAGCCGGGCCGTTCATGGAAGGCCGGCAGCATCGGGTTGATCGACGGCTCCTCGAAGAGGTCGGAGAGTTCGGCGGCCGACAGATCCGCGGCGAATGCGCCGGCGCCCGCCGCGGCAGGCGCCGTGTGGCCGTCGGCCGGCAGGTCGGGTGGCGGCGCGAGTTCCCGGGGTCCCGCGTCCCCGGTGGCCGGGTCGGTGTCAACCGGCCGGTGGGCGGCGGCCACGGCCAGGCGGAGGGCGCGGGCCGTGGGGTAGCGTCCCAAGAGCGCCCCACGCACGACGTCCGTCAAAGCCCCGGCCTCGGCCCCAAGGAGTTCCTGCATGAGGCGGCCGGCGGCACGTACATCGTCGGCCGGGGTAGGCGGGGATTCGCCCAGGCTCGTCTGTCGGAAATCCAGAAGCTTGATGCGTTGATCGGTGGTGAGAAAGACGTTGTCGGCGCGGATCGCCCCATGGGCGAGCCCCTGACCATGAACCGCCTCGAGTGCGCTCAAGACCTCCTGTATCCATTGCCCCACACGATCCTCGGCAAGCGTTCCCACGCGCTCACGGCGCGCCTTCAGGGTCTCGCCGACCAGGTATTCGAGGATCAGGACCGAAGGCTCGGACCACAGGCCGTGCAGGGTCACGATATGGGGATGGCCGAAGCGCGCGAGCACCCGCCCCTCGGCGATCACCGAGATCGCGCCGCGAGGGGCGGTCTTCAGGGCCACCGGCCGGTCCAGGCTCAAGTCCTGGGCCATGTAGACTACACTGCGCGGCCCGCACGACAGGGTGCTCAAGACCAAGTATGGGCCCAGGGTCCGCCCGGGTTCAATCAGTGAGGCGCGTGGTTCGTTGCGGCCGGTTCTATGCGGTTCCATCGACTTCCATCCCCCGGTCAGTCATAATTCGGGCCCGGTCAGCTCGTCGGTTGCCAGTGTCACGTTCATGCCTATAAGCCCTATCTCCGAAATCATAGACGAACTCAAGGCCGGCCGCATGGTGGTCATCATGGACGACGCCGACCGCGAAAACGAAGGCGACCTTCTGATGGCCGCCGAGGCGGTCACGCCCGAGGCCATCAATTTCATGGTACGCCACGGGCGCGGTCTCGTCTGTCTGACCTTAACCCCAGAGCGCTGCCAAAGGCTGGGGCTCGAGCCCATGGTCAAGGAGAACGGTTCGCGCTATGCGACCCACTTCACCGCCTCCATAGAGGCCGCCGAGGGCGTGACCACCGGCATCTCCGCCGCCGACCGGGCCGCCACCATTCGCGCCGCCATCGCCCCGCAGGCCAAGGCGCGCGATCTCGTGAGCCCCGGCCACATATTTCCGATCATGGCGCGACGCGGCGGCGTCCTGGCGCGCGCCGGTCATACCGAGGCCGGCGTCGATCTGGCCCGTTTCGCGGGCTTCGAGCCGGCCGCGGTCATCTGTGAGATCCTGAAGGATGATGGCGAAATGGCCCGTCAGCCCGATCTCGAGCGCTTCGCGGCCGAGCATCATCTGAAAATCGGCACGATCGCCGACCTGATTCATTATCGCCTACAACACCATTCCAGCGTACACCGCCTGGATGAGCGGTTGATCGAGACCGTCCACGGGTCGTTCCGACAGGTGGCCTACCACGATGACATCGAGGACCGTGTCCACCTGGCACTTGTGTGTGGCGAGATCGATGCCCAGCCGCTGCCGGTGCGGGTACATGTTCAGGAGAGCCTCCTGGATCTCGTGAGCGATGTCCATGCGCCGTCATGGACGCTTGCGGGCGCCTTGCGCCATGTCGCGGCCGCCGGGCGCGGGGTGGTGGTGTTGCTGGATCAGCCGGCCCCCACGGCGTCGACACTGGCACGTCTCAAGAGCCCGATCCCGGAACCGGCGGCCCCCACCGGCGCTGGGCGCGAGGTCATGCGCACCGTGGGTCTTGGTAGCCAGATCCTTTTGGATCTCGGGGTGCGCAAGATGCAGGTCCTGGGGCACCCGCGCAAGACGCCGGGTCTCGCCGGGTTTCATTTGGAGGTCGTGGAATACGTGACACCCAGGGGGGGAAGGAATGAGTAGCGAGCGCGTGATCGACGGATCGTTGGTGGCGGGGGAGGCGCGCTTTGGTATCGTCCTTGCGCGTTTCAACGCCTTCGTGGGTGAGCGTCTTCTGGAGGGGGCACTCGATACCCTGCGCCGCCATGGGGCGGCGCCCGAGTCCATTACCGTGGTGCGCGTACCCGGGGCCTTTGAATTGCCGCTGGCCGCCCAGGTCATGGCGGAGGCGGGTCTTCATGAGGGCATCGTGGCGCTGGGCGCTGTCATCCGTGGCGCGACGCCCCATTTTGATTTCGTGGCCGGGGAATGCGTGAAGGGGCTCGCGCAGGTGGGCTTGAAGACCGGCGTGCCGGTGGCCTTGGGCGTACTGACCACCGATACCGTCGCCCAGGCCATCGACCGGTCGGGGGCCAAGGCCGGTAACAAGGGGGCCGAGGCCGCCTTGTCGATCCTGGAGATGGTCGACGTCCTGCGCCGCCTCCGGCCCTCATGAGCGGGGCGCGCTCGCGCGCCCGCGGGCAGGCGCTGCAGGCCTTGTATCAGTGGCAGCTGACCGCCCAGCCCCCCCATGACATAGCCCGCCTGTTTCTGCGCGATCCGGAAAGTACCGGCGGTGTCGACGAGGCCTATTTCGCAGAACTGATCCGCGAGGTACCAGTGCATGTGGAGGAGCTCGATGGTTTGCTGGGCGCGCATCTCGATCGCGCCATCGCCGAGGTCGACCCTGTCGAGCGCGCCATTCTGCGCATCGGTGCCTATGAGTTGCGTTATCGTCTCGAGATCGGCCCGCGGATCGTATTGAATGAAGCGGTGGAGCTTGCCAAGCGTTATGGGGGCGAGGCCGGCCACAAGTTCGTTAACGCCGTGCTCGACGGCGTGGCCAAGGTCGTGCGCGCCCCCGGGGGGCGCCCCTGAGTGGATGAATTCGGTCTCATAGAACAGTTCTTTACGCGTCCGGCGCGGCGCGCGGAGGTGGTCCTCGGGGTCGGCGATGATGCCGCCCTGCTGGCCCTGGCCGGGGCCGCGAACACGCTTGCCGTGACCACCGACACCCTGATAGAAGGGGTGCATTTTCCGCAGTCGGCCCCGGGTTTTGATGTCGGCTACAAGGCGCTCGCGGTCAATGTGAGCGATCTTGCGGCCATGGGTGCGAGCCCGCTGGCATTTCTTTTGAGTCTGGCCCTGCCCACGATCGATCGCGGGTGGCTTGCGGGTTTTCGCGACGGCCTCTTTGCGCTCGCCGATGCCGTGGGTCTGGACTTGATCGGTGGCGACACCGTACGTGGACCGCTTGCGGTGACGATCACCGCGTTTGGTACCGTAGCGCCGGGGATGGCGCTGCGGCGTGATGGGGCACGGCCGGGCGATCGCGTCTACGTCTCGGGCCTGTTAGGGGAGGCCGCGCTCGGCTTTTTCCTGCGTGCCGGACGCCTGTCCTTGCCGCCCGAGTTCCAGGAGTTGGTATTGGCCCGGCTCGATCGTCCATGGCCGCGGGTCCATGAGGGGCAGGCGCTGCTTGGCATCGCCTCGGCGGCCATCGACATCTCCGACGGGCTGGTTGCCGATCTCGGCCATATCCTGAAGGCAAGCGGCGTGGGCGCAAAGCTCGATCTGCGCCGGCTGCCCTTGTCCGACGCCTACGACGCCGTGTTCCCGACCTTGGGCTACGATCCCGCGCTGGTCTTCGGAGATGATTACGAGCTGTGTTTTACGGTACCACCCGGGCGCGTGCAGGCCCTGGCGGGGCTCGCGTCACGCCTGGCGTGCGGCCTGCATTACATCGGCGATATCGTCGCCGGCGCGGGGCTTACCCTGCATGATGGGGAGGGCGTCTATACGCCATCGCGCGCCGGCTACAACCATTTCGATGACTTGGGATCGCCTTAGTGTGTGGTGGGCGACCGGCCTCGGGGTAGGTTGGTCACCACGCGCTCCGGGCACCATGGGCTCGCTGCTGGCGCTCGGGCTGTGGTGGCCGGCCGCGTTCTGGGGGCCTCGACTCTATGCCGTTTTGCTCGCCGCCGCGATCATTATCGGCGTGCCGGTCACGGCGCGCGCGGCCCGGGTCCTCGGGCGGCAGGACCCGCCGATGGTGGTTTGGGATGAGATCGCGGGGATGGGCGTGGCCCTGTTTGCGGTCCCGCACCAAGTCCTCTGGTTTGCGGTGGCCTTTGGCCTGTTCCGGCTGTTTGATATCGTAAAGCCCTTTCCGATCGCGCGCCTCGAGGCCTTGCCGGGCGGCTATGGCATCATGCTCGACGATGTGTTGGCCGGTCTCTATGCCGCGCTTCTGGTTCACGGAGGCTTATGGATGGCAGGCGGCATGTCTTGATCCGGACCCTGGCGGCGGTGGTCGGCGCGCGACTGGCGGCCGCAGGACAGATGGTAACCGTTGCCGAGTCCTGCACCGGCGGCCTGCTGGCTGCGGCCTTGACCGATGTCCCAGGCAGTTCGGCGTGGTTTGGTTATGGGTTTGTCACTTACGCGGCCGAGGCCAAGCACAAACTGCTGGGAGTCGCCTGGGAGCGGTTGGATTCGAAGGCCATCGTCAGCGAAGCCACGGCCCTGTCGATGGCGCGCGGGGCGCTTGGGGTGAGCGGCGCCGATATCGCGATCGGCGTTACCGGGATTGCCGGGCCCACGGGCGGGACCCCGGAGTGCCCGGTGGGCACGGTGGTGATCGGTTGGGTCGCAGACGGCTGGGAATACGCCGAGACCCATCGTTTCACCGGGGACCGTTCCGCGGTGCGCGCGCAGGCGGTAGTGGCGGCCCTGAATGGCCTTCAGGGGTGGCTGGGCCCCGCTTTTCCTGGCTAGGTCCCAAACAACGCTTTATGAGATAATCGCCCTCTTGCGCGACTCGCGGGGGTAACGGAATGGATGTCAACAAGGGCAAGGCCTTGAGCGCGGCTCTTGGTCAGATCGAAAAGCAGTTCGGGAAGGGGTCGGTCATGCGGCTCGGCGATGCCGGTGAGGCACCGGCGGTCGCGGCCGTGCCTACCGGATCGCTGGGGCTCGATATGGCGCTCGGCATCGGCGGCCTGCCGCGCGGCCGGGTGGTCGAGATCTACGGCCCGGAGTCTTCGGGCAAGACCACCTTGACCCTGCATGTCGTGGCCCAGGCCCAAAAGGCCGGGGGTACGGCGGCGTTCATCGATGCCGAGCACGCCCTCGACCCGACCTATGCCAAGCGCCTGGGGGTGAATGTCGACGATCTGCTGGTGTCGCAACCGGATTCGGGCGAGCAGGCGCTGGAGATCACCGACATGCTGGTGCGCTCGGGCGGTGTGGATGTGGTGGTCGTCGACTCGGTGGCGGCGCTGACGCCCAAGGCCGAGATCGAAGGCGAGATGGGCGACTCGCATGTCGGTCTGCAGGCACGGCTCATGTCGCAGGCCCTGCGCAAACTCACGGGCAATATCAAGCGCTCGAACACGCTCGTGATCTTCATCAACCAGATCCGCATGAAGATCGGGGTGATGTTCGGCAACCCCGAGACCACGACCGGGGGTAATGCCCTCAAGTTCTACGCCTCGGTACGCCTCGACATCCGCCGCATCGGCACCATAAAGCGTGGCGAAGAGGTGGTGGGCAGCCAGACGCGCGTCAAGGTCGTGAAGAACAAGATCGCCCCGCCGTTCCGGCAATGCGAGTTCGATATCCTCTATGACCAGGGGATATCGAAGGAGGGGGAGCTGATCGAGTTGGGGGTGGCCTCGAATCTGGTGGAGAAGTCCGGGGCCTGGTATTCGTATGGGGGTGAGCGCATAGGCCAGGGCAAGGACAACGCCCGCCAGTACCTGCGCGACAACCCGGCCTTGGCCGATGAGCTGGAGGCGAAGCTCCGGGCATCGTTCACGACCAAGCCCGCGGGAGGTCCCGGCGATGGCCTGGCGCCCGATGATGGGGATGATATGTGAACGGAGGGCGCGAGCCCGCGAGAGGCTATGGCTTGGCGCTGCTCGCGCGGCGCGATTATAGCCGGCAGGAATTGGTCGAGCGGTTATGCCGGCGCGGCTATAGCTCGGCCGAGGCCGCGGATGCCGCCGCCGAACTCGTAGCCGAGCGCGCGCTCTCCGATGAACGCTACGCGGCGGAACGGGTCCGCGGGCGCGCCGCCCAGGGGGTGGGACCGGTGCGCATCATGGTGGAGTTGAGGGCCAAGGGGGTGCCGGCCGAGATCATAGCTGCGGCGCTCGCTCCGGAGGAAGGGGCGTGGGGCGAGCGAGCGGCGGCCGCGCGCGCCAAGCGCTTCGGGGCGGTGATCCCGGAGGATCGCCGTGAGCGGGCACGACAGGCCCGTTTCCTGCAAGGGCGAGGCTTTCGCCACGAAGACATTATTTTTGCGGTGGATGCGCCGCAAGATTGAGCCGATAACGACAACCGAGCACATAATGAAGAGCACCGAGATCCGTAATTGTTTCTTGCAGTTTTTTGCGCGTCATGGCCACGAGGTGGTGGCGAGCAGCCCGCTCGTGCCGGCCAACGATCAGAGCCTGCTCTTCACCAATGCCGGGATGGTGCAGTTCAAGGATGTGTTTCTTGGGCGCGACCGGCGTCCCTACACGCGTGCCGCGAGCGCACAGCGCTGCCTGCGCGCCGGCGGCAAGCACAATGACCTGGAGAATGTGGGTTATACCGCGCGCCATCATACGTTCTTCGAGATGCTGGGGAATTTCAGCTTCGGGGATTATTTCAAGCGCGACGCCATCCGGTACGCCTGGGAGTTCCTGACCGGCGAGATGGGCCTGCCAGCGGACCGCTTGTGGGTGACGGTCTTCGAGGGTGACGATGAGGCTGCGCATATCTGGCTAGATGAGATCGGGGTGGATCCGGCGCGCTTTAGTCGTATCGGCGAGGCCGACAATTTCTGGTCCATGGGCGATACCGGTCCGTGCGGTCCGTGTTCGGAGATCTTCTACGATCATGGTCCGGGGATTGCCGGAGGGCCCCCGGGCACCGCCGAGGCCGATGGCGATCGCTATGTCGAGATCTGGAACCTCGTGTTCATGCAGTTCGATCGCGACCGCGAGGGGCGGCTCAATCCCCTGCCCAAGCCTTCGGTGGATACCGGCATGGGGCTTGAGCGCATGGCCGCGGTCATGCAGAAGGTGACGAGCAATTACGACATCGACCTTTTTCAGGGACTGATCCGGGCGGTCGGGGAGGTCCTCGATCTCAATGATCTGCGGGACAAGTCCCTGAACGTGATCGCCGACCATATCCGTGCCGCCGCCTTTCTTGTGACCGACGGCGTCGTGCCAGGCAATGAGGGGCGCGGCTATGTGTTGCGCCGGATCGTGCGCCGGGCGCTGCGCCATGGCCATCGCCTGGGTGCGACGGATCCGTTCTTCTATCGTCTTGTGGCCCCGTTGATTCGCGAGATGGGTGAGGCCTATCCGGAGCTCGCGCGCGATCAGGCTCGTGTTGAGGCGGTGCTGAAGCAAGAGGAGGAGCGCTTTGCGGAGACCCTGGCGCAGGGCCTGAAGCTCCTGGAGCAGGACATTGCCGGGCTTGTCGCGGGCGGCGTCATCCCGGGCGCGACGGTCTTTCGGCTCTATGATACCTACGGCTTCCCCGCCGATCTCACCGCCGATATCGCCCGCGAGCGGGGCCTATCCATCGATATGGTGGGATTTGAGCGGGAGATGACCGCGCAAAGGAACCGGGCGCGCGCCGCGCAGAGCTTCCGGGGCGACGAGGTCGTGGTGGCGGGTGAGACGGAGTTTTGCGGCTATGAGCAAGTCTCTGTGCCGGTGCGCATCCGTGCGCTGGCCGCCGAGGGGCGCACCGTTCCGTGGTTGTCGCCGGGCGATGAGGGAGTGGTGTTTCTGGATCGCACCCCGTTCTATGCCGAGTCGGGGGGGCAGGTTGGCGATCAGGGATTGCTCTTGGGCCGCGATGCGCGGTTCGTGGTCGAGGATACCCGCAAGGGTTTTGCGCATGTCGGCCGGGTGACCGAGGGGACCTTGCGGGTCGGTGATGAGATGACTGCGGTCGTGAGCGCCTCGTGGCGCGTGGCGACGGCCTCACACCACTCCGCAACCCACCTCCTGCATGCCGCGCTACGGCGCATTCTCGGCGCGCATGTGACACAGCGCGGCTCGCTCGTGGGCCCCGAGCGCCTGCGCTTTGACTTCAGCCATGGTCAGGCGCTGAGCGCCGAGGAGATCGTGGCGGTCGAGCAGTCGGTGAATGAGGCGATTCGCGCCAACAGCGAGGTCGCCATCGCGCACATGGCGCTCAATGACGCGGTGAGCGGCGGGGCCATGGCGCTCTTTGGGGAAAAGTACGGTGAGCAGGTCCGTGTGGTGACCATGGGCGGGTACTCGACCGAGCTCTGTGGCGGCACCCATGTCAACCGCACCGGCGACATCGGATTTTTCAAGATCGTATCCGAGACCGCGGTGGGCTCCGGCGTGCGGCGCATCGAGGCGGTGACCGGCCAGGCGGCGCTCGACTATGTACGGGCGCTCGAGATGCGTGTGAACGAGGCCGCCCAAGCCCTGGGGGTGACCCGCGAGGACTTGGTGGACAAGGCGCTGCGCATGAAGGCACGCGTCGAGACCCTGGAAAAGGAGATCGAACAGGCGCGTGCCAGGGCTGGGCTCGCCGCAAGCCGGAATCTGGCGGCCGAGGCCATTGAGCAGGGCGGGGTGAAGACCCTGGTGGGGCGCCTTGACGGTGATGTGAAGGGTCTGCGCGAGGCCATGGATCGCCTGAAGGGCGAATTGCGCCCGGCGGCGATCCTGCTGGCCTCGATCATGGGCGGACGGGTTACCCTGATTGCCGGTGTCACCCCGGATGTCGTGACACGCGTGAATGCCGTTGACCTCGTGAATGAGGCGGCGCGTGTATTGGGTGGCAAGGGTGGCGGGCGGCCCGAACTGGCCCAGGCGGGCGGGGCCGACACGGGTGCCATGGACCAGGCCCTGGAGGCGGCACGGGAATTCTTACGCGGCCGTTTCGCCTAGGGACAGGGTTTTCGTTTACACATGAGGAAGGGCGCGGTAATCTTCGCGTCTTTCTCACGTCAGACCCTCAAATTATGCCCTTGCTCGTGCAGAAGTACGGCGGCACCTCGGTCGGGACCGTGGAGCGCATCCAGGCGGTTGCAAAGCGTGTGGCGGCGGAGCGCGCGCGCGGCCACGATATGGTGGTGGTGGTATCGGCCATGAGCGGCGAGACCAACCGTCTGCTGGCTATGGCTCGCACCATTCACCCCAACGCCCCACCGCGTGAGGTCGATGTGCTGCTCGCCACCGGCGAGCAGGTCACGATCGCGCTCCTCAGTATGGCCCTGGAGGAGCGCGGCTGTCCGGCCAAGTCCTACACGGGTGCGCAGGTCCATATTCGTACCGACAACGTGCATGGCAAGGCGCGCATCACCGCGATCGACGACGGGCGCGTCCGCCAGGATTTGGCCTCCGGCCGGGTGGTCGTCATCGCCGGATTTCAGGGGGTGGACGAAGAAGGCAATATCACAACCCTGGGGCGTGGCGGGTCGGATACCACGGCAGTGGCCATGGCCGCCGCCCTCAAGGCCGATGAATGTCAGATCTATACGGATGTGGACGGCGTCTATACGACCGACCCGCGTGTCTGTCCGCAGGCACGACGGCTCGAGCGTATCACCGTCGAGGAGATGCTGGAGCTCGCCAGTCTCGGTGCCAAGGTCCTGCAGATCCGGTCGGTTGAGTTCGCCGGCAAGTATCGCGTGCCCCTGCGGGTCCTCTCGTCCTTTGACGATGGCCCCGGAACATTAATCACTTACGAGGAATCCAAGATGGAGCAGGCGCTGATATCGGGGATCGCCTTCAGTCGGGATGAGGCCAAGCTCACGATCAAGGGTGTGCCCGATGAGCCCGGCGTCGCTTACCGGATCGTAGGCGACGTGGCCCAAGCGAACATCAACGTCGACATGATCATCCAGAACGTCGGGGCCGATAAGACCACCGACTTCACGTTCACCGTCCCGCGCGGCGATTACCGTCAGGCGCGTGAGATCTTGGAGAAGACGGCCGGCGCCCTCAAGGCCCGCGAGGTGCGCGGTGATGAGCGTATCGCGAAGATCTCAGTGGTGGGTGTGGGCATGCGTTCGCACGCCGGGATTGCGAGCACGATGTTTCGAGTATTAGGCGAAGAAGGCATCAATATCCAGATGATATCGACATCCGAGATCAAGATATCGGTGGTCGTCGAGGAAAAATATCTGGAGCTGGCAGTCCGCGCGCTTCATAGCGCATTTGGTCTCGATGCCGAGACCACGACTGCGGTGCCGTTGGCATAGAAGCTGCAAGCGTTGAGTCGGCGAGCGTCGTCTCAGGGACGAGCAGTCATGGGAAAGCGGACCCAAAGCAGGTCCTCACGGGGAGCCGGAAACCAGGAAGGCTCAAGGCAGGCTTTAAGGAGAGCGGCGATATGCTGATTCTGACGAGACGTATCGGAGAAACGCTGAACATCGGCGATCAGGTCCAGGTCACGGTACTGGGCATCAAGGGCAATCAGGTTCGCATCGGGGTCAACGCGCCGAAGGACGTCCCGGTTCATCGCGAGGAGATCTACGAGCGTATCCAGAGGGAGCGCGAGACCGGGGTTGTCGAGGAGGAGGTTCCCAAGGACTGAATCCCCGCGCACCCCACCCTTTCCTGAAACGCCCGCACAAGGTATGCTGTGCGCTCTTTTAGGAGAGATGGCCGAGCCGGTCGAAGGCGCTCCCCTGCTAAGGGAGTATGGGGTCAAAAACTCCATCGAGGGTTCGAATCCCTCTCTCTCCGCCATCATTAGAGAGCAGGGCCCGCGCGACGGGCCGACCCAGGTCTCAGGCACCTGCCGTTTCTCGTCACGCGCCGCTGTGCGGCATGATGCGATGCGGTAGGCCTCGCCTTCCGGTCAAGTAAGGGGTGGCGTGAAGTCTCGGGGCGCTTTATAATGCGGCGCCTTCCGTCGTAAGAAGACACAGGGAGATCGCGGGGGATGTGGGGGCAGCGGGAGCCGTCGATCGGCGCCGGCGGGCCTTGAGAAATACTCCACTTCCTGGCACCCAAGGCCGGGAAGAGTAGCAAGAGACGGAGCAATCCGTTAGAAAAGTCGGTCGTTACAAAACGCGCCCGTAGCTCAGTTGGATAGAGTACCTGGCTACGAACCAGGTGGTCGGGAGTTCGAATCTCTCCGGGCGCGCCAAATTCCTCAGTAAAGTCCGTAAGTTAGAGTGGCTCACCTACACTACCTGTTGTTTCAGCAAAACTAGCGCGGGACTTTTGCGGGACATATCGCCGCACACCGTCGGCAGCCGCGATGAGGTTCGCAAGCTCGGCCGCCGAGTAATGCGCGGTGATGCGCCCGGACCGATGCCCGAGCAGGTCTTGCCGGTCTTCAAAATGGAGACTTGGGGTGCGCAATCATCACGCGAAGGCGCGCCCAAGTCTGGACGCACGCCGGCGGTCATGCTGTGTGACCGTCAAAACCGCGACCCGCCCCCCCCGATATTGGGACGTCATTTGCCGGCGCATGTCGGGTGGAGGGCGCATGACCCGATCCGGCGATCGCAAGCCGCGCGTCGGCCCGATCCCAATCTCAACGCGGGCCTCGTCGTGTCGCGTTTCGCGTGTTTCCCCGGGGCGAAAGTGTCCGGTCGTGCGATCCAGTGCTAGAGCCCGAGTCGTGTTCCGGGGCGCTTGGATCAATGCTGGCACCATATGGTGTCGCTCGTGACGGGACGCGTTTGTGCAGGCGGGAACCGCGCCGTCCCTTGTATCTCTAACGAACGATGAGCTCCTTGCCTCCGTCTTCGGGTGATCACCATCCATTGGGTGTCCTGCGGCGCGCATGGAAAACGCCGCGGCCGTTTATGGCGATCTGGTATGGGTCTTATCTCCTGCTTGGGGCCGCCATGGCCGGGCTCTTTGCGATCATGGTGCCGCTTGCCATTGTCGCCATCACCCACGACAGTCGACTCGTCGCCTACGTGATCGGTGCCTACAACGCGGGGCTGCTCCTGTCTCCGGCATGGGGATTGCTCGCCGAACGCAGCCAGGATTACCGGCCCATCTTTCTAGGGGGATTCGCAGTGGCGGCAATGGGCCTCGTGGGCCTGTCTTTGCCGCTTGCGCCCCCGTTCTGGGTGCTGGCGGCGTTGATCGTGGGTATTGGTACCGGTGCGGCCAGCACTGTCGCCAGTCTTTTCGTGCTCGATTTTGCGCCGCGCGACGAGTGGGAGCCGCGTCTGGGCTGGCTGCAGAGCTTCAATGGTGCGGGCGTCGTGGCGGGTTTATTGCTGGCTGGCCTGTGGACTCATGATCCGACGCTGGGTATCCAGATCGCCGCTATCCTCATGCTGGCGGCGGCGATCCTTGGGGCCTATCACCTGCCGGTCTCGCGCACGCCCCGTACGCCGCGCCCAGGATCGCGTCACCTCGACTGGAGGGCGCTGGCGGCCTTCGGGCACAGTGAGCTTTCTGGTGGCAATGTCCTCCACCATATGCATATACCAATCATTACGCATCTCAAGGAAATGCACACCTTGATACAGAGCCGCTTCGGGCGTTTTCTATTGTCGTGGGCGACGCTATCGTTTGCGGTGGCGGCATTCTTTGCGTATTTCCCGCTTCTTTTGCGCCACGTTTTTGCCATTCGGCCTGCGGTCACGGCCCTGTCCTATGCCATCGTGGCGGCAGCGGCCATCGGGCTTTATATCGTCGCCAGCCGTTGGTGCAGTCGTTATGGGGCCATGCGCGTCTATCGTTTGTCGCTATTGGCGCGGGCGTCGGGTTTTGGGCTACTGTGGGCGCTGATGCTGATCCCAGGCGCCGCCCAGTCGGCACCCGCCCTCATCGGCTTTGGCATCATTGTGATTGCCTGGCCGGCCCTGAGTGTAAGTGGTACGGTCCTTACCGGTCAGCTGACTCCGACCAGCGAGGGTGCGGCAATCGGTCTTTTCAATGCCGCGACGGCCCTGGCCACCGTGGCGGGTACCTTCGCGGGTGGTCCGCTTGTGGCGCACTTCGGATATGCGGCGGTACTCGCCATTGGCCTTGGCGGACTGATTGTCGCCTGGTTCCTTTTTACGAATATTCGCGCCGGGTCTCCGACGTCGGTCGCATCACCACCAGCGCCTGGGGAGTGAATAGACGAAAGTCTGGCAACATGGGTCACCGGGATATAAGAACGATTATTAGGGGAGCGCGGCCGCCCGCATCATGCGCGGGGCCATTTACCGATACATTTCTCGACGCAGTCGTCGCCGCAATGCCGCCAGATCATGGCGGGCCGTGGCGTTACCCTGGGCGGCGGCTTTCCTGTACCAGGAGAAGGCCCGCGTATAGTTCTGCGGCACACCGTCACCGTGCGCATAGAGGATACCAAGATCGGTCTCGGCCTGGGCGTTCCCTTGGGCGGCGGCATGGCGGATGCGTTGAAGCGCCTGCCGGTCGCCGTGCGCCGCCTGCTGGAGGAGGGGCGGCCCCAGGGAGTGTCTCGAATGGAGGGCGGCCGCGCAGGTCGCCATGCCTGTGAAAAGACAGAGCCCGGCTACCGCCAGCCCGGCTCTTTTGCAATGTGGGTCCGGTCCGTATCGCAAGGTATGCCACCCGTGTTGCATACACCGCTTTTGCTTGCGGCCTAAACGGTCTTGTCGGCAGGAGCGGTCACGCTGAAGGCGCGAGCCGCCCTCAATGTCAGATGTCGCCATTATCACCCCCGAGAGACCTGCGCCCCCTTCACGCCTTGTGCCGGAGGCTGGGCCTCTTTTGTTCTTGACTATGACTGCGCTGTTCTCCTCCATGAATAGTGCAAGACCCGCGCCCGGTCGTTGATGGGTGTCAACCGCAGATGGCCTGGCCGAATGATGGCCCACGACTTTCCCTGGGTCATCGGGGTTTGCGTTTACCGCGAAAGCGCCACGAGCGTATCGCCGGCAAAGCCGCCCTCCTGCGGGAGATCCGGTGTGTCATGCCGGTCGGTTCCGGGGTGTATGGCATTGTGCGCATGGGACAATGGCCCAGTGTTGACTGAAGCGAGTGGGTAGGAGGTATGCGGGCTGCTCGGTACTCGCATTCCGAGGTCGCGGCGCGTCACAGGTCCTCGCATTTTGGACAGGCGTCGAGGCCGGCGCGATGCGCGAATTGTCGACATGCCCGTTTTGTGCCGATACGCGCACGATGTCGACGGCGGCCGGTTCGAGGGGCGCCTTCAAGACCGCAGGCAGGAAGGGGCTCACGTCGGACACGCGGGGCCCGCTCGCTGCCTTGGTCAAGCGCCTGCGCCGATACCTGCGCTCCGAGGCGGTCGCGCCCACACGCTTGGGATAGGTCTGATCGGCAAGCCGCTTTGGCACAAGCCTGTGGCATGGGGCCGCCACCAACCGCAATGCCGGCAACACCTGGACCCCGGCCCGTTCCAACGAGCAGGGCATTGCCCACAGCTGGGGAGGGGGCGCAAACCCGCCGCAGCGCAGCACCCCGACTGACAAGATGCTGAGTTATGCGCGCAAGATTGCCGACGAGTTCGGCGAGGATCCGCCGCGGGATGTGGAAACGTGTTTCAATGCCTGTCGTGCCTTCATCGACGCCAATGCCGACAGCATCCCGCCCACCGAAAAGCGATTGTCGTTCGCGGAGCGGCCTTGTGGTCAGAATATGAGGACGTGCTGGGGCGATTCGCGGCCGGCCGAGAGGATCCCGGCGGCGATTGCCGGTAGCTCCGGGGTGCGCTCGCCAAAACGGCTGCCTGACCTGAATACCTAAAACCGGGCGGCGCGCGCTGCGAATCGAGAGCTATGCGCGAGGCCAGCGCCGTGATGACCATAATCCCATATTCGCTGTGCCGGTCGGCGCGCATCACGATGCCCGCGTACTTGATGACGACCGGCGCCGGCGGCCAGAAGATGAGCGAGAGGATGCCGGTTGGGGTGGTCGTCGACAGCGGGAGTCCGGACGGGCAGGTGCTCGACGGGTAAAGCAGGCGCCTGCCGATGTCCCCCAGAACCCTTATGCCGAGCGCGGCGAGAGTCAAGACCGGGAGCGCATCCTTGTTCTGTTTCGCTCG
>JAPTWT010000264.1 GCA_028064935.1 Gammaproteobacteria bacterium | reverse complement strand
CCGCCGGGGAAAGAGGGGCGCCCCCGGACGGGGAGTGTAGGACTCGACGAGGCCGAAGGTCCCGTGGGTGGTCAGGGAGACCGTCCCCGTTCCCGGACAGTCCAGGATCTCGAAAATGCGATCGGCGGTCCCGGGGAGATAGGGGGTCAGGTGGAGGGCGACGAGGCGGAGCCCCTCGAGGAGGTCGTAGAGGACCTCCGCAAGCTCGGAGCTCCGGGAGGGATCCCGGGCCAGGACCCAGGGGGCCCGGGCGTCGACGGTGCGGTTCAAAAAGCCCACGAACTCCCAGAGGGTGGCCAGGGCCCGGTGAAACTCCAGCGCCACCGTCCGGGACACCACCTCCGGAAGAAGGCGGGCGGCCTCGGTTTCCACCTCCCGGGCCCCTTCCCCGGACGGGCGGGGGATCCCCCCCTCGGGAAAGAACTTCACGGCCATGGCCGCCACCCGGGAGAGGAGATTGCCCAGGTCGTTGGCCAGGTCCCGGTTGATCCGGTTGATGAGGGCCTCCCGGGAAAAGTCCACATCCTGCCCGAACTGCCCCTCCCGCAGGAGAAAATAGCGGGTGGCGTCCGGGCCAAAGCTCTCCACGAGCCCCACGGGATCCACGACGTTGCCCCGGCTCTTGGACATCTTCTGCCCGTCCACCGTCCACCAGCCGTGGGCAAAGATCAGGCGGGGGGGCGGGAGCTCCAGGGCCCGGAGGAGGATCGGCCAGTAGACCGCATGGGTGGTGAGGATGTCCTTGCCCACAATGTGGGTGGCCGGCCAGAGGCGCGAGAGCCCCTCCTCGGGGGTCGGGCCCAGGGAGCGGGGGACGGTGATGTAGTTGAGCAGGGCGTCGAACCAGACATAGGTGACATAGTCGGGGGCAAACGGCAGGGGGATGCCCCAGGGAACCCGGCTCTTGGGGCGGGAGATGCAGAGGTCCCCCAGAGGCTTCCTGAGGAAGCCCATGACCTCGTTGTAGCGGGACTCGGGGCGCACCGCCTCGGGATGGGCCTCGTAGTGGGAGACCAGCCAGTCCTGATAGCGGCCCATGCGGAAGAAGTAGTTCGTCTCGCTGATCCGCTCCACCGGACGGCGGCATTCGGGGCAGAGCCCCTCCTCCACGTCCTTGTCGGTCCAGAACCTCTCGTCGGGAAGACAGTACCATCCCTCGTAGGCGCCCTCGTAGATGTCCCCCTTCTCCAGGAGGAGGGAGAGCGCCTCGCGCACTCCCTCCACATGGCGGGGCTGGGTCGTCCGGACGAAGTCGTCGTTGGAGATCACCAGCTTCTCCCAGAGCTCCCGGAAGCGGGGAAGGATGCGGTCCACGTAGACCTGGGGGGGAAGGCCGTGGCGTTCGGCGCTCTGCCAGACCTTCTGGCCGTGCTCGTCGGTTCCCGTCAGGAAAAAGACGGGCTCTCCCAGGAGCCGGTGGGTCCGGGCCAGGACGTCGGCGGCCACGGTGGTATAGGCATGTCCGATGTGGGGAATGTCGTTGACGTAGTAGATGGGGGTGGTGAGGTAGAACCAGGGGGAGCGGTCAGACACGGGGAGACGAATCCTTTCGATGGCGGTTGTCCGGGGAGGCCGGGCCTCTCCGGGACGGGGAGGGAGGGACGGAAGAGAGCGGCGGGGCGTCGTCCTGCGGCCGGTCGAGGGAGACGGACTTCCACCCGGGGCCCGGGACCGGCTCCTGGGAGGAGGCGGCGCCCCGGGTGCCGCACGACTTCCGGCAGGACGGCCTCCCGCCCGAGGAGGACCCCTCCTCCCCCGCGAGGGGCGCCTCGCCCTCTCCGGACTCCTGGAGATCGAAGGAGAGGCAGCACTTCAGACGGCCGCACATCCCCGTCGACCTAAGGGAGGCCGGCTCGGCGTCCACCTCCCGGGCCATGCGCGTGGAGATCGTCCGGAAGGACTTCAGGAAGGACGAGCAGCAGAGGCTCTTGCCGCAGGATCCCACCCCGTCGAGCAGGGCGGTGTATTCCCGGGGGCTGATCTGCCGAAGCTCGACGCGTCCCCGGTACTTGGCGTGGATGTCCTTCAGAAGCTCCCGGAAGTCCACCCGGCCTTCGGCGGTGTAGTACAGGAGAAAGTCGTTGGCGGCGAAGTTGGCCACCGACTCGACGAAGATCATGGGGAGATGGCGATAAGCCGCCCGTTCCCTGACAAAGGAGAGGAGGGCGGTTTCCCGGGAGGCCAGGGAGGAGAGCCGGGGCTCGTCCTCCGGAGTCAGCCGGCGGATGAATCGGAACTCCGGAAGGCTCGGAAGAAGGGAGGCCTCGACGATCCGGGGATTTTCCACAAGAACCATGGGCGCGGGACCGAGGCGGCTCTCCCCCAGGACATTCTCCTGGCGCCGGAAGGGAGGCTCGTCCTCCCCGAGGGCGCGGGGCGCCCACAGGGGAATGTTGGGCCCGATGTTCTTGATCTGGGCGGTGAGGATCCAGACCGGACCCTCCCGCGGCCCGTCGTCCGGAGACGCTCCGGGGCCGCGCCCCGGGGCGGTGATGGCGGTCGCCGCGGAAGACCTGTATGTGGAAGACCGAGCGCGCATCGCTATTTTCCGCTCCCTTTCGGGGAAAAGATCTCCCCGATCCATCCCAGAAACTGCTCGAGGGCCAGCCCCCGATTGATATTGTGTACCGACAGCCTTCGCATTTCACCTATCTTATCATGGAGACTTCCCCGGAGAAAGTCCGGTCCTTCTGCGGCATAAAGGGCGGGCAGGGGGCTCCCCGCCCACTCGGGCAGGGGGGGATGCCCTCCCGCCACCCGCTCGGCCGACAGGAGGAGCCGTTCCAGGGCGTCGAGAAAGACGTCGAAGCCCTCCTTTTCCGCCAGGGCGGGAAAGGCCTCTGCCACGGCGGCAAAGTCCACCCGCCCCCGGGGGCCCAGCCCCCCCAGAAGGGTCGCCACCCGGGAGAGGGGGTCGGAGAGGGGGGAGTCCAGAAGGGCCAGAAGGCGCCCTGCCGAGCCCCCCGACAGGGGGACGGCCCTTTCGATCGCCTCCGGGGGGCTTTCGGGGCGACGCTCCCGGGCGACGGCGGCGAGGTCCCCGTCGGAGAGGGCCAGGAAGCGCACCTTCAGAAGGCGGGAGAGAAGGGTGGGAAGAAGGCGGTCGGGAGAGGGGGAGACGAGAAAGAACAGGAGGTTGTCCGAGGGCTCCTCCAGGGACTTGAGGAGGCTGTTGGAGGCCTCCGGGGTGAGCCGGTGGACCTCGTCGAGAAGGGCGATCCGCACCGGAGAGACCAGGGAGGATTCGAGGGTTCCCCGAAGAAGCTCCCGGACGGCATCGATCCCGATGGACTGGGTCTCTCCCGGCTCGAGGAGGTGAAAGTCCGGGTGGGTCGCCAGGGGGGTGCGGCAGGAGAGGCAGTGGCCGCAGGGAGCCCGGTCTCCGGTCTCGGCGCAGAGGATCCGGCGCGACAGGGCCAGGGCGGTGGTGCGCTTCCCCACGCCCTCCGGCCCCCACAGGAGAACCGCTCCCGAGCGAAGCCCTCCGGCGAGGATCCGGGAGAGCCTCGCCACGGCCCGCTCCTGCCCCCGGATGGCCGAAAGGGCCAAGAGAGAGGGGTCGCCCGTCACCCGGGCCTCCCCTCGGGCGCGAATCTCCCGGGAAACCGACGGGAGAGCTCCTCGAAGATCTCCCCTTCCAGGTGGTCGGGATCCCGGGTGGCGTCGAGGACAACGGTCCTCGCCCGGTGGATCCGGGCCAGTTCGAGGTAGCCCTCCCGGACCCGTTCGAAATAGTCCCGCCCCAACAGCTCGAAGCGCGTCGGTCCGTCCCCCCGCTCCCGAAGCCTCCGGGCCATCTCGGAGACCGGAAGGTCGAGCAGGAAGGTGATGTCCGGAACCACCCCCCCGAGAGCCACCTCGTTGAGGGTGGCGACCAGCTCCCGGGAGAGGCCCCCCCCGAAGGACTGGTAGGCCACGGTGGCGAAGGAGAGCCGGTCGGAGAGGACGGTCCGGCCCGCGCGAAGCTCGGGCAGAAGCAGGGTCGTCACATGCATCACCCGGTCGGCCTCGAAGAGGAAGAGCTCCGCCTCCGGAGCCAGCGGAAGGGCCGGATCGAGAAGAATCTCCCGAAGCCGGGCTCCGGCCGGGGTGCCGCCCGGCTCCTTGGTCAGGACGGCGGGATGGGAGAGGGCCTCGAGCCGCGCCTTGAGCCGTCGGGCCTGGGTGGACTTTCCCGAGCCGTCCATCCCCTCGAAGACAACCAGACATCCCGGCAGACATCCCGGGGAAGGGACGGAGGAAAGAGAGGACGACGGAGTCTTCTCCGGAGAATGCGCGGAAAAAGAGGGGGTCATGGACAATCCGGATCTATCCCAGGGCCTTCGGGAAGGCCGCGAGGGAGAAAGGGAACGGGGTCCGTCCCCGCCGCAACGGACGACGGAAGAGGACGGGAGCCGGCCGCAGGGGAGGGGAACGGAAGCTTGGCGCCAAAAAGAAAGGCCGGTTTCGGGAAGGGCTCACCTTCCCAAAACCGGCCGATTCCCGAGCGGTTCGCGCCCCGCTTCCCCCCGGACGGGTCATGATCGGGGAATATGGAAGGGCTCATAATGGCAAAAAGGCTCCGGGAGGCCGAAGCGCTTCGCCCGGGAAGGGATCCGGTCCGGAAAACCGGCCGGGGGTCCCCGAAAAGCTTAGTGCTCCTTGATCTGATTTCCGGCGAGAAGGGCTGCCAGAACGATGGTGCCGACCAGGAGGGAAACCATCCAGTGCATGTCACCGCCCATTGTTTTCCCCTTTCTTTGGATGTGGCTCGGGAGCCTGCGACGGTCCCGGGCAAGGTTAGGAAAGACAGGAACCCTTGAATTTTTATCCTTTTGGAAAGAAAATGCAAGGGGGGACCCCCGAGAAATTTTTGTCCCCCCGACCCCCTGTTCCACGACCACGAACGGACCCACGAATGATTGATCCCCAAAGACTCTGGAGCCCCAAGGCCCGCGGCCTCGTTCCCTACGTTCCCGGAGAGCAGCCGAAGTCGGGACACCCCGTGAAGCTCAACACCAACGAGAACCCCTATCCCCCCTCTCCCCGGGCCCTCGAGGCGATCCGGGAGGCGGCCGACGCGGGGATGCGGCTCTACCCCGATCCCGATGCCCTGCGGCTCCGGGAGGCCGTGGCCCGTCTCCATGGGGTCACCCCCGAGATGGTCTTCCCCGGCAACGGATCGGACGAGGTCCTGGCCCACGCCTTCTGCGCCTTCTTCTCCCCCGGCCATCCCTTCCTCTGTGCCGACGTGACCTACAGCTTCTACCCCGTCTATGCCTCCCTCTACGACCTGTCGTACCGGACCATGCCGCTGGGGGAGGACTTCTCCCTCCGTCTCGAGGACTATCCCCCGACAAATGGAGGGGTCGTCATCGCCAACCCCAACGCCCCCACCGGGATGGCCCTTCCCGCGGGGGACATCGAGGCCTTTCTCCAGCGGAACCGCGGATCCCTGGTCCTCGTGGACGAGGCCTACGTCGACTTCGGTGCGGAGAGCGTCGTCCCCCTCGTGGCCCGCTACCCCAACCTCCTCGTGGTGCAGACCCTCTCGAAGTCGCGCTCCCTGGCGGGGCTTCGGGTGGGGTTTGCCGTCGGGAACCCCTCTCTCATTTCGGCCCTGGACCGGGTCAAGAACAGCTTCAACAGCTACCCTCTCGACCGGCTGGCCATTGCCGGCGCCGTCGCCGCCCTGGACGACCGGGAGTACTTCGACCGGATCCGCCACCGGATCATGGAGAGCCGGGAGCGGCTCCGGGAGGGTCTTGTCCGGCTGGGATTCGAGGTCCTGCCCTCCCGGGCGAATTTCCTCTTCGCCCGCCACCGGACTCTTCCGGGACAGGAGATCGCCTCGGGGCTCCGCACCCGGGAGATCCTCGTCCGCCGCTTCGACCGGCCCCGCATCGGGGACTTTCTCCGGATCACCGTGGGCTCCGATCCGGAATGCGACGCCCTCCTGTCGGCACTGGCCACGCTCCCGAACATCTCCGGCGCGGCCCCGACCGCTTCCGCCGAATGATCCCTCTCCTGAAAGGCCGCCCCATGACCCCCTCCCTCTCCCGGACCCTCCGGCTCCCCGCCATCGTCCTGGGCGTGGCGATCGTCTCCCTCTTTCCGGCGATCCTCCCGATTCCCGCCCAGGCCGACGAGGCGACCCCTGCCCTCTTTTCCCTGGGGGGCGGACACGTTCCCGACGAGATCGACATCGGGACGGGGATCGAGGGGTGGGGCTACAAGGAGACGGCCGGAGACACAGACAGCGCCACCCTTCTCGAAGGCCACCTGCGGACCCTTTCCTATTGGGGACCGGTGATCGTGGGGGCCGACCTCTCCTACATGGCCTCCTTTCTCGGGACCTACAAAGGCGCCACCATCGGCACCGGACAGCCCGTCTCCATGAACATGGCCGAAACGGTCTTCCAGAGCGCGGGCCATCTGGGACTCCTGGTCCTCAATGCCCCCTCCGACTCCCTGGGGGTCTGGATCACCTACGGCTACCACCAGCAGATCTGGATGACCCCGGCCCAGGCGGGAGGCTACGAGGAAAACTACCAGATCCCCTACGTGGGAGGAGCCTTCTACAACCAGAACCCCCTCCCGGGGACCCCGTGGACCTTCTACGAGGAGGGAGGCTACCGGGAGGCGCTCTCTCCGGGAATGACCATCGTCCCCAACCAGGGGCAGAGCCTTCCTTCGGGGAATTTCACCCTGGGCGGGGCCTGGAACCTCCACGCCCTCGTCGGGGTCCGCTACCTTCTGACACCCCACGTGGGGCTCTACCTTCAGGGGAACTACAGCTACTGGGCCTTCACCCACTCCACCAACACCCTGGCCGCCGGGGGAAACTCCTACGGCGAGCCTTCCTCCATCACCACCTACGGAGGGGTGGAGACCGGCGTGACGATCGAGTTTTAGGGAAGAGGGATCCAGAACCAGCCAGACCGGACCCGACAGCGGAGACCCCCAGGCGAAGGCGTCGGGATCAGACCAGGCGAAGGAGGGAGGACCCATCGGATCCCGCCTCCCGGATCTTCTCGGAGAGGACCTCCCAGGAGCGGGCCCCAAGAGAGCCAAAGCGGGAGGAGAGGGCGGCAGAGACCAAGGATTCGAGCAGGATTCTCACGGCCTTGGGATGGCGGCTCTGGTCGTAGAGGAAGCGTCCGGGATGGGCGGAAAGAACGCTCTGCACCTGAGGTGAGGACTGGGGTTCGCAGGGGGAAAAACACAAGGAGAGGGACGATCCGGGCCATTGGAAAGCGGCCTCTTCGAGAAGCCTCACGAACTTCCCTCCCCCGAAGCGGCGTTCGAGACGGACGACGCCCCCGCCTGACCCTTCGTCCAGCGCCCCAACAACCCAAGAGTCGCCCAACCGCCGGATGGTCGACCCGGGGGAGACGGCCCGCTGGCGGGGGGCCAGGGAATAGATCGTCCCCTCCCGTCCTCCATCGTCGGCGATCAGGGCAAACTCCCTGAAAAAGAGAAGAATATCCCGTTTCCGGGCCCGGGAGAGGCCTGTGCGGCTTCGACCAGGTGAAGCGGCTGATCTACGACCATGCCGGAATCAACCTCTCCGACTCCAAGATGGACATGGTCGACAGCCGTCTCGGGCGCCGTCTTCGGGCCCAGGGGCTGACCACCATCCGGGACTATCTTGCCCTTGTCTCCGCGGGAACGGGGGGGAGTGGGAGGCCTTCGTCAATGCGCTGATGAACAACCTGACGGATTTTTTCCAGGAATCCCATCATTTTCCCATTTTGGCGGACCATCTCCGCGCCGTCAGGACCCGCCAGCCCCTCAAC
>JAPTWT010000019.1 GCA_028064935.1 Gammaproteobacteria bacterium | reverse complement strand
GGACCCGCTTGGTCCTACGACTGCGGTGGTCGAGCAGGGCGCCACGGTGAAGTCGACATCATCCAAAAGCGCCTGGCCGCCGTAGGAGAAGCTCACATGCTCGAACCGCACCCCACCGTGCGTAACTGCAAGATCAGGGGCCCCCGGCGCATCGGTGATGGTGGAGGGCACGTCGAGCAGGGCGAACATGCGCTCCATGTCGGCCAGGGAATGCTTGATCTCGCGGTAGACGGCCCCGAGGAAATGTAGTGGCATGAACAGCTGTATCAGGAAGGCATTGACCAGTACCAGGTCACCGATATTCATCCGGTGTTCGGCCACCCCGCGCGCGGCCAGCAGCATAAGGCCGCCGATCCCGAGTGCGACGATCGCCGATTGGCCGGTGTTCAGCAGGGCAAGCGAGGACTGACTGCGCACCGCGGCATCCTCCCATTGCGCGAGATGGGCATCGTAGCGCTTCGATTCATAGTCTTCGTTTGCGAAGAATTTCACGGTCTCGTAGTTCAAGAGACTGTCGACCGCGTGGTTATTGGCGCGCGAATCCATTTCGTTCATCGATCTCCGGAAGACCGTCCGCCATTCCGTCACAAACAGTGTAAAGCCGGCATAAGCCGCCAGTGTCGCAAACGTGATGATGGCGAATTCCAGGCGGAACTTGGCGATGAGGATGCCGGCCACGAGCGCGATCTCGACTATCGTCGGGATGATGTGAAACAAAAGGATGTTCAGGAGCAAGGCGATGCCGCGGCTACCGCGTTCTATGTCGCGCGCCACAGCCCCGGTCTGACGGTCGAGATGAAAGCCCAGAGGTAGGGCATGGAGGTGACGAAACACGGCGGTGGCGGCGCGCCGCACGGCACGTTGCTTCACGCGTGCAAACACGAGGTCGCGCAGTTCTCCAAAGAGCGCGTTGGCGAATCGCAAGGCGCCGTAGGCGGCAATGAGCGCCACCGGCACGATGAGCGCTGGTTCATGGACATCGAGGCGGTTGACGATGTTTTTGAGGACCAGGGGCACGCCCACGCCAGCGGCCTTGGCCACGGTGAGCGAGATCAGCGCCAACGCCACTCGTATGCGGTATTCCCAGAGGTAGGGGAGCAGCTTCTTGATCGTAGACCACAGCAGGCCGCGCGCCATGGGCGTATCCCGTCGGTCCCCGCTGGGGGGCGGACCGGACCGCCTTTCCAGGCCGCGCACGACCTTTAGGCCAGTCGCTTGTATTTTATGCGCGTAGGCCGGTCGGCCTCCACCCCCAGGCGGCGCTTGCGATCGGCTTCGTAGTCCGCGTAATTGCCCTCGAACCACACGACGCGGCTATCGCCCTCGAAGGCCAGGATGTGGGTCGCGACGCGATCCAGGAACCACCGATCATGGGAGATCACGATGGCGCAGCCGCCGAATTCGAGCAGGGCCTCCTCCAGGGCGCGCAACGTGTCGACGTCGAGATCGTTGGTTGGCTCATCGAGCAGCAGAAGATTGCCGCCGCTCCTCAGAAGCTTCGCCAGATGGACACGGTTGCGTTCGCCCCCGGACAGATCCTTGACGAGTTTCTGCTGGTCGGCGCCCCGGAAATTGAAGCGTCCGGCATAGGCGCGCGAGGATACCTCGCGGCGACCCAACAGAATCATATCCGATCCGCCAGAGATCTCCGCCCATACCGACTTATTGCCATCCAGGGCGTCGCGGCTCTGGCTTACGTAGGCCGGGACCACCGACGGTCCGATGCGTAGCGACCCCCCGTCCGGCTGCTCCTCGCCCACGATCATGCGAAACAGTGTGGTCTTGCCGGCGCCGTTCGGCCCTATGACCCCGACGATCCCGCCGGGCGGCAGCTTGAAGTTCACGTGCTCCATGAGTACGCGATCACCGAAACTCTTCGTGAGATCCGCGGCCTCCACGACCAGATCCCCGAGCCGCGGGCCCGGCGGTATGAACAGGTCCTGGGTCTCGTTGCGCTGTTCGACATCCTGTGCCACGAGCGTCTCGTAGGCGGCAAGTCGTGCACGGCTCTTGGCGTGCCGGCCCTTGGGCGCGGTGCGTACCCATTCGAGCTCGCGCTTTATGGTGCGCTGGCGCGCGGACTCCTGCTTCTCCTCGATCGCGAGGCGCTTCTCCTTTTGTTCGAGCCATGAGGAGTAATTGCCTTCCCAGGGAATGCCCTGACCGCGGTCGAGTTCCAGGATCCATCCGGCTACGTTGTCGAGGAAGTAGCGGTCATGCGTCACTGCCACCACCGTCCCCTTGTAGTCCTTGAGGAAGCGTTCGAGCCAGGCGACCGACTCGGCATCCAGGTGGTTGGTGGGCTCATCGAGCAACAGCATGTCCGGTTCCGACAGCAATAGCCGGCACAACGCCACACGGCGACGCTCGCCCCCGGACAGTACTGTGACGTCGGCGTCGAAGGGTGGTAGGCGCAAGGCCTCGGCGGCAATCTCCAGTTTACGGTCCAGTTCCCAGGCGCCGACGGCGTCGATCTCGCTTTGAACCTGGGCCTGCTCCTCGATCAGGGCGTTCATCTGTTCATCGGATAGCGGTTCGCCGAATCGGAGGCTTATGGCATTGAAGCGCTCGAGCAGGGCCTTGGTGGCCGCCACCCCCTCCTCGATGTTTCCGCGGACATCCTTGGTCGGGTCCAGTACCGGTTCCTGGGGGAGGTAGCCTACGCGCGTGCGCGCGGCCGGACTGGCCTCGCCGTCGAAATCGCGGTCCACGCCCGCCATGATCCGCAGCAGCGTCGATTTTCCAGCGCCATTCAATCCGAGCACGCCGATCTTGGCGCCCGGGTAGAACGATAGCGAGATGTTCTTCAGGATCTCGCGCGACGGCGGGACGACCTTGGTCACCCGCTGCATGGTGAATATGTAGGGAATCGGCATGCGTCCAGTATACACTGGGTTTGGCGAAGTTTCTCTCGCCTGGTCGGTGTGCCCGAATGGCACCCGCAGGACCCCGTTCATCGCCTCCGCCTCCGGTATCGGACGGTGAATCGGGTAGGCTCCCGGTGCGCACCACCGCACCGCCGGATGTCTCGCTTGAGGTCGGTAGGCGAAGTCATCATAATGCCCGGCGGCATGGCGCATAGCAGGGTCGAGCGTAACCGAGGTGTGAGGATGTGGCGTGGAATAGCGGCGGGCCTGGTGTTGATCCTGACCAGTGTCTCGGGATGGGCCCATAAGCTTCCCGATCTGTCTTGTCGGGCGTTTTCCGGGAAATTCGTGCAGCTCGCGACCAAGAGCGGCCATCATTTCGAGGTCTACCGCACGGGACCGCCGTCGGCGCGCATCGGGCTTTTGCTGTTGCCCGGCAAGGCCGGCCTCGATGAGCATACGCTCGCCTGGGCCGATCGCGTCGGGGCGCAGGGCTACCGGGTGCTGACCCTGGGTCTCGGGCATGCAAGCCGGCATGCGCACGCCGCGGCCCGCGGACATGGACGCCGGGCGGCCATGGAGCGGGCGGCCATCGAATACTTGAGCGCCCCCGGGCGCAAGGTTATCACGTTCGGGTGGGGGCATGCGGGCGCCCTCCAGTCGCTCGAGGCGAGTGCTGCCGATCCCCACGACGTCTCGGGTACGGTGGCGTGCGATGGGGGGGTGTCGGTGAAGGCCGCGCTCATACAACGGATCGAGTCGAAGGTGCTTTTGATCGCCTTCCAGCAGAGCACGCCGCTGCCCAAGCTTCAGGCCTTCGAGGCGCACATGCGATTCTACGGCAAGCCGCTCATTGTCCATTATTACAACGTCGATCCGGCGGCCGCCAACCCGACGGGGCGGCATTTCGACAGCGCGATCGCACAAGAGATCTGGGGGCAGGCGCGCTCGTTCTTCCGGCAGATCCGCTTCCTCTGTCGACGCTGCGCGCCCTATCCTCGATTGTTATTCGATTATCACAACTAGGTTTGCGCTCAGGCGAGCAGAAACTCGAGCAGCGCCTTTTGCGCATGAAGGCGGTTTTCGGCCTCGTCCCAGACGACGCTGCGCGGCCCGTCTATGACCTCGCCTGCGACCTCTACGCCGCGATAGGCGGGGAGGCAATGCATGAAGAGCGCGTCCGCAGCGGCCAGGTCCATGAGGCATGCTGTGACGCAGTATCCCTGGAAGGCGCGCATGCGTACCTCTTTTTCGGATTCCTGCCCCATGCTCGCCCAGGTGTCGGTCACGACCAGATCGGCGCCCCGCGCCGCGTCCTCCGGGGTCTCGACGAGATGCGCAGACCCGGCGGCCGCCCCCAGGATCTCCGGGTTCGGCCGATACCCCGCGGGGGTCGCGATGCGCAAGGTGAAGCCGAACTGCCGCGCGGCGTTGATCCACGACTGGCAGACGTTGTTGCCGTCGCCGATCCATGCCACCGTACGTCCGGCGATGTCGCCGCGATGCTCGAAATACGTCTGGATGTCGGCGAGCAGCTGGCAGGGATGGAAGCGGTCGGTCAGGGCGTTTATCACCGGCACCTGGGAATGCTCGGCGAAGGCCGCGAGCTTGGCGTGCTCGTGGGTGCGGATGACGATGGCATCGACCATGCGCGACACCACGCGGGCCGTGTCCTCGAGCGGCTCACCCCGTCCCAGCTGGAGTTCCGCGGGGGCAAGGAACATGCTGTTGCCCCCGAGCTGGGTGATGCCGGCCTCGAACGACACGCGGGTCCGCGTCGAGGATTTCTCGAAGATGAGCGCGAGGCTCGATCCGCGCAGATACTCGTGCGGCTCGCGCCTGTGAAGGATGGCCTTGAGCGTCATCGCGCGCTCTATGAGCATGCGCAGCTCCTTGGGCGTGCAGTCCATCAGGCTCAAGAAATGCCGAATCATGACGCCAGAAACTCTTGGATGGCGTCGGCGGTGCCGGACGTCAGGAGGCGGGCCTCTTCGTCACTCAGGATGAGTGGTGGCAGGAGGCGTACCACCCGCTCGGCGGTGACATTCAGCAAAAGACCGCGGTTCAAGGCCAGGCGCATGACGGCGTGCGCCGGCCGATCCAGTTCTATGCCGAGCAGGAGCCCGCGGCCGCGTACTGCCTTGACGCCGGCGGTGTCGTGCAATCGCTCGCGCAGGCCATTGAGCAGCCCTTGCCCCAGCGCTGCGGCCCGCTCCCAGGCGCGCATGCCCTCAAGCGTCTCGATCACGGTGCGGCCTACGGCGGCGGCCAGCGGGTTGCCGCCGAAGGTCGACCCATGCTGACCGGGATGGAAGAGCTCGGCGGCCGTGCCGTGCGCGAGACAGGCGCCGATCGGCAGGCCGTTGCCCAAGGCCTTGGCCACGGTCATGACGTCAGGGCGGGCCTGCTCGTGCTGCCAGGCGAACCATGCGCCGCTGCGACATAGCCCGGTCTGGATCTCGTCTAGGATGAGCAGCCAGCCCGCCTCGTCGCAGATCTTGCGCAGGCCCTTCAGGTAGCCCGCATCCGGGACCTGGATGCCGCCTTCCCCCAATATCGGTTCGACGAGCACTGCGACCACGGTCTGATCGCGCGCGCCGACCTGGCGCACGGCATCGAGATCATTGAACGGCACGCGCCGAAAGCCCGGTACCAGGGGCTCGAAGCCGGCCTGGACCTTGCGGCTTCCCGAGGCGCTCAGGGTCCCCAGCGTGCGACCGTGGAAGCTCCCCTCCATGACGATCACAGCGGGCGCCTCGACCCCCTTGCGACGCCCATGCAGGCGCGCGAGCTTCAAGGCCGCCTCGTTGGCCTCGGCCCCGGAATTTGCGAAGAACACCCGATCCATACCGGCCACCGCGCACAGGCGCTCGGCGAGGGTCTGCTGCTCGCGGTTCTCGTACCAATTGGAGACATGGATCAGACGCCGGGCCTGGGCGCAGATCGTCTCGACGATCGCCGGATGGGCGTGGCCAAGGCCATTGACCGCGACCCCGGCAAGCCCGTCCAGATAGCGACGGCCGCCCTCGTCCCAGAGCCAGGCCCCTTCACCGTGCGTGAATGCGACCGGGAGTCGTCCGTAGGTCGTCATGAGATAGTGTTCGGTTGGCATCGCGCCCCCAAAATATAAAGCGCCCCTAGGGTGGGGGCGCTTAACGATTTAAGGATCGCGGCCGCCTGCGGCGTCAGGCAGTCCGATCAAGGCGCGCATATTACCGCCCTCGCCTCCGAAAATCCAGTACGGGTGTCGGCAGGCCGCCATTCTCCAGGGGCACCGATCATGACTATCCGTGGGCGTGCGCCTCGCAGGTAGGTACCAGACAGGTGGCCCACATTCCCGTACGGGAAGTCCTACACCGCATCGGGAGCGCGGGCCTTATGGGCCTCGCATCGAGCGTGGCGGGTCGGCACAAGAGGCGGTTTGGGATCGGCACGCGCCGCTACCAGGCAAAGGCGGGATCGGCCAGCAAGGCCAGGGTGAAGTCGACGCCAAAACCCGTGGTATCGGTGGGGATCGCGCCGAGACCCCCTTTATGTCGCCCAGCGGAGAGGTCCAGGTGGATCCAGGTGGGGTCATGGGCGATGAAGCGCTTGAGGAACAGGGCGGCGAGGATATGATCGGCCTCGCCTTCGAGGGTGCATTGCTTGATATCGGCGATATCGCTTTTGAGGTCGGCGTCGTAGTCGTCTGCCAGCGGAAACGGCCACACCCGTTCGCCGCTGGCGCGCCCGGCCTCGATGAGGCGCAGGTAGAGTTCCGGGCGGTTGGTGAAGGCCCCCGTCATGCGCGTTCCCAGGGCATAGACGCAGGCGCCGGTGAGGGTGGCGTAATCGATGATGAGCCCCGGCCGCTCGCGCGCGGCGAGTGCCAGGGTATCGGCCAACACCATGCGCCCTTCGGCGTCGGTGTGCACCACCTCTATGGTGGTGCCATCCACCGCGCGCACCACCTCGTTAGGGCGATAGCTCAACGGGCCTATGGCATTCTCAGCAATGGCCAGATAACAGTCGATGCGAAAGGGTGCGTGGGATTGCGTGAGGGCAAGCAGCGCGCCCAGGGCCACGGCGCTTCCTTGCATGTCCTCGTGCATCCCATACATATGGCGTGCGGGCTTTAGGTTGACGCCGCCTGTGTCAAAGCAGATCCCTTTACCGACTAAGGCCACCGGCGGTCGCACGGCCTTGCGCGGGGTGTAGCGCAGATGCACGATCCCGGCGCCGGCGGCGCGTGTGCGCGTTACGGCGAGAAACGCCCCGGCCCCGAGCGCGGCCAGGCGCTTTTCATCGAGAAAACGACAGTGCCAGCCGTTGTCGATGGCCAGTTTCTTCACGCGCTTTACATAGTCCGCGGGACCGAGTTCATTGGCCGGGAGGACCGACAGGGCGCGCGCCAGGTGATTGCCGTGCGCGGCGGCACGCAGTGCGCGGTCCCCGTCGCTTGCGCCGTAGACGTCGACTGCCATCGGCGGATTCCGGGTCTGGCCGGTCTGCCGGGACGGTAGCGGTACCTGGGCGTAGAGGCAGCGGACGAGCGCGCGCAAGGCCTCCTTGTGCGCGGCGCCCTTAAGCCCCGGGGCGAGCAGGGCGACGTGTGTGACCCCGGGGCGGAACCGGGTCAATTTGCGGGCGAGTTCGAGAAGCGCGAAGGTCTCCCGGGTGTCCGCGATGAACCCCACCGCGAGCGTCGTTCCGGTCTCGTCGGGGGCCTCGCTGAGAAATACCGTCCCAGGCTTGATCGCCACCCCCTGGGCCTTCAGGCGTTTTTGGAGGAGGGTGCCAAACGGGGCGTGGGCGAGATCGGCGGCCTTGGCGACGATCAGCGCGATGTGCTGATAACGGGCGAGGTCGGCCGTCGCGTCATCGGTTTCCCGGTAACGTACGCGGGGGAGCTTGAACGCTGACACCTTGCCTTGACCTCCTGTCACAAAACCCCGATCATACCACCGCGCTCGGGCCTGGCGCACGGGCCGTCTGTGCCTTGGGCCGGGCGGGTCCCATGCTCACATGAAC
>JAPTWT010000294.1 GCA_028064935.1 Gammaproteobacteria bacterium | reverse complement strand
TGCCTCGTATGGATGCCATGAAGCTTTTTGCAATGGGTCTGGCTTGCCACTGGTACAGCCGGGCTATATCTGGTCCAGGCGATTTCCTGGACGGGATGATTTCTTCCGCATAACGGGTGAGGGCTTCCCCCAGCGTAGTGCTTTCACTTTCAGCACGGTCGCGCCAGATGCCACGCTGCATTTCCGATTCGATGATGGTTGCCAAGCCTGAGCGACCGAATCCGGGCACAGTTTGAGCATTATTTGGGCAAAAAGTCGACAAGACGCAAAGAACCACCCAGCGGTTCTTGCTAAACCATTGTTTTAATTGGTGGGCCCGCACGGACTCGAACCGTGGACCAAGGGATTATGAGTTCGTCGCCAACGTGCTATGCCTAGGAAAATCAAGCATAGGGAAGCGTAAGCTACAGAACAAAAAAGTAAGCTGCGACAGTAGCTTAGCGCAGCTTGACGAAGGTGGGCAAAACTAAGCCCTGTACCGCTGGAGTACCGCCATCCGAGGCGATCTTGAACCCATAGGCAGTCATGGCGACGGCTCCCACGGATTGACGATGGCCACTCCCGTCGGCTTGAAATCGGCCACGTTACGCGTTACCACCGTCATGCCGTGCACCAGCGCCGTAGCCGCGATGAGCGCGTCACGCTCGCCGCGCTTGTCTGGTACATGCAGCCGAGCGCAGCGCTGCGCCACAGCGGTATCGATAGGCAACGTGCGCCCGGAGAACTCGGGTAGTACGTGTTGCTCCAGCCACGAGCGCAGCATGGCCCCCTGGGCAGCGTCTTTGCGTTCAATCGACAGAACGCCGAGCTCCAACTCCATGATGGTGATGGCCGATACGAAGAGGTCGGCGGCATCGACGCTTTCCGTCCATGCCGTCACATTCCCATCGGCCTTGCCAAGCCGTACCTTGCGCAGCTCGGACAGCACGTTGGTATCGAGCACGTACATCATGAGAGATCAGCCGGCCGGGCTCCAATGGTCACGCGCGGTGGCTCAAACTCGATGTCCGCAACATCCGGCATCGCCAGCGCGTCGGCAATGTTGCGCCGCTGCTTCGTCAACCGTTGATAGTCATCGAAGCTCAACAGCACGTGAGCAGGTTTACCGCGATCCGTGATGAACACCGGGCCGCTCTTGGTGGCCTTCTTCGCTCGTGTCACGTCCTGGTTCAACTCTCGACTGGATAGGGTCGTGATGGTCATAGAGCACCTCCAACATCAGCAATAGTAGGCACGTTACTACAAATCTGATTGAGAGGCAAGTGCTGATCAAGGCGAGGGGGGCGGGAGCTGCCAGTCTGACGGATCTCCCCGTCACTATTTATGCCGCTTCACGTGGTGAACGGGAAACCGAGGGGCAATCCGATGAGCGCCGCTCCCATCACCGACGTATATGCCTGTAACTACTCTCCATGCGTTACTCAACCCAAACCACCCGGTCAAGCCCTAGCCGGCGCCCGACTTCTGAGATCATCTCCCGCGCACCTGTATTTGTGGTTCTACCCGTTTCAACAAGAACTGCGGCATATGGACTTCCCGACTCCAATCTGTGCGCTCTTTCGAAAACCGAGATCACTATTGACTTCCAGTCTCGACTATGCCCCCAGCAAATAACCTTCCCATCCGTCAACAAACGTCCGTGAGGTTTTTCGTAAGTGTTTTTAACCGGCGCCCTGTCGTGGTCGAGTCCTGCCGCCAATAAAATATTTTCCGCACCATTCTCCAAACGAGTACGCATGTATGGTTTGAGCAGGGAGTCCTTGATGTACACCCGCACCTTTCGGGCATCCATGAAATGCGCCAGAACTCCTCCGATGTCCTTGTCCTTAGACCAGTTTTCATACCAAGTCGCGCGATCAATGTCGGATAGCCCCGGCCAGCCCAATTCATCAGCCGTGTCCCATATTTTTTTCCGGATATTGTCCCGAACATCCTTGGCTACGGCCATGTTCATTGAACCGCTCCCGGAGAAGGTGGCAAGGGGAAGTTGAACTCAGGCAACTCCAATTTCGCATCCCCCTCCCGATTGAACAGATCGGCTTGATCAAGCAACCACTCGAACATGAAATGGCCGGCCCCATGATCTGAGAATTGGACAATGCGCTCGACGAGATCGAGGCGCTCGACATCACCCGATATGGACTTTTGGAGATCGATAACCTCGGAGATTCGACGCAGGTCACTGACAAAGTCCAATACAACCACTTTGTCCTTGTTCGGCGCCAAGCGTAGCCCGCGGCCGAGTTGTTGTACGAATATGCGACGGCTATGGGTCACTCGCATGAAAGCGAGCATATCCACATCGGGAACATCGACTCCTTCATTGAAGATGTCCACCGTCGTCACCGCGTTGATTGTTCCTCTACGCAACCCGGCCATTGTTTTCTCCCGATCACGAGGGTCCATCTCTCCGGTGATGTGGGCCGACCGGAAACCATAGAGCTTGAGCATGGCCGAGAAAGTTTTCGCATGCTCGACACTCGCGCAAAACACGATCAGGCTGCGACGGGATTCCTTCTTGAAAGTATCCGCGATAACCCTCGCCGCCTCTTCGTCACGAGTTGGGATGAGAAGGCGAGTATTAAGTTCTTTAATCGAATACTCATTCCTTGATTGCTTCCTGACAAACTCCCAATCTATGTTGTCGGCAAGCAGGCGATAGTCCGCTTCGCATAGGAACCCTCTACGCAATCCCTCGTCGATACCGATCTTGGCTACAGGCTGCCCAAGGATGGTGTCGATGTCGAAATGGTCGCCTCGCCACGGTGTGGCGGTGGCTCCACCAACCATTGGCGCTCCCAGTTCATCGATGACACGACGAAAACTCTCTGATCCGATGTGATGCGCTTCGTCAATCCAAACCAATCCAAACTCGGGCAGATTACCGAGCCGCGGCAAAACGCTCTGAACCGTGGCGAACGTGATGCCGTCCCAGAAAGTAGGTTGCTCCCCACCAATCAGTAGATGAGTGGGGATGCTCTTGGGTAATTGCTGCCAGAACTCTCTTTGCAGTTGTTCGACTAGTTCGCGTTTATCAGCCAGAACCAGCACTCGTCCTGAGTCAATGACCTCGTCCCGCAATAACTGGGCGGTGGTTTCAGCCATCACGACCGTTTTTCCCAAGCCCGTGGCGAGTACCAGCTGCCCTCGGCCGGTTTCTCGCAGAGCCGCACTCAACCGTTGAACGCAATCATCCTGGTAGTCACGTAGATCTCGTCGTGCCCTGGGATACTCAGGGCTGCGGCGCATCATCTCCAGTAATGTCGCCGGAGGAAGGGATTCGATCCGAATCCCCAATCGTGCCCACCGATCGATCGCCGCGTTCAAGGCAGGACCGAATGCTCGCGATGTGGCGATAGCGAGTCGATCAGCTTCGTAAAACTTTGACGCCTCCACAACTTCGTCAACGGCATGGGGGTCGGGATAGCTGTCGCTGGTGAATTTGCATTGAACGACCCAGAGACTGCCATTCTTGACTCCGAGTACATCAGCCCCACGATCCCCGGAACCGCCGACGATGCGAACATCCTCGAAAGCGTTCTGAACCAAGAGTCTTGCCACATCGCGCTCGAAGGCTCGCCATGAACCATTCAGCAGACGGCGGGAGTCGAGGAAATAGCCCTCCATATCAGATGTTTCCGTCCTGCCCCAGTAGCCGCACGGAAAGCGTCGCTCGAATCAATTCGTCGCGATCACAGCGGTCAAGATCCCGCGGGCTTTGCGAAGCAAGCCAAACGGCATCCGCGAGATAGGCGTCATAGCGCTCCAGCACTCTCTCACGAGCTTCCTCGTTCACCTTGGCGTCGCCATAGTCCAAAGAGGAGTGAGGCTGAGCCCAGAATTTTCCATCGAAGAAGAGCTCCGGATGGCGGCGAACGAATTGCTTGATATCCGCAGCCTCGGCGTAAGAGAGGAATTCGCCGCCATCGATCACGGCCTGGGCGCTGGTCATTCCGGACGAGGCGATTTTCCGCCTGATCTTCTCCTGCGCCATTTGTGGCAACTCAGAGAACAATACTCCGAATGCATCGACGCTACCGGATGCGCTGATCGATTGGGCGATGTCGCGAAGCGACCTATCCGCGAAGGAGATGATGCTCTTTGGGTCGAGTTTCGCATCCTCGGCGTACTCACCCCTCAGGTCGGAAAGAATGGTGGAGAACACCGCAGAATTCGGGCTGGCCTCCTTTAGGAACTCGTAGGTCTTAAAAGCCAACTCCGATAGCACCGCATCCGTGGGGGTCATTGTGACCGAGCGGAAAACAGGATGGTCGGGATCGAAGAGAAAGAGGAATGTCCTGGTGCCGGGATCCTCTATCTTTAAGGTCCAGGGTGCCTTGGGAGGCAGGTCGGGATCATTCGAGGCGACCATGAAGGCCTCGACCGTAAACTCCACCTTGAGGAGAGGATGCTTATAAACTCGGGACAGTTCGTGCAACTTCTGCCGCGGGGGTGGGGCAGACACGTTCTGAGCTGGAGACCCAGCCTCGGATGCCGGAGACGCCCCTTCGCTTTCCAAAGGCGTTTCCCCATCATCGTCGAGAAACCCAGCCGGTACCTCCGGTGAGGCCGATCCCGGACCGGAAGCTGTTGGCGTCGCGCCAACGATGCCACGATCTTCTTCCTCGACCAGTTCGTACCATTTCTCGTCGGTTTGGTACTCGGGATCTCCCTTGTGGAACAAGTCCGCCATTTCGATGGCGCGTTCGTTGTTCTTAACCGCCAGGATGCGCGACCAACGCCCAGTCTTGCCTTGTGGGCTGCTTCTACGAAACGCCTGGAACAATCGATACAAGGGGGCGGGCTGAGGCTCGAACCCCAAGGCTTTCGCCTTCTGCGGTTGCAAGGGGCCTTCACCTCTGACCAAGGTCACCATCTCCGACCATGATGTGTCATCACGCTCGAAACGATCCTTGGTATAGCTTACCCGGCAGTGATCCAAGTGAATCTCGCCAATGAACCGGCCGCGGTTGCGCTGGTCGTCGATGGGATATTCGCGCTCCGGTCGTTCGCCTCCGCTCCAGACGAATAGATCCTTGTTTTGCACCTCGATAACACGTCCATTTCGGATGATGTCGATGCCGAAATCTTCCTCATGCATGTATCGTTGCAACCCCACCCAACCATGCAATCGACGCTTAAGTTCAACCGTTTTGCACTCGGGGCTCGCGGTCGGACACCCCTGCGTGCCGGAGAAGGACAACATGCACGTGAGACAGTAGTGCCGCGACGGCAGCTCAACGTCAAATGTTTCCACCGCATGTACAGGTTTCCCGTCACCGCCAAGCACCGAACGGTCCGGATTCCAGTGGCAGGGACGTTTAGCCTGGATATTCTGACTATTGATTTGCAAGGAGAATGCCGCATCCTTTGAAAGCAATAGCGGCGCATATACGCGCGCAAGCTGGCGTCTGATCTTGTTGTGATTCGCGCTCTTCGAGAAATAAATTCGTTGATCGGTCTTGAGCCGAAGAATTTTAATCTCGGTCCCATGAGCGGCGGAATCCGACTTCGGCCGGGTCAGTCGTGGGGTTTGATAAGTCCGAGTCCGACGCAGCTCGTTGAGGTCGATACGAAGACCGGTCCACTCCTTGTCACCCGCTCGCGTGGTGTACACCTCGGTAACCATACCCAAGCGAGCGGTTGCGATATTGAAACCCATACCGAACAACCCAAGATTGTCCAATGGGTTGTTGCCACTCCATCCTGCTCGGACGGCACGCTCCAACTGATCCAAAGTCATCCCTGGACCATTGTCTCGAATGGTCACGCTGGCATCTTCCTTGTCCTGGGTGGGCAGACTGATGACAACGGATGGAGACTCGACCTGGACCCCATCTCGACGCGCGTTGATGAAGGCATCGACACTGTTATCGATTAGTTCGGCGAGACACTTCCATTGATCAAGATTGATCTCCCCAAGGATTTGTAGAACTCGGGGATCAGGGGTTAAATCGAACTCCGTGGCAGTCATATCGCTCCTCATCTTCAATCAACCGTTGCGCAGGTGGCGCGTCTCTCATTGGCTTCACACCGCATCAAGCTATTCGCCACTGAACTAGCCACAACCTCGGCTAGTTGCACCGGGACAGCATTGCCCAACTGGCGCATGGTCTGGCTCCAGGAGCCATGGAACTCGTACTCATCAGGGAATGTCTGCAACCGGGCCGCTTCACGCACAGTGAAGTAGCGAACGCTTCCATCGTCCTTGATGAACATGTTCTCCCCCCCGGGAACACCGTGGTATCCAGCCTTCAATGTCTTGGCGGGATCATCAAGAGCGCTCCCGGTATGACCCACATAGGTACGTGCTCCCGGTGTGAATACGTGATTCGCTATGCCATTGTTCGGATGGGTTTCGGGGTCCGGGAGATCGCGCAATGCATCACGGGTTGTACGCCAACGAGATATTCCCAACAGGGATGGGTTATCACGAAGACGTTGCACTCTCCGGGCATAGCGCGTTGGGATTTGGCTCATACGCCTCTTATCCAGCCCATGCTCATCCCAGTAAGTTCCCTCAATCCACTTGGAGACAAGCAAAGCATCTTCCGAATGCGTCTTTTGCGGGAATGACCATTCAGCCCCCAGATCAGAGCGAAACCCGACAAAGAAAACGCGCTCTCGTTTTTGAGGCACTCCGAAGTCCGCCGCGTTCAGAACGTCAAACAGGACGTTATATGTTGGAGCGTTCTTGTTCGACGAGTGATGCCGTTCCAGTCGGGATCGATGCTGTACCCAGTTTTCTCCTTTGCAACGAGAAAGCTCGGGATACTGCAATTGAAGATGGATATACGAAAAATAGGAGGTGAAGCTCTCTCGCATCAATCCCTTGACGTTCTCGAATATGAAGGCTTTGGGCATGAGTTCGCGGACGGCTCGAACAGCTTCCGGAAACATATTCCTCTCGTCGCGCTGCGCTTGATGCTTTCCTCCCATGGAGAATGGCTGACATGGGGGGCCTCCGGAAACGACAGCGATATCTGGCGCTAGAGATGAAAAATTGAACGTGCGCGCATCGACCTCATGAACCGGCCAACCTTCGACCGCATGGGCGTGGTGGCGCTGATTTTCCCGGAAGGTTTCGCATGCGTCATGATCCCATTCAACCACCGCGGCGTGATGAAAGCCGGCATTCGCCATACCAATAGCGAGTCCGCCCGCCCCCGCGAAAAGTTCAACGCTACGCATCGAGGAATTCCTTGATCTTGTTTTTTAACTTGTCGATATCGCCAAGCTCACATTCCCATATGGTCAAAACGGTCCATCCCTTTACCTGAAGTGCGTTTTCGGTTTTCAAATCCCGTTGGCGATTAGCCTCCAACTTCGGCAACCAAAAGTCCTCCCTTGACTTTGGCAGACGGGCCAAAGCGCAGCCTGGATGACGATGCCAAAAACATCCGTGGACAAAGATCACTTTCCTTCGAGAGCGAAATACGAGATCCGGTTTTCCAGGAAGATCTTTGCCATGTAGCCGATAGCGATAGCCAAGGGCATGCGTCAGTCTGCGCACGAGCATTTCCGGCACAGTGTCCCGTGAACGCACCCGTCCCATGATCTCTGAGCGACGAGCAGGGCTAACGCTATCCACCATGGCTCACTTGGATTGCGTGAGCAGGGGCCATTGACTTGCTACGTACTTCTCCGAGCTTCTCGCATGACCCAGGCCAGGGATACCTTCTTGTCGCGCGCGATACGCTCCAGCTCCTGGTGAAGCTCGGGCGGTAGGCTCACCGACAGCCGAGTCTTGACCTGCGTTTCCCTCTCGTTGACAGCTTGCCGGTTCATGATTCTGGCACCCCAATGGTTACACCAAATTACACCACATTGGTGCGCATTCTGCCAGGAGCCCAAGAGACCTTCGCATCACTCCGCCGG
>JAPTWT010000157.1 GCA_028064935.1 Gammaproteobacteria bacterium | reverse complement strand
ACCGCGCCCCGCGCGCCGCCACCATCGCGGCGATGCCCGACGCCAGCGTATAACCCGGGACCATGCCGAGGTCTGCCCACACACGCCGGTCGTCGCTCGTGCACGATGCGAGCAGCGGCGCAAGTCCGTCACTGTTCCATGGCCATCGGCGGCCGGTCAAGCGCGTCATCCAATCGCCGAACCGCGCCACGGCCGGCACGATGCCTTCGGGCAGGGCATAACGCGCCGCGGGGCGGCCGAGGGCGGCCCTCATGAGATCATAGATATCACGCATGGTGTAGGAGGCGCCGTCGGTCACGGTATATAGGGCATCGCGCGCGCGATGCGCCAACAACGCCACCAGCACGCGCGCAAGGTCCTCACAATGTACGAGACTGCGGCGCGCACCCCCGCGTGGGATCGGCAGGGGCCAGGAAAGATCTGCCATCTGCACCAGCCGGTTAAGGTTACCGCGCATACCAGGGCCATAAACGAGCGCCGGGCGCACGATCACCACCGATGGCAGGCCGCAGGCGCGCACCATGTCCTCGCCCATGCGGCGGCTCTCGGCGTAGGCGTCGCGCGCGCATTCCACCTTGATGCTGCTCACGAACAGGAATTGCGCGACATGCGCCGCGCGGGCCTCGGCGATGAGCGCCCGGGTACCGGCGACGGTCACCGCCTCGTGCTCGTGGGCACCGGCACGGGTATGGGCGACCCCCGCGAGATGGATGACGGCCTCGCAGGCATCGCACACGCCCGCCAGCGACTCCGGCACGGTAAGATCCGCCTGCCACCAGTCCTTCACCGCTGGGCGTGCGCCCCGTCCCACGCCGCGCACGGTATGACCGGCGGCCTCCAGGGCCGGAACCAGGGCCGTGCCGATGAAGCCGCGGGCCCCGGTCACGAGTACGCGCATCCCGTCTCCCTCATGCCACCGAGCTCGCGGCCAGTGGCCCGCCCCCTTGAAAAAACGCATGCTGGCGCGCAAGTTCCGCGAATACCCCGCGCGCCACGACCCGCCCGCCCTCGAGCAGCACGACCTGATCACAACACGCCACCGTGCTCAGACGGTGCGCAATCACGATCAGGGTCTTATGCCTGGCAAGCGCCGTGATCGCGGCGACGAGATCGGTCTCGGTGGGTCCGTCGAGGGCCGAGGTGGCCTCGTCTAGGACGAGGACGGCCGGATCGTGGTACAGGGCCCGGGCGATGCCAAGGCGCTGGCGCTGGCCACCCGATAACCGCGCGCCGCGATCACCGATTTCGGTATCGATGCCAGTGGGGAGCTCGGCTACGAAATCCATGAGTTGGGCGGTCGTCAACGCACGTGTCACCGCCTTGCGATCGATCTCGTGTTCGGCGACACCGAACGCGACATTGGCGGCCACCGTATCGTCGGCAAGATAGACCTGCTGCGGCACATAGCCGATCTGCCGGCGCCACGCCTTCATGGCCCCCGGAGCCAACGGCTCGCCGTCTACGAGCACATCGCCATTACCCTGCAATAGCCCCAGAAGGACGTCTGCCAGCGTGCTCTTGCCGGCCCCCGACGGCCCCACGAAGGCCACTGCCGAACCCTTGGTGATGGTGAGGTCAACGCCCTCGAGCGCGTGACGGGCGCTGCCCGGATAGGAATAACTGAAGTTGCACAGCGTGATCTCGCGGCTGAAGGGCAAGGCCACGGAAGCGGTCTCCTCGTCCCCGGTCGGCGCGACCTCGGTGAGCGCTTGCGCGACGATGGCGATGGTCGCGCGGTTGAAGCGTATGGACATCGCCGCATTCAGCATCTTGGTCAGTGATGGCATGAGCCGGAACACCGCCATGGCGTACATGGCCATGAGCGGAATGGCGGCCTGCGGCCGGCGCAGGATCCACTCCGCATACAAAAGGATGCCGATCAGGCCGGCAAACGCCAGCCCTTCGATGGCAAGCCGCGGCATGTGCACGGTGACCATCTGTGCCGCACTCGCCTCGCTGTAACGGCGCGTGGCCTGCTCGTGCTGCGACAAGAGCCGGTCCTGGCGATCAAGGACCGTGAGATCCTTGATCGCCGAAAGACCGGTCGCCGCGTGCCGGAACATCGACGTCAGCGCGTCCTGGCGGGCACGCCCAAGGCGCTCGCTGCGCATGCGGGTGGCGCGGAATACGACCGCGAACGCCGCACCCAGGACTATGCCGATACCAAGCGTAAGGCCCGGACTCACCGCCATCAAAAGCCCGAACACGGCCAGCGACACCACAAGCTCACTTATAAGCTGCAGGCCCGGCAACAAGACCCCGTCGGTCAGGACCGGGATCTCGCCCCGCACATTCTTCAAAAGATCGGTACTATTACGCGTCAAATGAAAGGCGTAGGGCGCGGCCATGTAGCCTGCGAGCAGGCGGTCGGAAAGGTCCTTTTGCAGGCGGTAAAGGAAGCCGAACTGGCGGCGGTAGCCACGCGAAACGACCACCGCCTTGGCCCCTATGACCACAAGCAGCATGAGCGCGAGCGCTACCGCGAAATCCCGTCCCGACGAGATCCCGAGAAACCGCTCGACCGTACGCACGGCGGGCATGGCCATGACGTGGCGCGGGTCGACGAGGAACATCGCCACCGGCAAGACCACACCCACACCCAGCATCTCAAAACCCGACGTGATCACCATCCACAGGAAAATCCTGAGCGCCTCGCGGCGCTCGCCGGGTCGCAAGATTCGCCATAACGTCCTCATCATCGTCCCCTTTGACCCAGGCGATCCCCGCCACGGTCCCCTGACGAAACCGTCCGGCGCACGGGCCGATCGATGCCGCTATCCGCCGACCGACGGCTCCATGCGTCGGTAAATATCCTCGAAACGTGTAATGTCGTCCTCTCCGAGATAGCCCCCCGATTGCACCTCGATCATCTCGAGCGGGATCAGGCCCGGGTTTTCCAGGCGATGGCGCACGCCCACCGGAATGTAGGTGGACTGGTTCTCGGTAATCAGGAATTGTTCGTGATCGCGCACGACGCGCGCAGTCCCCTTGACCACCACCCAATGCTCGGCGCGATGGTGATGCATCTGCAATGACAGCGCCGCGCCCGGCCGCACCATGATGCGCTTGACCTGAAAACGGGCGCCATTATCCAGGGACTCGTAGAACCCCCAGGGTCGCCACACGCGACTTGGCGTCGTGCATTCGCTGCGCGCCATGGCCTTCAGCCGCGCCACCAACTCCTTCACCTCCTGGGCGCGCGCGCGGTGGGCCACCAGCACCGCATCCTTGGTCTCGACTACCACCAGGTCGTGCACGCCGAGCACCGCCACCAGCCGGTTGTCGGCCACGATGAGATTATCCCGCGAGCCCTGCGTCACCACATCGCCACGCACCATATTGCCGTGTTCGTCCTTGGCGCCGATGTCCCAGAGCGCATCCCAGGCGCCGACATCCGACCAGCCGGCGGCGAGCGGCACGACCGAGGCCGCGCCGGTATGTTCCATGACCGCGTAATCGATCGATTCCCCCGGGCAGTCCTGGAAACAGGCCCCGACATGAAAGAAATCATAATCCTGGCGGCCGCTTGTGATCGCCGCCTCGCAGGCCTGCAGGATGTCTGGACGGTAGCGTCGCAATTCCTCGATCCAGCGCGTCGCGCGCATCAGGAAAAGCCCGCTGTTCCAGAGATAATCGCCAGAGGCCAAAAACGCCTCGGCGCGCGCAAGATCCGGTTTCTCCACGAATTCCGCGACCTCTCCCCCCGCCGACCGGCGGATGTACCCATAACCGGTCTCGGGGGCATCGGGCACGACCCCGAAGGTCACGAGACGCCCGGCCGCCGCGAGCTCAAGCGCCGCGCCGACCGCCGCACGAAATCCCGCGGCATCGGTCATGGCATGGTCGGCCGGCATCGCCAACAGCAAGGCCTCGGGGTCGGTGGCCAGCACCCGCAAGGCCGCGAGGGTGAGCGCCGGGGCGGTATTGCGGCCCGCGGGCTCAAGCAACAAGGCACACGGCATTTTGCCGATCTCGCGCATCTGTTCGGCGATCAGGAAACGGTACTGGGCATTGCTGACCACCACCGGTGCGGCGACATCGGCAAGCCCCTCCAGACGCAACACGGTCTCCTGCAAGAGACTGCGTTCCCCCAAAAGCGGGAGCAGCTGCTTTGGGTGTTCATCGCGCGACAGCGGCCACAACCGGCTGCCGCTGCCGCCGCACAGGACAATGGGGTGAAGTTTCACGGCAAGACCCTCATTCAGCCGGCCTGGCGCGGGTCAACAGCCACTCCACATAGCGACCCACGCCCTGCGCGACGTCGTAAGTGGAGGCGCTGTAGCCCGCCTGTCGTAGCGCGCCTACGTCGGCCTGTGTGTAGCTCTGATATTTGCCGGCCAACGCCTCGGGGAACGGGATATAGGTGATGATATCGCGCTTTATGAGCTCGGCGGTCGTCAAGGGTCCCTCGCCGCCCTGGCGCCTCACGGCATTCACCGTGGCGGTGGCCACATCGTTGAAGGTCTGCGCACGCCCCGTGCCCACGTTATAGATGCCGCTCAATTCCTTGTGCTCGAAAAAATGCAGATTGATCTTGACGACATCCTCGACCGACACGAAATCGCGGCGCTGCTCGCCTGCGGCATAACCGCCGCTTGCGCCAAACAACCGTACTTGGCCGGTCTCCCGATATTGATGGAAGAAATGATAGGCGACCGACGCCATGCGTCCCTTGTGCTGCTCACGCGGCCCATAGACATTGAAATACCGAAAACCCGCTACCTGACAAGCGCCGGTGGCGTGGCGCCGGACATACTGATCGAAGAGAAATTTCGAGTACCCGTAGACATTCAGCGGCGATTCCATCGCGCGCTCCTCGCGAAACACGCGCCCGCCGCCATAGACCGAGGCTGAGGATGCGTATAGGAACTGCGCGCCCTCGCGCTCGCAAAACGCAAGCAATGTCTTCGAGAACTCGTAATTGTTGCGCATCATGTACAGGCCGTCGTGGTTCATGGTGTCGGAACACGCGCCCTCGTGGAATATCGCCTCGACGCCTCCTGCGTAGGCGCCCCTGTCGATATCTGCCAGAAAATCGCGCTTGTCCCGATAATCGGCGATCTCGCAATCCGTCAGGTTCAGGAACTTGTCGCCGCGCTCGAGGTTATCGACCACGAGGATGTCCTCGCGACCACGCTCGTTTAGCCCCTTGACGATATTGGCGCCTATGAACCCCGCGCCGCCCGTGACAATGATCATGACTGGTCCTCCGTGGCCAAGGCCTTCGCTAGCTCATCGCGCGGTACCGCCACCGCCCCCAGATGTCCGACCACGATGCCGGCGGCGGCATTGGCGATATGTATGGCCTCGAGGAGATTCGCCTTAACCGCGAGCGCGGCACCTATCATCGCGATCACGGTATCGCCGGCGCCGGTCACGTCATAAACCTCGTGGGCGCGAGCCGGTACATGCGTGCGCCGGCCGTCTTTCTCGAACAAGGTCATGCCCTCCTCGCTGCGCGTGATAAGCAGCGCATCGAGCGCCAGTTCCGCGATGAGGTCGCGCGCCTTGCGCTCGAGCTCGTGTTCGTCGCGAAAACGCCCCGCGACCTGCTCGAACTCCTTGCGGTTTGGAGTAATGAGTGTGGCCCCGTGATACGGCCGGTAATCATCGCCCTTGGGATCAACCACCACCGGCAGGCCGGCCTTGCGCCCGAAGGCGACGATCTCACGCACATGATTCAAGCCGCCCTTGCCGTAGTCCGAGATGATCACCGCGCCGGCATCCGTCAGCCCGTCTTTGCAGGCCGCCACGAGATCGCGGCAGCCGTCCGGGGTCGCCTGGGTCTCGAAATCGATGCGGATGAGCTGCTGGTTGCGCGACACCACGCGCAGCTTCACAGTGGTATTGACAAGCGGGTCGCGGATCAGCCGATGGCCGACGCCCGACTTGGCGAGCAGCGTCGCCAGCGCATCGGCGGCGGCATCGGCCCCGCACAATCCGATCAATACGCAGCGCGCGCCGATACCGGCGATGTTCTGGGCGACATTGGCCGCGCCCCCGGGGCGCTCCTCGACGCGCCCTACCGCCACCACCGGCACCGGCGCCTCAGGCGAGATCCGTTCCACCCCTCCGTACCAGTAACGGTCGAGCATCACGTCCCCGACTACCGTGACCCGTGCCTGGGCCATGCGATCCAATACCCTGGAAAACTGATCTGTCACCGCGGTTCTCTCTACGTGTCGAAAAGCACGGGCCGGGGCGCGCCGCGGGCCTCGGCGAGGCACGCCGCGAGGGCTGCGCTCGGATCCGGCGCACGCGTCACCGGCCGACCCACAACCAGATAGTCGGCGCCCGCGGCCAGGGCCTCGCGGATCGTCCGCGTGCGCCGCTGATCGTCGGGCGGTGCGCCTTCGGGGCGGATACCGGGCGTGACCAGTACGAAGCCGCCGGCGCGCAGGTCCTGGAGCTCGTGGGCCTCGCGCGGCGAGCATACCACGCCATCCAGGCCCGCCTCGCGACACAATACCGATAGGCCGCGTACGCGCTCACTGCTATCGCCCAGACCCAGCGCCGCCAGGTCCTCGGGACCATGGCTCGTGAGGATCGTGACACCGATGAGACGCGGGCCGCCCGCGGGGATCGCCTGGCGCGCGGCGGCCAGCATACGTGCCCCTCCCAGGGCATGGACATTGACCATCCACACCCCGAGGTCCGCGGCGCGCGCGCAGGCGCTCGCCACCGTGTTTGGTATATCATGGAATTTGAGGTCCAGGAATACCGCGAAACCGAGGCCCTGCAGGGTACGGACGATCGCCGGGCCCTCGGCGCTGAAGAGTTCGAGACCGACCTTGACCCGGCACTGTGCCGGATCGAGCCTGCGCGCGAGCGCGAGCGCGGCCCCTGCCTCCGAAAAATCCAGGGCCACGATGATAGTCGGGTCCTCAAACGACATCGTCCTCTCCTGACGGCGTGACGGTGTTCCAACGATGGCAGCCGGGGCACTGCCAATGCAAGGACTGCCCCGAAAACCCGCACTGGTGGCAAAGATAGCGACGGCGGCCCTCGACAATCTTCTCGATGATCCCCTTCAGGATCGCCAGATCCTCGCGCGACTCCCCCGACGCCTGCGCCAAATGCAGTCCTATGAGGCGGTTCAGGCCGCGCACCGAGGGTTGGCGGCGCAACCACGACACAATGAACGCCTCGGCGGCCCGCTGCCCATCGCGACGCTCGATGACATCGGCCAGCGCCAGCATGAGCGCGATGTCATGATGCCGCCCGAGGGCCTCCTGGAAAAACCGGTACAGGCCCTCCTCGTCGCCCACCGCCTGATAGCTCTTGGCGAGCGACTGCGCCACCTCGCCGAGATAGAGCGGGTTTTGGATCTCGACCCGCCGCCACGCCTTTATGGCCTCCTTGTGACGACCGAGGTCGGCCTCGATATTACCAAGAACCATACTGGCCCGCACACACGCCCTGTCGTTCTGGAGCGCCCGTCGGGCCTGTTCGCGTGCCACGTCATGCTCGTTGCGCTTATAGGCCTCCTCGGCCAACTCGCAATAGTACTGCGCGATGACATCGTGCAGACCCGGCCCGCCCGACCGTCCGAGCCTGCGACATACGCTGATCGCCTTCTCCCAGTCCCGTTCCTGCTGGTAGATATGCATCAAAAGCCGCAAGGCCTCCTCGTTATGGAGGCGGATCTCGGCAAGCTCCAGGAACAGGTTTTCGGCGCGGTCGAGGAGCCCGGCCTTCAGGTAATCCTGCCCAAGCTCGAGCAACGCCCGCGCCCGCTGGTGACGATCCAGGGCCGGGCGGGCGATGATGTTTTGGTGAACGCGGATGGCGCGCTCCACCTCCCCGCGTCGCCGGAACAGGCTCCCGAGCGCGAGATGGGTCTCGACGGTCTCGGAGTTGACCTCCAGCACCTTGATGAAGATCTCGATGGCCTTGTCGGCCTGCTCGTTCAACAGGAAGTTGAGGCCCTTGAAATAGGCCG
>JAPTWT010000033.1 GCA_028064935.1 Gammaproteobacteria bacterium | reverse complement strand
CTCGCCGGCGATCGCGCGCACCCCGACGCCCTGCTCGATGTGCCGATTTCCCGACTTGACCTGACCCTCTTCCAGGGACCAGGACTCTTGGCGGCTATACTGGAAGTACAGGTCGGCATAGTCGATCTGGTGACCAAGCATACGCCCCATGACCTGATCGATCTCGCCCGCGCCAATCCCCGCGGGGGCCAGCAGGGCCTCGCGGGCACGGTCCAGGTTGCGGTTATGAAAAGTCTCTGTCGTCATCACAATCTCCGATGCATGACACTAGGAAGGCGGCGGCGAACCGCGGCCACGGATGCCCGGTCGATCTGCGCGGTCACGATCCCGGGGCCCTCGGGCCGCTCTGCCAGGACCGCGCCCCAGGGATCGACGATCAGGCTGTGCCCAAAAGTGGCGCGGCCGTTGTCGTGTCGCCCGCCTTGCGCCGACGCAACGATATAGCAACTGTTTTCGATGGCCCGAGCACGCACCAGGACCTCCCAGTGCGCCGCGCCCGTCGGGACCGTGAATGCCGCAGGCAGGGCCACGATTTCCACGCCCGCATCGAGCAGCGCGCGAAACAGTTCAGGAAAACGCAGATCGTAGCAGATGGCAAGCCCGAGGCGACCCCACGGCGTGGCCACGGTCACGACCGTGTCGCCGGCCTCGAAGGCGTCGGACTCGGCGTAACGCTCGCCCGGCCCCAGATCCACGTCGAAAAGGTGGATCTTATCATAACGCGCGACGCGTTCCCCCCGGTCATCGAACACAAGGCACGCCGACCGGACCTTGGCGGGGTCACGGGAGCGGAGCGCGATGGTCCCGGCCACGATCCACAAAGACAGTGTCCGGCTAAGATACGCGAGGGCGTCCTGGATCGGCCCGCCGTCGTCGGTCTCGGCGTGACGCAGGCGCGAGCTTGGGGAATCGGCCATGAGCGCGAAGTTCTCCGGCAATACCGCGAGCTGCGCGCCGCCCGCCTGGGCCGCACGCAGGCCCGCCTCGGCGGCGGCGAGATTGGCGCCGACGTCCCGTCCCGAACTCATCTGGATGGCGGCGACCGTCGCCATCAGCCCTTGTCCGTCTTCTTTTGAACGTTCGGTCGGCTCCATGGCCCCTTGATGTAATAGGTAAGGCGCGTCCCCTGATCGATCTCATGGGCGAATATCTTCTGCATGAGTAATACCACCGCGCCCGCGATCGGACCACCCAGGAGACCGGTGGCGAGCGTGACATTGTTCTGGATATGCGGCTGTACCCGCACGCGCAGATCGAAGGTCTTGGCGACCAGGTCGGTCTTGCCCGACACAAGCACGTTGGCCGACGCGCCCTCGATATGGATGCCACGCGTCTCGGCCACGCCGCTGTCGGCGATCAGATCGCCATCGATGCGGTCGAAGGCAAATCCGCGCCCGAAGATACTGCTGAAGTCCAAAGTCAGATAGTGGGTGATGGAATCCACATTGAAGATCCCGAGCAGCTTGCCGGCCCCTTGCTGTACCTTGACGAACCGGCCATTGCGTGCCAGAAACCGGATATTGGCCTCAAGCCTTTTCACGGAGAACGCCGCTGGCCCCCCCGGCCAGTTCAAGGTCCCGTGCGCAGTCACGCGCCCGCCTGCGAGCTGATGAGGGAGGCCCCAGGCGTCCAGCATATGCCCGAAATTCTGGCTGTGGAAGGCGAATGTGAACAGCGACTCGGGGAGGCCGCCGTGCACGCTCCACTGCCCGAATCCCGTCAAGCTCGCGTGCGGTCGCACGAGATCGATCTGCTGAAAACGAAAGCCGTCAGCATACGGCGCGCCGTCGATCACGACCCGGCCGATGTAGTGGCGGCCGACGGTGAGACTGTTGGCGGTAAAGTGGATCGCCGGCAGATGCTCGGGATCGCGGATCGGCGACCCCTGGCCCGTGGCGGACGTCCCATGGGATGGTGCCGGTATGGTCAGGTGGTCTAGCTGCAACACGACGGTGGGCCGCGGCTGCGGGCGCCAGTCCAGGGTCCCGGCGATATCCGGCCCCTCGAGGACACCCGCCCATGCCGACCCATGGCGCCGGAAGCGCGCATGGACGGTCCCAAACGAACGCCCGGCCCATGCCAATGACCCGACATACGCCGTAAAGGCGCGGGGCGTGACCAGCGGGCGCATTCCCACCTTGACATGCGCCTGATTGAGGGTCTGGACGAACGTCAGCCACGGCGCGACTGCGAGATAGCCGCTGCGGACACCGATGGCAAGCCCCCGACCCACGGTCTTCGGGGCCACCGCCGAGCCGACGCCGACCCACAGACCATGGGGGCCGTTGCTCGCACCGGCATACGCCAAGGTCAGGTGGTGCGCCACACCGCCGCGCGCGAATACCCCGTTGTGGTCGCTCAGGAGCGTAAAATGTGCAACCGCCGGGACCCCGCGGGCCTTGCCTGCGGGATAGGGCAGATGCAGCGCCAACTGGCGCACATCGGCGGTCACCTGCGCCCGCAGGCGCCGCCCCGCTATCACATGCAGTTGCCAGCTCACGGCGCCGCCTACGTAGCGCCGGGCGGGACCCGCCAGGGCCTTCACATGCGCGGCATCGATCTGGCCCGTCGCCTGTCCCTGTACTCCGCCGTGGCGACGGGGGGTCAGGGCGAGCGTGAAGGGCCCCCCGAGCAGACGACCCGAGAGCCGCGCACTCTCGGGTCCGGCATCATTGAACGTGGCCCACCCGGCCAGGGCCCGCCAGTGCAAGACCCTCGATCCCAGGGGATAGCGTAGGGTCGCATGCGCGAGATTGATACGCCCATGGAGCGTAAGCGGTCCCTGGCGACGCGAGAACGGGATGTGCAGGATGAGCGCGAGACGCGCCCCCCCGCCCCCCGAGATCGTCGCCGGGAGCACGGTACGTAGCCCGGCGCGGACATGCGGGAGGACGACCGCAAGAAGGTCACCCAGACCGCCTTGGGTATGCACGCGCACGGTGGCAAGGCCCATCGGTGTCCCAAGCGGACCGGCCCGTACCGAAAGTGCCGGTACCACCACCCCGCCGAGGACCCCCGATCCCTGTACGGAAAGCTGGGCATCATGATCGGTCACGGTCACCGCCAGATGGCGCGCGCTCGGCCAATGGGGCAGGAAACGATAACGGCCATGCCTTATGTGCAGCGTGGCCTGGAACAGGCCGCCACCGTTACGGAACGGGAAGCCCTTGAGCGGCCCCTTGAATGTGACCTGGCCTGCTGTTATGACCCCGCCGCGTACGGTGCGCGTCAGCCACTGGCGCAGATGACCGCGCATAGTTCGTGGATACAAATCCTTCAGGGCGGATATGCGTACATCATGCAAGGCCGCCCCCAACAGCAGCACCTGACCCTGGCCCGCCTCCTGCGCCCCGCTCGCCGCGGCATCGACGGTCCCGGCCGTCGAGGCTAGGTGCAGGGCGGGGAGTTCCCACGACAGGCCCTGCGCGTCCTTGTGCCAAGAGAGCTCGGCGGTCAGAGCCTGAACGGTGAGCGGGCCGGGCAGGGCGGCCGGTCCGCGCACGAGACCATGCAGGCCGCTTAGCACGACGCGCCCGAAATGCGTACCGGCGATGAGTCGGCCCGCGGCATGGGCAAAGAACGGCCCGGACCGGGCGCGCCCCAGACCAAGACCCGTGAAGCGCGCCCGCACATGATAGCGCCATCGCGGCCCTAAGCGCAGATGCAGGCGCGTGAGGGTACCCCGGGGCCGCAAGGCCAGCCACGAGGCCACCTTCGGGTTGAGCGAGCGCAGGCGTGCGGCCACGTAGGCGACCTGGGTGAGGTGCAGGCGCTCGGTGTCCACATCCCAAAAGGCCCCTTGGTGCGCCACATAGACGCTGCCTGTATGCGAACGCACCCCGGCAACCGACGAGCGCACATCGGCGGCGTAAAAGCGGAAACCCTGGGGATCGATCTTCAGGCTGAAGCGGCCGGACAGGCCGGCGATCGCGAGCGCATGGCTGAAACGATTGGCGGGCACGAAGGCGTGCGCCAGTGCCACATCGCCCCCGACGAAATCGAGACGGCCACGATTCCAGGTGGTCCATAGCTGTCCGCCCACGGTGCCGGCCAAGGGGCGCAGCCGGCGGCGCCCGGTGAGAGCGGCGGCGGCGTGCAGGTCGAGGGCCATGGCATGCACCCCAAGCGCGCCGCGGAAATGCTTGGGTGAAACCCCGTGACCCGAAAACTCGACGGTCACCAGACAGCGGCCGCACACCCCCGGAATCGTCGCCGCACCGGTCAAAGTATGATCCTTGATACCCGTGGTCCAGCTCGCATCGAGCGCTTGGAGCGAGACTATGGGCCGCCCCGGCATGGCAATCGCGACCTGTCCGGCATGCAGACTCATGGCATGCATCGCCGCCAGGAACCGGCGCCAATGGAAGGGCTGTTGCGAGTGATGGACAAGCCCCACGACGTGCACGCCGTGCGCGGTCTTGCGAAGATTGAGGCGCGCGCCGTCGATGCCGATGAACGCCGGCCACAAGCGTGCGCGCGTCAAGGCCAGCCACGACAGATCGACGCGCACGGCGCGCAGCGCCACGGCCGGCCCCGCCCGGCCCATGACCGTGACCCCCCGGAGCATGATCCCCGGCCGCCAATCGACCCGCGCCGCGACCGCGCGCACACGCACCGGCGCGCCCAGGTCGCGCGTCAGGGCCGCCTCGAGCGCCGGCTTTTCGGTCTGCAAGAGCGGGGTAAGCCACAGCGGGCTGGTAGCGAGCGCTACGATGAGCAACGCGAACAGCGCACCCGCGGTTGCCAGGGCATAACGCGCACCGCGACTTCGGTTGTGCCAGAAGATATATGCCCGCCGCCTGAGCCCTACCATGAAATCACCAACCCCGATTTCCCCTCAAGGGCATCGTCTGTGCATCGCCATCTACGACTCAAGTCAGGACGACCTCGTACTCCTCTTGATTGTAGAGCGGCTCGACCTGGAGATGAATGGGCTTGCCGATGAACTCCTGCAGGCGCGCCAGACTCTGCGCCTGGTCGTCTGAAAGCCGGTCGACGACCACCTGGGAGGCCACCACCAGGTACTGGTCCGTGCCAAACTGCCGGGCCTCGCGCAGGATCTCCCGGAAGATCTCGTAGGTCACGGTCTCGGGGGTCTTCAATACGCCGCGCCCTTTGCACGCCGGACAGGTCTCGCACAACAGATGCTCCAGGCTCTCGCGGGTGCGCTTGCGCGTGATCTCCACAAGCCCCAGGGCCGACATATCGGCGATGGAGGCCTTGACACGGTCGCGGGCCAGCGCGCGCTCGAGGGCGCGCAAGACCTGGCGCTTGTGATCGGGATCGCCCATATCGATGAAATCCACGATGATCATGCCCCCGAGATTACGCAGCCGCAGCTGGCGGGCGATGGCATGCGCGGCCTCGAGGTTGGTCTTGAAGATGGTCTCGGCGAGGTTGCGATGCCCGACATAGGTGCCGGTATTTACATCCACCGTGGTCATGGCCTCGGTCTGGTCAATGACGAGATAACCTCCGGACTTCAACGCCACCCGCCGATCCAGGGCGCGCTTGATCTCGTCTTCCACGGAGTAGAGGTCGAAGATCGGGCGCTCGCCCGGGTAATACTCGATGCGCGGGGCTACGTCGGGCACGAATTCCAGGGCGAACTCCTGGGCCTTGGTATACATCTCGCGCGAATCGATACGCACCTTCTCGATATTGTCGCGCACGAGATCGCGCATGGCGCGCAGCACGAGCGACAGGTCCTCGTGGACCAGACCATGCCGGTCGGGCTCGCGCATACGCTCGGATAGGCGCTGCCAGAGCTTGCGCAGGTAGCGGATATCGCGCCTCAATTCCTCCTCGCTCACCTGCTCGGCCATGGTGCGCAGGATGAAGCCCCCGGGCTCGTCGCCCATGGCCGAGCGCACCGCGGCACGCAACCGCTCACGCTCCTCCTCATCGTCGATCTTTTGAGAGATGCCGATATGGTCGCTGGTTGGCATGTACACGACGTAGCGGGCCGGCAGGCTGATCTGGGTCGTAAGCCGCGCGCCCTTGGTCCCGATCGGGTCCTTGACGACCTGCACGGTCAGGTCCTGACCCTCGATGAGCGCGGGGGCGCCGTTGCCGGACTTCATCTCCGCGGTCTGCAAAAACGCGGTACGCTCGAGCCCGATGTCGACGAATGCCGCCTGCATGCCCGGGAGGAAGCGCGACACCCGGCCCTTATAGATATTGCCGACAAGGCCGCGGTGACTGGCGCGCTCGATATGGACCTCCTGCAACACCCCATTCTCGACGACCGCAACGCGCGTCTCCTGGGGCGTCACATTGATCAGGATCTCCTCGCTCACAAAAGGCCCTCGGCTGCCAGCAGCTGACCGCATTCGTATAAGGGCAGACCGACGACGCCCGAATAGCTCCCTACGAGACGCGCGATGAACAACGCCGCGCGTCCCTGGATGGCATAGCCCCCGGCCTTGCCGATCGGTTCCCCGGTCGCGCAATAGGCATCGATCTCGGATTCGCAAAGCGTCTTGAAGGTCACATCGCTACGCGCCACCACCTCGTTATGCCCCTGACCGAGCAGGCATAGGGCGGTGTACACGGTATGTTCGACCCCCGACAGGCGGCGCAACGCCGCGCGCGCCGCGGGCGCATCATCGGGCTTATGCAGTATCGCGCCGTCATGCACGACGATGGTGTCGGCGCCCAGCACCGGCGCGCTGGCAAGCCCCCGCCGGTCGCGCTCGCGCATCCCGGCGACGGCCTTTTCGTGGGCCATCCGCTGCACATAGGCAAGCGGCGCCTCGCTTGCGTGCGGCGTCTCGTCGATGTCCGGCACGAGCGTCACGAACGCCACCGCGATCTGCTTTAGGAGTTCCTGCCGACGTTCCGAGGCCGAGGCCAGATAAATCAAGACGACCCCCTATGGTAAGGCTGCCCGCTCAAGGCGCTGTAGGCCCGATACAGCTGTTCGGCCAGCATGACCCGCACCAGGGCGTGTGGAAACACGAGCGGCGACAGCGACCAGCGGTCGAAGGCCGCCTCGAGACAGGCATCCGCCAGTCCCTCCGCGCCCCCAACCAGGAAGGTGAGTGGACGGCCCGCGGCCAGCCACGTCTCGAGGTCGCGGGCCAACGCCTCGCTCGTGCGCATGCGCCCCTCGACATCGAGTGCCACAAGCAGGGCCTGGCGCGGCGCGGCGCCCAGGAGCCGCTCGCCCTCCTCGCGCTTGAGCCTATCCCGGTCGTTTGCACGCGTCCATCGCGCCGGCGTGATCTCGGTCAACTCCAGACGGTAGGGGCCGGACAAACGACGGGCATAGTCCGCGAATCCGGCCTGCACCCAGGCAGGGACCCGCGTACCGACCGCCAGCACACGCATGGCCATCGGTCAACGTCGCGGGCCGCGCTCGCGGCAGGCCTCGTCGCGCGCCCCGAACTCCTCGGACCAGAGCTTCTCCAGGGCATAGAACGCCCTGGTCTTTGGGTGCATGACGTGCGTGATGACATCCGCGCAGTCGATGAGCACCCATTCGCCGTCGCTCAATCCTTCCACACCCTGCGGTTTGTAGCCGGCCGCGCGCAGCGCATCGTCGACCTTGCGGCCGATCGACGTCACATGGCGGGTGGATGTCCCGCTGGCGACGATCATGGTGTCGGTGATATCGGTCAAGGACCGTACATCGAGGACCACGATATCGTCGGCCTTGGCCTGCTCCAGCGCCTCTCGTACCCGCTCAACCTTCGTCATGATGCGATGATCTCCGATACAGTCCATGGGCCTCAATATAGGCCGGTACCCCGGGCGGCAGCCACGCCTCGGGGGCGATACCGTCGGCCAGCGCCTGGCGCAAGGCCGTGGCGGATTCGGGGCGCGCGCTGGCGGTAAACCGCAAGGCCCGGCCGTGGTCGGCGTCCAGCAGATCCGCCCCGCAGCGCACGAGTCGCGGCCGGACCCATTCCGGGAGCCTATCGTCGAAACCCGGGCGGCTCACGAT
>JAPTWT010000098.1 GCA_028064935.1 Gammaproteobacteria bacterium | reverse complement strand
TCTGGAAGCGCAGGAACGCGCCTTCTCGCACCACAACGGCACGATAGGATTGCGATAATCGGATAGTGTATTTGCCGGGAAGGCTCTTCAGTTCCTCCCATTGGGGACCCTGGTCTTGAAAGACCTCATTCCAGGTCAGGGCCTTGAGTTTCTTCAGGGTCTTGAAGACCTTCTTGATTTCCGGGGCATCCAGGGCGAAGAACTCTGACTGGAACCCGGGATGGTTCAGGTCAAGCAGGACTCTGGCGGAATTTCCATTCACGCCGAATGCTTGTGCTTAGGGTCGACCGCGCGGCAAGCGACCTCGAGCTCTTCCAGTGAGGTTTCGGCGGGCGGGTTGGCGCGCATCCAGGCGTCGGCCTGCGCGAGCTTTTCGCGCATGGCGGGCTCATGCAGCCAGCGCTCGTTTATCGGCACGATGGCGGCCCGTCTCAGTACAATGTCGCCACCCGGCAGCTCTTCCACAAGGAACCCCGTCCCCGCAAGCGCCTTGCCGAGCGAAATCTGCCCGCTCTTGCCCACTATCTTGATAGACATGGCCGCCTCCTTCTCGTTCATGCGGCATGATAGCATGACGGAAGCGGTGAGAAAAGGGAAAGGACCGGCAAGGGGTCGGCGTGCCCTAGTCGGAGAGGCGGTCGCCCGGGAAAAGGCCAGGAGGCTAGGAGGCTGGCTATCGGCCGGCCGGGGTGCTGTCTGCTAGAGTGGGGGTCACGCTTCTGCGTGAGGAGGGGATAATGTTGGCATCCAAACTCGAGAAGGCGGCACGCGCGCCGTGGCGCATCACCTTCGAGTGGGTGGAAGCTGACGCGTGGCGGGTGGACCTGGAACAGTATCACTAACAAAGAAGCGCGAGACGAGAAAGAGGCACGAGGTATGGCACGGAAAAGCGAATATCCGGTCACAAGGAATCCCAAAGTGGCGCCCACGCACCCGGGCGAGATTCTGCGCGAGGACGTGCTGCCGGCGCTGGGTTTGAGCGTCCAGGAGACGGCGCGGGCCTTGCGTGTGAGCCGCCAGACCCTCCACCGCATTCTGGCGGGTACGATGGGCGTGTCTCCGGAGATGGCCGTGCGGCTCGGGAAGTTCTGCGGCAACGGGCCGGGGTTGTGGCTGCGCATGCAGGGCGTCCACGACCTGTGGCATGCCGACCAGCGTATGCGCGACGAGGTGAAGCACATCCCGACGCGGGCCGCATAGCATGTAAAGGCTTGAGTCTGCTAGAAAGCGCGGGGCCACGCTTTAAGCGTGAGGAGGGGATAATGCTGGCATCCGAACTCGAGAAGGTCGCGCGCATGCTTTCCGCGAAAGAGCGAGCGCGACTTGTCGAAGTGCTCCTGGAGTCGCTTCAGGACACGCCGGTCGCCGGGGCGGCGACCGCCTGGAACCGCGAGATAGAGGCGCGCCTCAGCGCCTATGAGCGCGGTTAACTTGAAAGCCTCAGCGCCGAATCGGTGTTTGCGGAAGTGCGCTTCCTCGGCCGGTGAAATCGGCGCGGTTTTTGGCGCCGGCGCGCGCCGTGGCCTTCCCGGAATCCGGCTTCTCGCTCGTGGCGGGAACGCGTCGCGTCTACACCAAGGGCTTCGCTCTTTCCGTCGTCCGTCGATTGGAGCCCGAGACCATTGTTGTCGTCGCAGTCGCCCACCAAGCGCGGTGCCCCGGTTATTGGCAAGGGTGCTTGCCGGGACAGTCACGATAAACCCGCGAGCGTGGCGAATGGGATGATACGCGGCATCCCGGAATCCCTACATGGGTGGCTCAAGCGGCAGACCGAGCGACGCCGCTGCTCCGTCAACAAGGCGGGCATAGAACTCCCGGGAATAGACCACCCAGCCCAATAGCGAGAAACATTGCAGGATTTTGCCGGCGGTCGTAGACTCGCCGAAGTAGTGCGGGGTCATGCAGGCGGAGAATGCAATGGCAGGCTCGTATGATACAGCGCAGATATGTCTCAATGGGCATGTGATAAACGCGATTTCCAAGCTCCATTCTGGGGCAAACCAGAACTACTGCAGCGAGTGCGGCGAACGAACCATAACAGAGTGCCCGAACTGCGGTATACAGATTCGTGGTCAGTTTGTCCCCGATTATACCTTCCAACGCGCCCCTTCGTACGATGCGCCTGGTTACTGTCGTCAGTGCGGGGTCCGGCTTCCCTGGACTCAGCGCCGCTTGGATGTGGCGCGGATGCTTGTAGAGGAATTCGAGCAACTGACCGATGCGGAGCGGAAGCAACTTGTGGGGACCTTTCCGGACCTTTTTGTAGAAACACCAAGGACAGCCGCCGCCGAACTAACGTTTAAGCGCCTAATTCTGAAAGCAGGGAAGGAGGCGGCTGATGCTATGAGGCGTATCCTCCTCGACATTCTTAGCGAGGCGGTACGGAAATCGTTGTTCGGACCTTAAGGAAGTGCTGGCCCCCAATCATGTGAGGCCCATTGCGTCGTGATTCTACGTCTCGACCAGATAGACACGAATATCGACGCTCTACGGACTTGCGACTACAACGTCGTAGTCGCGAGTTGCAAGGCCGACGTGTTTGCTTATGTCGAAGCATTAATGAAGGCCGCGGCAGCCGCAAAGGGAGACGGCAGGGATAATGAGTCAGCTGCGCTCAACCTTTTGGCGGCAGCTTGTCAGCCTATGCTTCAGCCCTCGAATCCTGCGGCGCCGTTTGGTTCTCTGTTTGAAGGTGGCGGACACCGTGGGGTAACACCAGTCGACTTCGGAAAGGTAAAGGGCGCGCTGCTCGCGGAGTTCTCGCTCGAAGTTGCGGATTTCGAGCTCGGTGCCAGACTCGCAGACCTTGGTTGGGTTACTGTGCGCAATGTTGACGCTGCGAGGTTTGCGATAATGGCCTACATTGAGGCCAGTAATGGCTCCTATTGTCGCAATCAATGGTTTGAGCGCGCTAACCGTTTGGAAAGGGCCTTGCGAATTGCGCGGCAAGTTAAGGCCGAAGGGTTAATCCAAAGGGCCACTAATTCGCTGCTCGGGATGTTGGAGGTCGGTGCGGAAACGGAGATTCCCTCGGAGGCGATTCGCGTCTGTCAGCTCTTGCTCGAGCAGTCGAACGCGGATGCCCTAAAGATTGGGGAGCGCGCCAATAGGTGGGCGACAGTGGCTAGCGCGGGCAGTAACTACGAACTCGAACATTCCTTATGGAATCTTGCCTCGCGCGCCTATCTTAAGGTTAGGGACAAGGTGCGGTCCGATGATGCCCGGCTGGCGGCTGCGGAGGCGCTAGTCAAGGTGGTGGATGTGGCGGAGGCTTCGGGGCAGAAGATGATTGCGCATCATTGGCTCAGTCAGGCGATAGGGGGTTTACAAAAATGCCCCAATCAAAGGCAGCGTGTTTGCACTCTGCAGTTGCGACTCGCATCATTGGGACAGGAATCATTGCAGGAAATGCGGCGGATAGAGATTCCGCTGGATGGGGAGCTTATTGCGGAGACGGCGGTCAAGCTCTCCACCGCTATGCAGGGGAAGGACCTTACCGCGGCACTCCTCCAATTCGCATTTCTAATGAACTCCCTTTCGTGCAAACAATTAGAAGCGCAGGCGTTGGAGCTTGCGCGCCTGTTTCCTTTTAGGCATGCATTTGCGAGGGTTGCTTACAATGGCGATGGCCGGGTGGTGGCACGTATTGCCCCATTATCTTCAAGTACAGGCGAAGACAGGGACATGGCGCTTAAGGCAGCTTGTTATGAGCAGGCCAAAATGTATTACCTGGGGGTAGTTCCCGGTGCAATTATTCCAGCCAGAGATGAGTTATTGCGACAACACCAGATTGACGCGCGGGCCTTGGCCGACTTTCTTGAGCATAGCGCCCTATTTCCATCAGGGAGGGGCGGTTTGTGGATAAAAGGATTTCTGGCTGGGTTTGAGGGAGATTTTGTCGCTGCTTTGAGCATCCTCATTCCGCAGTTTGAACATGCGCTTCGTAAGGCGCTAGAGGCAAGTGGAGTTGTAGTCTATCGTATTGACCAAGCTACGTCCGCGCATTCAGAGAAATCTCTCGGTGATATGCTTGGAATGACTGAGGCCAAAGAGTTCCTTGGAGAGGACCTGCAGTATGAGCTTAGGCTCTTGCTGACCGAGCAGGTTGGACAGAATTTACGGAACGAGTTGGCTCATGGGCTGCTGGCGGAGGGGTCCTTTTATTCTGCTCCTGCGGTATACGTTTGGTGGCTGTTTTTCCATATCGCGGTGGCGTGGATAAACCGTGGTTCAACATAATTTCCGTGAGCGCGCTTTCCTGCGCCATGCTACTTCAGGGCGTAGAGTGATGCCATGGCCGGTGCCGGTATTCGTGCGCCTGCCTGGTTCTTTAAGTCTGCGCTGGCGATTGTTCGACGTTAAGGTCAGGCTTACGGCACGGCCGTCGAGCCTGGTGTCGCCGGGCGACCACCGGGGCAAGGCACCTACCATGGCTGGGGTAGGCGGCCGCTTGGGAGAGAAATACTGGGGCCTATGCGTGGGCGCGACCAACGCTGCGCGCCAGGGAGAGCGAAGCGGGGGCGCGTAGTCCGCGGCAGGCGTAGGTCCGGGCAGGTGGCCGTGAATAACTCCCATTTGTGGGGGCAGGCCACCTGCAAGGACAACGACACGCCGTCCAGTTATTGTGGACGAGCCTCTTGTGCGCCGGAAAAGCGCACGGCTCGTCCGCAGGGCGGCCGCGGCATCTCGTAGCGGAGCGGAGAGATAATGAGTTGCGCTGAGACCGAAGGCGCGAGGGCGACTTGGACGTCCCGTCGCGCATACTGAGGGCCAGCGCACGCTTGGGGTGGCTCCGGTTTCGTCCGAGGCCTACGATTACGGGTACTCTCAGCCCGGTAGATGCCAGGAAGGCTTACGAGCCGGGTCCCACCCCGATGAACGGAGGCACAGATGGCCCAGACAGTCCAAGCTTGTTTGCCAAAACCCTTACGGATTTGCCGGTCTTTCCCGGCGCGAGTTGGGCCGTTCTCAGCGAGCCCGCTCCTCAGGGGGTCTATCCATCGTCTCAAGATGAAGAAGGGCACGCGAATTCCCGCCCACACGCACCCGCCCGACGAATATATCTTAGTTGTCTCCGGCTCCATCAAGACAGGTGAGCGGGTATGCGACGCCGGTTGTTTCTGGAGTACGCCCCAAGGGACACGCTAAGGTCCTCATAAGGCCTTGACTGACGTCGAACTCATCACCATTTGTCTGGGCGCCATGGGTTCCTTTGAGGGCGCCGGCTGACCACCGGTATGCGCCGACGGCGAGTTGTGGTGCCCGACCGTGCGTCCTCAGACTCGTTGTGCGCGCGTCCATGCCATGGCCTCCGGTGCCAGGAGCGCGCATGGCATCCATGCGGTCGCTGGGCTTGGTATGCTGCGCAGGCCTTATCCGAACAATTGAGCACAAGGGGGAGGTTATATGAGTAAGGAATACACGGCGGGCGCGAGTGCTGCTATTGCGCGGACGGTCGAGGATATTGAAAAGATTCTGACCGGGGAAAACCTCAAGATATCGGGACCAAAGCGGGAGGCCTTGCGGAAGAAGATACAGGCGGCGCTGATAAAGTCCTCGCGCTCCTGGTACAAAAAGGGCTTCAACCGAGGCCACAAGGAAGCGTTCCGCGCCCACAAGACCCATAAGCACGTACCCGAGATACTGGAGGTCGAGGTGGAACGGGAGTTCGTGCCGAACACCAAGCGCCGCGTGCTGTTGAAGTCCACGCTCACCAAGGCGTTCCGCGAAAAGGCTTGAAGAGCGGCGAACGGTGCATCTCTATGATGGGCGCCGTTGGGGGGTAGCGTAGGGGTTCGTGGTTGGATGACGTCGCGAGAAGACGGCGAGCGCGTGAGGCATGGGGCGGCGTTCACGAATCGCGGAGGGCTGTGGCGTATGAGTGGTCGGCAAAGGGCGTGTCTAAAATGACTCTGAGAAAGATGCTTAATTTGTATAAAGGAAATACATCTGGAATCATCGCAGGCGTCGCCCTACTGATTTCCCTTGGTTCGTTATGGGCAACATATGGTGAGCTATCTTTACATAAAGACAATATGCGATATACATTTTGGAAGCATATTAATAGCTCTATGGAAATCCAGGAACGAACGGTAAGTATCGCCTATAGTAGAGCTATGAAGGAGGAAGGGGTTGGTTATGCCGTACTAGGAAACATCCATGAGAGGCGCTTGGACTGCAAAGGGCTTGCGAAGGTAATGGCTCATGCGCATGAATATAGCATCGAAAAAATGGATACCGAAGAAAGCTCAAGCGACAGCGCCCTTATCGCGGAATATGGAGCTGCTGTTTTGGAGAATAGGCCGCTGGTAGGCGAGTTGCGTATAGCGGGATGGACGAGATTCGTGAAGGCGGAAGGATTTTCAGACAAGTGGTGGAACAATCTCGCGGGGAACGCAATGCATATTCAGTTTCTGTCGGGAATATGGGGGTGGCGGTGTTCGACAAAATCCATGCGGCCGATAAGAGTCTCAAAATCGAGCCTGCGACTATTGAAGCAGGCGTTGGCAATAACTCAAAGGGATGTGATTGATATTGAGGTATATGGCGGACCCAGCATTATGGCGATTCAGAATTTGGAGTCAGAAAACGAATCCGGGCGGCGGGCCACATGGAACATAAGGAAGCAGCTGGGGCATGTAGGCAGCGACTTGACTCACAAAGTGGGCCAAAGTCGCGCTATACCTAGTGCAGGCAAGTAGTAGTTTTGGGAGAAGGGTCGGGCAAAAAGTGGACGGGGCCTTTAAGGGGGTTGTGGCGGGAAAGTGGCAGAGCTTGGCCTAGACTCATTGGAGTAAGGGATTGATTTGACACGCGCTCTGTTGACTTCAGCCCTTCGTTGTTTATGCTTTGGCTGATACGCTAGGCAAAAGTCCCGGGGGCGCGCCTTTCGGGATGCCGTCACGCGAGAATAAAGACGGTAGGGGTGGCTGAAGAACAGCCAATAGGACATCTATTGACAAGGTGAGGTGCGGGGCGGGTGGACGTTTTCCAATTCAGGAAGGCCATCATCAAGGATTATGAGACCTTCTCCCGCAGCTTTACCCGCATCCGTGCGCCCGACATCCGACGCTTTGCTGAGGAGACCTACCGCGACGGCTATTTTTGGCCCGCGCCCCTCATCCAGCTGAACCCGAGCTTTGTGGCCGGCCGCACCATCGAGGAACTCGTACGGGACGGCATAGTGGACCCGGAATGTGCGGTGATATTTCGCGCGGGCAAGGAGCGCGGCGGCGCCGGGACAAGTCTGCGGCTCCATTGTCATCAAGAAGAGGCCCTGGTGGCCGCCCAGCGTGAGGCGGCCTATGTTCTAACCACCGGGACCGGGTCTGGCAAGTCGCTTGCCTACTTCGTACCTATCGTCGATGCCGTCTTGAAGGAGCGCCGCGCAGGCGCTGTGCCCGGCCGAATCCGCGCCATCGTCATCTATCCCATGAATGCCTTATGCAATAGTCAGCACGCGGAACTCGCGAAGTTTCTGGCGGACGGCTATGGGCCAGGATGCGAACCGGTCACCTTCGGGCGTTATACGGGTCAGGAGACGCAGGAAGAGCATGAGCGGGTTGCCAACAACCCGCCGGATATCCTGTTGACCAACTTCATGATGCTCGAGCTCTTGGTCACACGCCAGGACGACCGCGACCGGTCGCTCATGAATGCTGCGCAAGGGCTTCGGTTTCTGGTGCTCGATGAATTGCACACTTATCGGGGGCGGCAAGGGGCCGATGTTGCGCTTCTGGTACGCAGAGTACGAGAGCGGCTCAACCCGACCCTGCTGTGCGTGGGGACGTCGGCCACCATGGCAAGTGAGGGTAATGCGGCGAGTCGGCGCGCGGCTGTGGCGGGTGTGGCGACGCGTCTTTTCGGGGCGTCGGTGGCCCCCGAGAACGTCATCACGGAGACCTTGGAGCGAGTGACGCCCGAGGTCCCGCTCGATGCCTCTTGGCTGAAGGAAGGGCTTGAGGCCGGCTGGCCCGAAGGGGCGGCCTATGAGGTCCTGCGGGTCCATCCCCTGGCTTCGTGGGTCGAATCCCGCATGGGGTTGCAGCGCGAGGAAGGCAAATGGATTCGC
>JAPTWT010000041.1:16477-36804 GCA_028064935.1 Gammaproteobacteria bacterium | reverse complement strand
TGGCCTCGACCGCCTGGTGGAGGCCATCCGACCAGCGCCGCCCCGGCATCATGCGCCCGGTGAATTCATCGACGATCACGATCTGGCCGTCGGTCACGATATAATCGACCTCGCGGTGATAGATGGCGTGCGCCCGCAAGGCGGCGTTCAGATGATGTAGAAGGCCCATATTCCCCAGATCATAAAGGCCCTCACCCTCTGCGAGCAGGCCGGCTGCGGCCAACAGGCGCTCGGCAGTCTCGTGCCCCTCCTCCGTCAGGTAGACCTGCTTGGCCTTCTCGTCGACCGTGTAATCTCCGGGCGCACCCTCGGCCTCCTGCCTCTTCAACCGCGGGATGATGGCGTCGATCTTGACGTAGAGATCGGTATTCTCCTCGGTGGGGCCGGATATGATGAGCGGCGTACGCGCCTCGTCTATGAGAATGGAGTCGACCTCGTCTACGATCGCGTAGTGCAACCGGCGCTGCACGCGCTCATCGGCGCTGAACGCCATGTTGTCGCGCAGGTAATCGAAACCGAACTCGTTGTTCGTCCCGTAAGTGATGTCGGCGTTATAGGCCTCGCGGCGCGCCGGCCCATCGAGCGTCGACACGATGGTCCCAACCGAAAGGCCCAGGAAACGATAGAGACGCCCCATCCACTCGGCATCGCGGGAGGCGAGGTAATCATTCACCGTCACCACATGCACGCCCGAACCCGGTAGCGCATTCAGGTAGGCCGCGAGCGTGGCCACCAGGGTCTTGCCTTCCCCGGTGCGCATCTCGGCGATTTTGCCTTCGTGCAGGACCATCCCGCCTATCAGCTGGACGTCGAAGTGACGCATACCGAGCACCCGGCGCGAGCCTTCGCGCACGACCGCGAAGGCCTCGGGGAGTAGCGCCTCCAAGGGTTCGCCGTTTTCCAGGCGTTGCCGGAACGTCGCTGTCTGGCCGCGCAGTTCGTCGTCCGACAAGGCCGTATAGCGGGACTCGAGGCCGTTGATCGCCGCTACCTTCTGGCGCATGCGCCGCACTATGCGATCATTGCGGCTACCGAAAAATCTACTCAGAACGTTGGCGGCCATAGCCCTCTGAACCGATCAGAAAAAGTCGCATTATGGCCGAAAAGGGGGTTTACTTGAACACTTTTCCGCTCAGCGCCGATCTGCGAGCCGCAGGAAGCCGATGGGGTTGATGGGTACACCGTGGAGCATGACCTCGAAATGCAGGTGCGGGCCCGTGGAATAGCCGGTGTCCCCGACTCGTCCCAGCAGTTCGTGTTTGGAGACGACCTGCCCGACGTGCACATAGCGCGCGCTCAAATGGGCATACATGGTGATCTCGCCGTGACCGTCTTCGACCTTCACGAGCCGCCCAAAGCCGCCGTCGCCGCCAGCAAAGATGACGATCCCAGCCGCCATGGCCCGCACCGGCGTCCCGATGGGCGCGGCGATGTCGACGCCGGGATGGAAACCGGGGCGGCCAGTGAAGGGGTCGGGACGCGGGCCGAAGGGCGAGGAGATCCAGCCGCCACGTACCGGCCAACCCCCGGGGGTGGTCAGCGCCATGACCTGGCGCGCGGCCAGCACCGATGCCAGCACGGTCATCTCGGCCGAACGCCGCATGAAATCCGCCTTCAGGCGTTGCGCCATGGCCTTGAGACCGGCCACGGTCCAGTCCGTGCCGGATATCGGCACCGCCGGGGTGGTGGTGAACGTCGCACGCGTCGTCATCGGTCGGGCGGGCAGCCGGGCCAGGGCCCCGAGACGCGCCGACAAGGCGTCGAGTCGGCTCGCGCGCGCGCGCAGCCGTCCTACCATGGCCGCGAGTCGCGACAGATCAGCATGACTGATCCGGGCAAGCCGACGGGCCTGACCCAATGCCGCCGCCGGGACGCCCGCGCCCGTTGCGGGCGCCCCCGGGGTATGGGCCGCGGCCAGCCAAAACGCGAGCGCCCCCAGGGTAAGCGGCAAAAGGCCGAACAGGAGTAGGGCCCCGGCCACCATCGTGCGCAGGTTCACATGTACGGGACGGGAACGCGCGTCGCCTTCGCGTAGAATGATAATGTTCATAATGCCCGACGCTTGGAGGCTGCGGGTGCGAGCCGGTGCGCCAAGACACGGAGCTTTGTGATAAGGCGCGAGGAATCAGGCGAGGACACCGGCACGGTGCGCATCGGTGCAGAACGCATCTGGGCACGCGGCAACGCGATGCCGGTCGAATGGGCCAGCCGGCGCTCCAGGCGCGCGAGCCGCACGGCGTTGGCATTGAGCGCACCAAGCTCGATGGCCATGACATCGAGACCGGCCGCGGTATCACGCGCAAGAGACGCCACCTCGGCATGTGCCGCCGCGATTGGCGCAACACCCACCCCGCCACCGATCGAATCGGGGACAAAGAGACGCAAGAGCCCATAGACACCAAACGCCAGCAACAGCGGGATCACGCCGCCGCCCACGCCGATAGCGATGCGCCATTGGCGCGGACCCAATCGCCACTGGCGATTCACGCGGCTTCTATGACCCACGATCCGTAATGTCACATCCGCCGACTTGCGTTCTTTCACACCGCTACCCTATAGAGGTCGTAACGCCGCCCACAGACCCGGTTAAACTGCGGGCACCGTCCTGGCAAACGATATGGCCGGCCTATCGGTCTCCTCGAACGAGACGATCTCCCAGGCATCCCTATCCGCCACCAATACCCGCAACAGGCGGTTATTCAAGGCATGTCCGGATTTACAGGCACTGAAGGCCCCGATCAGCGGATGGCCCAGCAGATAGAGGTCGCCTATCGCATCCAGGATCTTATGTTTGACGAATTCATCCTCGTAACGCAATCCGTCTTCGTTCAGGATGCGGAAATCGTCCATCACCACGGCATTGTCGAGGCCGCCTCCCCGGGCCAGGCCATTCTGCCGTAGGGCCTCAAGCTGGCGCATGAAGCCGAAAGTGCGCGCGCGGCTGATCTCCTTCACAAAGGAGGTCGTGGAGAAGTCGATACAGGCCACCTGGGTAGAGTTGCGGAAGATGGGGTGATCGAAGTCTATCGTAAACGACACCTTGAATCCGTCCCAAGGCTCGAACCGGACCCATTTGTCGCCGTCCTCGATCTCGATGGTCTTGCGAAGCCGGATGAAGCGCTTGTGGGCCGACTGCTCTTCGACGCCTGCCGACTGGATCAGGAAAACGAACGGGCCCGCGCTGCCATCCATGATCGGGACCTCGGGCGCGGTGAGATCGACATAGGCATTGTCGATTCCAAGACCGGCGAACGCCGACATCAGGTGCTCGACCGTCGAAACCCGTGCGCCATTATGCTCAAGCGTAGTCGAGAGCCGTGTATCGCTCACGTTCTCTGGGCATGCCCGTATTTCCACGAGCTGCGGCATATCCACGCGCCGAAAGATGATGCCGCTATCGACCGGGGCCGGACGCAGGGTCAGATAAACCTTCTCTCCGGTGTGTAATCCGACGCCCGTGGCCCGAATCACGTTCTTTAACGTACGTTGCTTTATCATGAGACTTCCGCGCTATGAAGCACAATAGCACCCTGCTGACCACGCCGGACCTCCCTGTACGGCCGCCGGGCCAAGTTCCGGCATTGTCTTAAACAATAAAGACAAAATGCCATTCTGTCCAGGTCGGTGGCGGCCTGCGGCCGCAGTCGGCACCTCTCTCCCGATAAACGGGCCTAATCGGCCTGACGGCGCAAGAACGCCGGGATATCCAGATAGTCGGCGGCATGGACATCGTGCTTCTCGCCGACCCGGCGATTACGGATCACGGTCGGGGTATCGAGATCATCATAATTCGGGGCCGGCGCGCCTGCCCCCGCCGAGGCACCCCCCTTGGCGACCTTGAGGGCCACCGCCGCGCGCTTTTGGCCCCCGCCGAGACCGGTGGCGACCACTGTGACACGCATCTCGTCGTCCATGCTCGGGTCGATGGCAGTCCCTATGACCACGGTGGCATCCTCCGAAGCGAACTCCTTGATGGTGTCGCCGACCTCGGCGAACTCGCCAAGAGACATGCTGGCGCCGGCGGTTATGTTGACTAGCATACCGCGTGCGCCAGCAATATCCACGTCCTCCAAAAGCGGGCTCGAGATTGCCGCGCGCGCCGCCTCGCGCGCCCGGTCCGAACCGCGCGCGACCGCAGACCCCATCATGGCCATGCCCATCTCGGACATGACCGTGCGCACATCCGCGAAGTCGACATTGATGTGGCCGGGGCGCGTTATGAGCTCGGCGATGCCCTGTACCGCCCCCTGCAAGACCTGATTGGCCTTGCCGAAGGCATCGAGCAGCGTCATGTCCCGACCCACGACCGCCAACAGCTTCTCGTTCGGGATGGTGATGATAGAGTCCACGTACTCACCGAGATCACGGATCCCCTGCTCGGCGATGCTCATGCGCTTCTTGCCCTCGAAAGGAAACGGCTTTGTGATCACCGCCACCGTGAGGATGCCCTGATCCTTGGCCACTTGCGCCACGATGGGCGCCGCACCAGTGCCAGTGCCGCCACCCATCCCGGCGGTGATGAACACCATGTCCGCGCCCGCCAGGGCCTCGGCGATACGCTCCCTGTCTTCCATCGCCGCCTGCCGGCCGATACCGGGATCCGCGCCGGCCCCAAGCCCCTTCGTCAGATTGCTTCCGAGCTGTAAAACGACGTTGGCGGAAGACTTCTTGATGGCCTGGGCATCGGTATTGGCGACGATGAACTCCACGCCGTCGATATTGGAACTCATCATATACTCGATGGCGTTACCGCCTCCGCCGCCGACCCCTATGACCTTGATCACGGCCTGTTGGCCGCTTGCCTCTACGATTTCAAACATGGCCTGCTCTCCTGTCCTGTATGTGACGTCCGCACTGACTTTCCATGGTCAAAAATTTCCTTGAAACCAACTTTTCATGCGATTCAATATTTCTGTAAACCGTCCAGAGCCCTGACGACCGGCAACAGGCGCCATGGTCGGGCCTGCGGTGTGTTTGTGCCCGTACAAGACGAGACCCACGCCGGTCGCGAAAATGGGGTTGTGGACGACACCGCTCAAGCCTCCCACATACTGCGGGACCCCCAGGCGGACCGGCATGTGGAACACCTCTTCCGCTAACTCCACCATGCCTTCCATCTTCGCGCTGCCTCCAGTAAGCACGATGCCCGACCCCAGAAGGTCCATGAACCCGCTCTTGCGCAAATCGTCTGCGATCAGTTCATAGAGTTCCGTTATGCGCGGCTCGACGACCTCCGCGAGCGTCTGCCGCGACAGCTTGCGTGGTGGTCGGTCGCCGACCCCAGGAACCTCCACCACGCCATCCTCCACGCCCTGACCGGACGCGCAGGCCCATTGCTTCTTGATGTCCTCTGCGTATTGCGTCGGCGTGCGCAGCGCTACCGCGATATCATTAGTCACCTGATCACCGGCGATCGGGATCACGGAGGTATGACGGATCGCACCCTGCGTGAATACCGATATATCGGTAGTGCCGCCACCGATATCGACCAGACATACGCCAAGTTCCTTCTCGTCTTCCGTCAACACCGATAGGCTCGAGGCCAGCTGCTCTAGGATGATGTCGTCGACCTCAAGCCCGCAGCGGCGCACGCACTTCACGATGTTCTGGGCGGCACTCACCGCGCCGGTCACGATGTGTACCTTGGCCTCCAGGCGCACGCCGGACATACCGATGGGCTCGCGCACACCCTCCTGGCGATCGATGATGTACTCCTGCGGCAGGATATGGAGGATCTTCTGGTCGGCGGGAATGGGCAGGGCGCGCGCTGCCTCGAGCACGCGATCCACATCACCTTGCCCGACCTCCTTGGTCTTGATGGCCACGATTCCATGCGAGTTGACGGAATTGATGTGGCTGCCGGCGATCCCGGCGTAGACCGAATGGATCTGGCAGCCGGCCATGAGTTCGGCCTCTTCGACGGCACGTTGAATCGACTGCACGGTCGACTCGATATTGACGACCACGCCCTTTTTGAGGCCCCGCGACGGTTGATGACCGACCCCTATGATTTCGATCATGCCGTCGCGCCCGATCTCGCCTACGATCGCAAGGACCTTGGACGTCCCTATATCCAGCCCCACCACGAGCCGAGCGTCACCCTTTCTTGTCATTTCTTATCCCCCGAGCCCGTCTTCCAGCCTATGGCAAAGCCGTTCGTGTACCGTAAATCGACCTGCTGCATCATGCGCCGCCTGGCGGCGAGTTGGGGGTACACCGTCAAAAATCGGGCCAGCCGCGCGCATGCCTTGCGCCCCAAAACGAGCTGTGGTCCACCGCGCAGGGCCACCCGCCAGGTGCCGCGATTGGACAGATCCACGGCCGTGACGACAAGCCCCGCGGGCTTCAAAAGCGCCTGAAGCCGTCCATAGTGAGCCCACATCTCCTGCTCGCTGCCGACCGGCCCCTGGAAGACTGGGAGCCCCGCCGGCGGCTCGTAGCCTTGCACATGGACATGTCCACCGCTGGTATCGACCCACCCGCCATGCGCCCAGCGCGCGGCAAGACGCAGGCGCCCCACATAAATCACAAGGGCGCGCGGGAAGCGCCGTTCGACGCGCACCGATCCCACCCACGGCACACCGGCCACAGCGGTGCGCACGGCATCAAGCGGCAAGGTGTAGAAATTTTGGTAGAGAAATGGCCGCACGGCCGCCACGAGCAGCGGTTGCGGTATGTGCCCGAGATGACCGATGACGCGCACCGAGCGCACCGGGAACCGGTTGGGGGCAAGCACTGCGTGCACGCCCAGGGCCGCCGCCAGCCCCGCGAAGACCACAAGCGCGATGCGCGCGTGTCGCCGGTCGAGGCGGCCCAGCGGACGGGCGGCGCGCGAACCCCGGCGATCATGCGCCAGTCGCGTCCTGATATCCGCCCCGATCCTCATGGCGCCTCCAGGGTTTCGGATAGGATGGCGAGGACCAGGTCCTCGAAGGACAGGCCGGCGGCGCGCGACGCCATCGGGACCAGGCTGTGGTCGGTCATGCCCGGGATGGTATTGAGCTCGAGCACATGCGGTGCGCCGTCGCCATCGGCCATGATGTCGACGCGTCCCCAGCCGCGCGCGCCGAGCGCCTGAAAGGTCGCCCAGGCCAGTGCCTGCATGGCACGCTCTTCTGCGACCGACAGACCGGACGGGCAATGATAACGCGTGGTGTTCAGGAGGTACTTGGCCTCGTAATCGTAGAATGCCTGCGGGGTCTCGAGTCTTATGATCGGCAAGGTCCGGTCGCCGAGGATGGCGCAGGTGTATTCGGGGCCTGTCATGCACGCCTCGGCAAGGACTGGGCCATAGGCGCGTGCCTTGCGAAAGGCCAAGCCGAGATCGGCCGACGACAGCACCTTGCTGACCCCGATGCTCGAACCCTCGGATACCGGTTTCAGGATGAGCGGGAACCCAAGCGAGGCGGCGGTCGCAAGATCCGCCTCGTGGTGGAGTAGGCGAAAGTCGGGCGTGGGCAGGGATGCGGCGCGTAATACCGCCTTGGTCAACATCTTGTCCATGGCCACTGCCGAGGCCGCCACCCCGCTTCCCGTATAAGGCATGCCCATCACCTCGAGCAGACCTTGCACGCAACCGTCCTCGCCGAAACGGCCGTGAAGCGCGATGAAGGCGCGATCATAACCTTCGGCGAGACGCGCCGCGAGGTCGTGCCCCACGTCGATCCCATGGGCATCGATACCACGCGCCTGCAGGGCCGCCAGCACCGCCTGACCGCTCTTCAGGGACACGGCGCGTTCCGCAGACATCCCTCCATGGAGGACCGCGACCTTCCCGTAACGACTCATCCGACCTCCCCCACAATCTTGACCTCGGGGCTCAACACGATGCCGGTGCGCTCCTGGACCAGCGCCTGTACCCGACCGATCAGGCATTCGATATCGGCGGCGCACGCGGTGCCGTCATTGATGATGAAATTGGCGTGGCGCGGCGAGACCATCGCGCCCCCTTCGCGCAGCCCCTTCAGACCGGCGGCCTCGATCAATCGGCCGGCGTGGTCGCCCGGCGGGTTACGGAACACCGATCCGGCATTGGCGGTATGCATGGGCTGGGTGCGATTACGAATCGCCAGATGCTCCCGGATACGCGCCATGCCCACCTCGGGCTCAGCCGCCGGTAATGCGAACGACGCGCTCACAAACCACTCCTCGCGGGGCGATATGGCACGTCGATAGGCGATGTCGAAATCGGCGCGCGTACGCCGGTCGATCTGGCCGTGCCGGTCGATGGTCTCGACGGCGGCGACATACTCCCAGATCTCGTGTCCGCCAGCCCCGGCATTCATCGCCAATGCCCCGCCCACCGTGCCGGGTATCCCCGCCAGAAACTCGAGGCCCGCGTAGCCGGACTGGGCGCAAAAGCGCGCCAATTTGGCGAGCGGCACACCGGCCTCGGCGCGCACGGTCGCGCCTACGATCCCAAGATCGCCAAGCCCGCCTGCGGTGACCAGGACCGCGCCCCTGAACCCGCCGTCACGCACGAGCGTGTTGCTGCCAAGACCGAGCCACAGCAGAGGGCTGTCGCGATGCGCGGATAGAAACGCGGCGAGTGCCGTGACCGTCGGTGGCACATAGAAAAGATCGGCCGGCCCGCCGACGCGCCAGGTGGTCCGTCCCGCGAGACGCTCGCCGTAACGCACAGCGGTGTCGACCTTAGGAGTCAAGGCGCTCACTGTTCCCTCCGAAACGCATCCGGCAGGGTCAAGGCCGCCTGACCGATATTGCCGGCGCCGAGTGTCAATACGAGGTCATTGGCCGCCACTACCGGGGCCAGGATCCGCGGCAGGTCGGCCAGGCTTTCGACAAATACCGGATGGCGCCCGCGGGCCCGCAGCGAGCGGCACAAGGCACGGCCATCGGCGCCACTGATAGGGGCCTCGCCGGCCCCGTAGACCTCGGTCACGAACAGGTTGTCGATATCCGCCAGGGCGGACGCGAAATCCTCGAGCAGGTCGTGCGTACGCGTGTAACGATGCGGCTGGAAAACCACCACGAGCCGGCGATCGGGCCACCCACCACGCGCGGCGGCGAGCGTTGCCCGGATCTCGCGCGGGTGGTGGGCATAGTCATCGACGAAAAGGACATCGCCGCCCGCGAGCTCCGAAAGGGCATTGATCTGAAAGCGCCGGCCTATACCCGAGAAGGTCCTAAGGCCCCTGGCAATGTCTTCACGCTTGGCGCCCAGTTCATGGCCGGCGGCGATGGCAGCGAGCGCGTTCAGGACATTGTGGCGTCCCGGATGGCGCAGCGATGCGGTAAGCCAGGCCTCCTCGCCCTGGTAGGCGACCGTGAAATGCATATTCTGTCCTTCCTGGACGATAGCATGGGCGCGCATCTCGGCGTCATCGCTCACTCCGTAGGTGAGCACGGGCTTATGGATATCGGGCAACAGTTCACGAATCACAGGATCATCGACGCATACGATGGCGAGCCCATAGAAGGGCAAATTATGCAGGAACGCCAGAAATGCCTGCTTCAGCCGCTGAAAGTCTCCGCCGTATGTGGCCATGTGGTCGGAATCGATATTCGTGACGATCGCGATCAAGGGCTGGAGATGCAGGAATGAGGCATCGCTCTCGTCGGCCTCCGCCACGAGATAGCGGCCGCGCCCGAGCCGCGCATGACTACCTATACTGTTCAAGCGGCCGCCGATGACAAATGTAGGATCGAGCCCGGCCTGCCCGAGGACGCTTGCCACAAGGCTCGTGGTCGTGGTCTTACCGTGGGTCCCGGCGACCGCCACCCCTTGCTGTAAGCGCATAAGCTCGCCCAGCATCTCGGCGCGCGGGATCACCGGGATCTTGGCCGCGCGCGCAGCCAGGACCTCAGGGTTCTCGGGCGAGATCGCCGACGACACGACCACCACATCCTGCGCGCACACAAGGCCCTGGTCATGGCCGATGTGGACCTTGATTCCAAGACCTGCAAGCCGCCGGGTAGTAGCGCTCTCGGCGGCATCCGATCCCGATACCTCGAACTTGAGATTATGGAGGACCTCGGCGATACCGCACATGCCGGCCCCGCCTATGCCCACGAAATGAATGCGATGGACATTATGCATGAGCGGCCTCCAGGCATGCGGCCACGATGCGTTCGGTGGCGTCGGGCATGGCGCACGCGCGGCTACGCTCGGCCATGCGCATACCCACCTCCGGCGAGCGCGCAAGCCCCTCGATGAGCTCCGCGACATGGGACGGGGAGAACTCCACCTGCGGGACACACAAGGCCGCCTCGCGGTCCACCAGGAAGCGGGCATTGGCGGTTTGGTGGTCGTCGGTAGCATGCGGAAACGGGACGAGCACGGCGGCGATTCCCACCGCGCACAATTCCGCGATCGTCATCGCGCCGGCGCGGCATACGACCACATCCGCCCACTCGTATTCAGCGGCCATGTCGTCCAAAAATGCCGTTACCCGGGCCTCGATCCCACGCGCCGCATAGGCCTCCGTGGTGGCGCTAAGCTCGCGGTTCCCGGTCTGGTGATGGACAGCAGGCCGCCACGCCGGATCGATCAAGGCCACGGCCTGCGGCACGACGCTATTCAATATCGACGCCCCCTGGCTGCCCCCCACGACGAGCACGCGCAAGGGCGGGACGCGGCCTTTGAGGCGGATCTCGGGGTGCGCGACGTTCAATATCTCCGAACGCACCGGGTTGCCGGTGTGCACGGCCCCAGGTAGCGAGCGGAACGCCTCCGGAAACCCGCACAACACGCGATCGGCGAACAGTGCAAGCCAGCGGTTGGTGAGGCCCGCCAGCGCGTTTTGCTCATGCACGACAAGCGGGGTGCGTGTAAGCCAGGCTATGATGCCGCCGGGGCCGGCGACAAACCCGCCGAGCGCAAGCACGACATCCGGTCGCCGCCGCCGGAAGATCCGGTAGGTCTGCCAGAGCGCGATGGTAAGACGCCCCGGGAGAAAGGCCAGATCACGCAGCGATCCGCGTCGCAGCCCCTGGATCGTGATCCAATCCACGCAGAAGCCGGCGGCGGGCACCACGCGCGCCTCGAGACCGCGCTCCGTACCGATCCAGGCCACCGCCACCCCCTGGGCGCGCAAGGCGCGGGCCACGGCCAGGGCCGGGAATACGTGCCCGCCCGTACCGCCGGCGGCGATCAGGACGGTCTTCATCGCGAGGCCCCCTGGGCCTTGCGCTCGCGATCGATGCGCAGCAAAAGCCCGAGCGCGGTGCAGCTCATCAAGGTACTCGAACCACCATAACTCAACAGCGGCAATGCCAGCCCCTTGGTCGGCAAAACCCCCATGTCGACCCCCATATTGATGATCGCCTCTAGGCCGATCAGGATGGCGACCCCCTGGGCGACATAACAGGAGTAGAGATCGCCGTCCCGGCGTGCGGCCTCGGCAATCTGGAAGGCGCGGACCACGAGGATGGCGAAGAGCCCGATCACAAACAGTACGCCGGCCAGCCCGAACTCCTCGGCTATGATCGCAAACAGGAAATCGGTATGCGAGGCCGGCAAATAATAAAGTTTCTGGATACTGAGACCGAGACCGCGGCCGAACCATCCCCCACGCCCGAAGGCCATGAGCGACTGGACCAGCTGATAACCGTCACCCTTGGCGCGCGCGAAGGGGTGCAGGAAACCTATCACACGATCCTCCCGATAGCGGGACGCCAGGATCAGCAGGACGCCGGCCCCCGCCGCCGAGAGGACCACGGCCAGGAAGTGGCTCAGGCGCACACCTCCCACGAACAACATCCCGAAGGCCACCGCCCACAAAATCACCTCGCTGCCCATATCCGGCTCGAGCAGCAAGAGGACCCCGGTCACCATGAGCAGCGTGGCGACCGTCAGGATGCCGTGCGTGAATTCGCTCAGGCGATCCTGGCGGCGCACGAGATAACCGGCGAGATAGAGGACCAGGAACAATTTCAGGAACTCGGAGGGCTGGATGTTGATCACGCCCAATGATAACCAGCGCGCCGAACCATTGACGCGCACGCCCACATGCGGGATCAGAACCAACACCAGCGCGGCGAGCCCCCCCATCAGGAGGTAGGGGGACATCCGACGCCACACCACGGTCGGAATCCGCACCACCACGACCAGCGTGATGATGCTGATGGCGGTATTCACGGCGTCATGCCAAAGATAATAGGTGCTGTAGCCCACCTCGTGGACCGCCACGAAAGCCGATGCCGAGTACACCATGACAAGTCCAAACCCGAGCAACGTAAGCAGGGTATACAAGAGGACGGAGTCCAGGGGCGGCGGGCGGCGCATGACCGCGGCGTCTTTGGTGTCAGCCATGGACACCCCCCGAGCCTTGCACAACGAGCCGCTGAACCGCGTCCACGAACACCTCACCGCGGTGGGCATAATTCCGGAACATGTCGAAGCTCGCGCACGCCGGAGACAGCAATACCTGGTCCCCGGCTTGCGCCTGTTCGCGCGCCATGAGCACCGCCTCGTCCATGTCGCGCGCATGAACGATCGGGCAACAACCATGCAAGGCCTCTTCAATGCGCGCGGCGTCGCGTCCGATCAACACAACCGCCCGCGCCTTGGCACGCACGGCCGCGGCGAGCGGCGCGAAGTCCGCCCCCTTGCCATCACCTCCCGCGATCAGTACCACCGGACCGCTAAGGCCGGCCATGGCCGCGGCGGTCGCGCCCACGTTCGTACCCTTGGAGTCATCTATCCAGTCGATGCCATCACAGCGCCCGACGATCTGGGTCCTATGGGCTAAGCCCTGGAAGGTCTGGACCGCCTCCGTCATCGCCGCAAGATCGCGGGTCGCCGCGGTCGCCAGCGCGAATGCGGCCAGGACATTGGCGACGTTATGACGCCCAGGGATGGGCACGGCGGCCTCCGGCATCAAGGGTTGACGCCCATAGGCCAGCCACGATGCGCCGGCATGGTCGATCAATCCGAAATCATGTCCTATCGGGCGCCCCAGCCCGAAGGTGACGACCTCTCGATCTTCATGCGCCATGGCGATCACCCACGGATCGTCGCGATTGACGACCATGCGCCCGACCCCGCCGAAAATGCGCGCCTTGGCATGCGCGTATTCGGACAGATCGTCGTACCGATCCATGTGATCGGGGCTTATGTTCAAAACCGTCGCCGCCTGGGCATTCAGGCTCTCGGTCGTTTCGAGCTGGAAGCTCGAAAGCTCGAGCACATAGACATCGGGCACGGGCTGATCCAGAAGCGACAACGCGGGGATGCCGATGTTGCCACCGACGGCGACCTTGAGACCGGCGCGCGCCAGCATGGCGCCGACCAGCGTCGTGACCGTACTCTTGCCGTTCGAACCGGTTATGGCGATGACCGGCGCGAGACAGGCGCGCGCAAACAGTTCGATGTCGCCGACTACGGCTACGCCCATGCGCCGTGCCGCGGCGATGGCCGGCTCCTTTAGCGACAGGCCGGGGCTCACCACCAAAAGATCGGTGCCGATCAGAATATCTTTGCGGAAATCCCCGAGCAGCACCGGCACCTGCGGGTGGCGCGCGCGCAGCGATGGGAGGAGCAGCGGGGCCGGGCGCGTGTCACATACCGTGACCTCATAACCCTGGGCACGCAAATAGTCCACGCATGACAGACCGGTCTCGCCCAGCCCTAGAACGACGGCCCGCCGCGTCATGGCCGCCCCCCGAGCGTCGAGAGTCCAATCAGCACGAGGATGATGGTGGTAATCCAAAAGCGCACGATCACGCGCGGCTCCGGCCATCCCTTGAGTTCGAAATGGTGGTGCAAGGGGGCCATCCTGAACACCCGCCGCCCTGTCAATTTGAACGACCCGACCTGCAACATGACCGAGAGGGTCTCGGCTACGAACACGCCCCCCATAATAAAGAGCAGGAGCTCCTGGCGAATCACCACCGCCACGATACCCAGGGCGGCGCCCAGCGCCAGGGCGCCGACGTCGCCCATGAATACCTGCGCGGGATAGGCGTTGAACCATAGGAACGCCAGCGTCGCCCCTATAATGGCGCAGCAAAAGACCAGCAGATCACGCGCCCCAGGCACAAAAGGGTGGCCGACCTGCGCGGCTAGATGCGGAGAACCGGCGACATAGGCCAGCACACCCAGGGCACCTGCCACGAGGGCGGTCGGGAAGGCGGCAAGCCCATCCAAGCCGTCGGTGAGATTGACGGCATTACTGGCACCGGTGATCACCAGAAACCCGAGAATCACGAACGGGAACGCCCCGAGGCGGACGAGCGGATGGGCCATCCACGGGAGATAGAATGCGGTATCTGCCCCCTTGCGCGCCGCGACATAGACTGCGGCCGCGGCCGCGATCGAGACCAGGGTCTGGGAAGCGAACTTTGCGCGCGCCCCTATCCCGCGGGGATTTTTGTGCAAAAGCTTTACATAGTCGTCCGCCCAGCCGATGGCCCCAAACAGCAGCAGGGTCGCGAGCGCGATCCACGTGGTGCGGTTGTCAGGACGCATCCAGAGGATCGTCGAGGCCGCGATCGCAAACAGCATGAGCAAGCCACCCATGGTCGGCGTGCCGGCCTTCTGATAGTGGCTTTGCGGGCCATCCTTGCGAACCGTCTGACCGATGAGCCTCACGGTCAGTCTGCGGATCATGGCGGGACCCACGGCGATGCCTAGGGCGAAGGCCGTCAGAAACGCAAACAGGGCGCGCCAGGCCAGCAGATCGGCGGTCGGGGTGGTAGCAAATGCCTTCATGATGAGCAGAAACATCCAGCCCTCAGCTCACGCGCAAGGCGGATACGATGCGCTCCATGCGCATGCTCCGCGACCCTTTGATCAACACCACGGCATCCTCATGGAGTGCCTCCCTCAGATCCTGTGAAAGTGTCTCGTGATCCTCATAGTGCCGTCCGCCGGCACCGAAGGCGCGGCTGGCCTCGCCGGACAACGCGCCCAACGTCCACAGGTGCTCTATGCCGGCCGCGGCCGCGGCCTCGCCGAACGACCGGTGCAGTGCCGCGCCGCTCTCGCCCAGTTCGCCCATGTCGCCTAAAACGAACCAGCGCTCGCCGGGCAGATCGGCCAACACGGCCAGCGCGGCATGCGCCGAATCCGGGTTGGCATTGTAACTGTCGTCGATGAGGCGCGAGCCGGCGCATCCCGCCGCCCCCTCCAGACGTCCGGCAACCGGGACTGCCTGGGCGAGACCCGCGGCAATGGCGTCGCGCGACGCCCCGGCGGTCAGGGCCAGGGCGGTGGCCGCCAGGGCATTGGCCACGTTATGGCGCCCGAGCATGGCAAGCCGCACTGGCAACCCGCTTGCCCAACCGCGCGCGGCTATGAGCAGCTCCGCGCCATCCGCCGTCGGCGTAAAGCGCGCCGATACATCCGCAGGCGCGCGCAGACCATAAGTCAGCACGGGTCCGCGGGCGAGGCTCCGCCAATACGAGGCATGGGCATCATCGGCATTGATGACCGCGACGCCCGCATCACCGAGCGCCGGGTACAGGGAGCCCTTCTCCCGGGCCACGGCCTCGATAGTCCCAAGACCGGCGAGATGCGCGCGCCCGGCGTTGGTGACCAAGGCCACGTCTGGGGCGGCGATGGCCGCCAATGCCGCGATCTCGCCGGGCCGGTTCATGCCCATCTCTATGACGGCATAGCGATGCTCGGGCCGCAGCCGCAGGAGCGTGAGCGGCACGCCGATGTCGTTGTTGAGATTGCCCTGCGTCGCAATGCCCGGGTGCTCGAGCGCCAGGATGCGCGATGCCATCTCCTTGACGCTGGTCTTGCCGTTGCTGCCGGTCACCGCAAGCACTTGGGCCTTCATCTTGCGCCGCCAATGGGCGGCCAACCGCCCCAAGGCCAGACGCGTATCTGCCACCGCAAGACAGGGCGGCCAGCCCGCCTCGCAAGGACGGTCGGTGATTGCCGCAACCGCCCCGCGGGCGGCCGCCTCGCGCAAAAAGGCATGGCCATCGAAACGCGCGCCCCGCAAGGCGATAAAGAGGCAACCGGGCACCATGGTGCGGGTGTCGGTCGCCACCCCCTCGATGCGTCCCGAGACAGCCACGGGCCTGGCCCCGACGGCCATGGCGACCTCGTCTACGGTCATCATGGCGACCCCAGTAACTGGCGGGCGGTGAGGCGATCGCTGTATGGGACTCGCCGATCGCCGAACTGCTGATATTCCTCATGCCCCTTGCCGGCAATCACCACGACATCACCCGCGGACCCCTCGCGTAGTGCGCGCGCGATCGCCGCCTGGCGATCGCCCATGACCACCAGATGCGCGCGGGCCTCGTCGGGAACCCCTTTCAGGATGTCGGCAATAATGCGCTCCGGGTCCTCGTGGCGAGGGTTGTCGTGGGTCACGATGGCGAGATCACTGTAACGGCTAGCGCACGCCCCCATGAGCGCACGCTTACCGCGATCACGATCCCCACCGCATCCGAAGACACAGATGACCCGCCCCGCGGCATGGGCACGCGCCCCGGCCAGGGCCTTCTCCAAGGCATCGGGGGTGTGGGCATAATCGACCACCACGAACGGCTGATCGGCGCGCCCCGGTACGGGCTCCATGCGTCCGGGGATGGGGGTGACGACCGCCAGGGCGTCGGCGGCATCGCGCGCCCGCCAGCCCAACGCCACAAGCACGGTCAGCGCCGCGGCCAGATTGTAGACATTGAAATGGCCGATCAAGGGGCTCTTTAGGGTCACGGGACCTTCCGGGGCGAGCAACACGATCTCGAGACCTCGCGCGGTCGCCCGGACGTCCTGAACGCGCACGTCCCCCGTACCCCCATAGCGCCACGCCCGCACTCCAGGCGGTAACCGGTCCTTCAAGACCTCGCTGAACGCATCGTCGCCATTGAGGACCGCAAATGCCAGGTCAGGCAGCGTGAACAGCCGCGCCTTGGCCTCCCCGTAGCGCCCCATGTCCCCATGATAATCCAGATGGTCGCGCGTGAGGTTCGTAAAAACCGCGCCCAGGAAATGCGCCCCCGCGACCCGGCCCTGATCGAGCGCATGCGAGGACACTTCCATCGATACCGCGCTCGCCCCCTCGCGCCGGAAGCGGTCCAGCCAGCGATGCAGAGATATCGCATCCGGCGTGGTGTGCTCGGCCGGCAACAGGGCTCCGGGGAATCCGTTACCGAGCGTCCCGATCAGGGCACAGGGACTGCGCATGTTCATGGCATAGGCTATGAGATGACTGGTCGTGGTCTTACCGTTGGTCCCGGTCACTCCAATGACCGACAGCGCCCGTGATGGGCTTCCATAGAAACGGTCGGCCATGACGCCGACCTTATGGCGCAGGCCAGGGCAGGCGATGACCGGGACCGTGCCTAACCGGGCATCGTCCAGACTCTCGGTCACGACCGCGGCCGCGCCGCGCGCCACCGCATCACTGATGAAACGGCGCCCATCCTGACTCGTACCGGCCAGGGCCATGAACAAGGCACCCGGCACCACCGTACGACTGTCGAGGCTCAAGGCCGCGATCGGCCGATCGACGCCCGGCGGAAGTTCGCGGATGCCCTGCAAAAGTGTGGCCAGCATGGCGGTCATGGCCACCTCGTTTGCGCGCGCGCCATGGTGGTGACCGGGTTATCGGGCGGAATGTTCAGGATCCGTAGCGCGCCGGTCATGACCTTACGGAACACCGGGGCCGCGCACTGCGCACCATAATACCCGTGCTTGCGGGGATCGCGGATGTCGACGAAAATCACAAGCCGCGGATCGGAGGCCGGCGCAAATCCCCCAAAGGACGCGACATAGCGATGCTTATGATACCCCTTGGCGTCCGCAATGTGCGCAGTCCCGGTCTTGCCGGCCACACGATAATTCACCACGTCGGCATTGGCCCCGGTACCGACCGGGCTTGCTGCGAGCTCCAGCATATGGCGCATCTCGCTCACCACCGTCCGCGAAAACACCCGCCGCCCCGGCGACCGCGGCGGCGCCTTCAGGATACTGATGGGCCGTAATACCCCGCCGTCTGCGAATACGGTATAGGCACGGGCCATCTGCATCGGCGTCACCGAGATACCATAACCAAACGACAAAGTCGCCTTCTGAATCGGCTCCCAAGTCTCCGGCGGACTCAGATATCCGCTCGACTCCCCGGGCAGGCCGCTGTGCGTCGAATGGGCGAATCCCAGGCGCAGGAAATTGCGGTACATGGCGCGGCGCGTCAGGGTCGTGAGCGTGATCTTGGAGGCCCCGACATTACTCGATTCGGCAATGACGTGCGACACATCGATGAGCCCGAAATCCCCGACGTCACTGATCTTGTCGGGCCCCACCCAGTAGCTGCCGGGAGACGTGCTGATCAAGGTGTGGGGGACGATGCGCCCGGACTGCAGCGCGAGCGCGATCGTAAACGGCTTGAGGGACGACCCGGGCTCCAGCACATCGGTCACGGCACGGTCGCGATAATAGCTGCTATCGAGGTCGCTGCGGGTGTTGGGGTTGAAGCTCGGGACATTGGCCAAGGCCAGGATCTCGCCGGTGTGCGCATCGAGAACGATCACCGAGCCACTGCTCGCGTCATGGTAGCGTACCGCCTTCAAGAGCTCGCGGTAGGCCAGATACTGGATACGCTCATCGATACTCAACACCAGGGTACGACCCGGACGCGGCGGCTTTCTCCCCCGCCGCACGGCGATCGGCTCGCCTAGGCCGTCACGAACCACGATGGCGCGCCCGCGACGGGGACTTAAGAAGGAGTTGTAGGCCAACTCCACCCCGTCCTGGCCCTGATCATTGATATTGGTGAAACCGATCACGGTCGCCGCCACCGCCCCTGCCGGGTAGTAGCGACGATATTCCCGCTGCGAGGCCACCCCGGGTATGCGCAAGGCGAGCACGCCCTGCGCGTAACGCGGGTCTACCTGACGGCGCAGGTACATGAATTGCTCGTGCCTTTGGGCGTCGATGGCCTTCTCGAGCGTGGTCGTGCGCCATCCGATGGCGTGCGCCAAGCGTGGCCACACCGCTGGCTCTTTCAAGAGAATGTGGGGATTCGCCCATAGCGAATCCACGGGCGTGCTGATCGCAAGCGGCTGGCCGTGACGATCCACGATCATGCCTCTATGCCCCTCTTGCTGTACGGTCTCGATCGCCTGGCGCCTGGCCTCGTGGCGCAGAAAAGGGGCGTCCAGGACCTGCAGATAGAAGGCGCGTACCGCCATGAGGGCGAGCGCTATCAGCATGAGCGTCATCACGAATCCCGAACGCCCGAAACCGGCCTGACCGGTGACCACGAAGTAATGGCTGGGCCCGGTCATGGGATATTCGACGGCTGGGTATAGATGAGTACGATGCGCCGCGGATCAGGCATCGTCATATCGAGACGATGCCGCGCAATACGATCGATGCGCCCATGCGCGGCCAGCGTCCCCTGCTCCAGCAAGAGTCGCCCCCACTCCACGTGCAAGGCATCCTTTTGACCGACCAAGTGCTCCTCGTGGTCGAAAAGCAGCAAATAACGATTGCGAACGTCGACGAGCGCCAGGGCCGACACGATCAGGGCAACCAGCCAGAATATCGTGGCACGACCGGTCATGAAGGATCTCCCAGGCGCTGTGCGACGCGCAACACGGCGCTTCGCGACCGGGGGTTTGCGGCCCGTTCCGCAGCGCCCGCCCGCAGCGCCCGGCCCAGAACCCGCAAACGGGGCGCAAGCCATGCCTGCGGGATCGGCAGGCGCGATGGATAGGTGTCCCCACGCGACTCACGCACGAAAAACTGTTTGACGATGCGGTCCTCGAGCGAATGGAAGCTGATCACCGCGAGCCGCCCGCCCGGCCGCAATAGGGCGCACGCCGCCGGCAGGGCGCGTGTCAATTCGCCGAGTTCGTCATTGATCCGTATGCGCACGGCCTGAAAGGCGCGTGTCGCCGGATCTTGCCCAGGCTCCCGGCGCGGGATCTCGCGGGCCACGAGCGCCGCGAACTGTGTGGTCGTGGCAAGCGGGGCTATGGCGCGCGCGGCGACCACCGCGCGCGCGATACGCCGCGCGTAGCGCTCCTCGCCGAAATCGCGCAGGACCTCGGCAATCTCGGCCTCGGGGGCCGCGTTCAGCCACTCCGCCGCTGACGGGTGCGCGTGCCGGTCCATACGCATGTCGAGCGGTCCTTCGCGCCGAAAACTAAAACCGCGGGCGGCATCGTCCAACTGGGGTGACGAGACCCCCAAATCGAATAAAATGCCATCGAAGCCTCCTTGCCATGGCGCCTCCTCTCGATACCGTTCGATCACGGAGAAACGCCCTTTTACTATCGTCATACGCGGGTCCTCCCCGAAACACCGCGTGGCCACCTCGATCGCCTGATCGTCGCAATCCATCGCGACCAGCCGCCCGTTCGGCGCAAGCCGCGCCAATATCTCCGCACTATGCCCG
>JAPTWT010000041.1:0-16467 GCA_028064935.1 Gammaproteobacteria bacterium | reverse complement strand
GCCCGCCACGGCCGAAGGTCGCGTCGAGATAACGCCCCTCCGGCTGCACCGCAAGCGCCTCCAGGGTCTCGGCCAGAAGAACCGGCGCGTGACCCCCGGTCACAGCGACAGGGACTGCAGCTCGGCGGGCAGCTCTTCGCCGTCAGTCTGCGCCAGCCATTCGGCGCGGCGCGCATCCCATGTCGCGGCATCCCATAGTTCGAACTTGTTTCCCTGTCCGATCAACATGATATCCTTATCCAGTGTCGCAAAGGCGCGCAGCGGTGCGGGCAACAAGATGCGCCCCGCCCCATCCATGTCGCACTCCGTCGCATGCCCGATCAAGAGGCGCTGCAGGCGCCGCGTATGCGGGTTGAAACTCGACAGAGCGACGAGTTTGGCCTCTATGACCTCCCATTCCGGAAGCGGGTAAAGCAGCAGGCAATGGTCGCGGTCGACCGTCATGATAAGCCGGCCTTGGCAGTGGCTGCGCAGACCCTCCCGATAGCGCGTGGGGATGGCGATTCGCCCCTTGCTGTCGAGACTCACGCTGTTTACGCCGCGGAACATGTGTCTTCGCACCCCTATCCCACAAATACCCACTTTCACCCACTTAATGACACTATAGAGACGCACGAAAAGCGAAGTCAAGCGCGGGCGATGAAATGCGGACGGCGGGCGATCACGGGCGGTGTCCGACGATGGCGCGCATGGCCATTACCGGCCGCGGCGGTTGTGACACCCCCAACCCGCTTTAACGGGTTGGGGGTGTCATGGGGTGTACAATGGGTTCCCCGAACGGCGTGGACAGTCCTGGCTGCCCAGGGCGGGATCGCCGGGGCGGATACCGTTGGCCGATGCCTGTAGGTCCCGAAGTGCCCACGCCGGTGTCAGAGCGCGCCGGCGACCCGATCGATGTTGGCACGCCCTCTTTGCCGCCAGACTCAAACACCCTATATAGTCCGGCCGCCGGGCGCTGCCCATGGCATCCTGCCCGCCCCTCACGGATCGCCATCACACGGCGGTAAGGGCGCGAGGTCGGCCGGGCAGAGCTCCGCTCAGAAACGGTCCTTGCGCACCACCTCATCTCGCGTGAGCGCCCCCGCCCGCGGCCGAGGTTCGCGAACACCCCGGCCGATGGCGACAAAGAGCCCGATCACATGGTCTTCGGGGAGACCTATCAGGCGGCCCACCTCGCCGAAGTCGGCCAGATCCATGGGGCAGGAGTCGTACCCCAGGGCCTGGGCCGCGAGCATAAGGGTCTGGGCCGCGATCCCGCAGGAGCGCATGGCCTCATCACGCTGTACGGTCTCGCGGCCACGGTAATAGGCATCGATCGCCGCGAGGATACCTTCACGCACGTCGGCCGGGGCATTGCGCCAGTAACGTTCCGGTTGTTTTTCCCAGGCCTTCAGGTCCGCGCACATGACGATCAGAAGCGAGGCGTCCGTGATCTGCGACTGCATCCATGAGGCCGCGCGGATGGCATCGCGCAGCTGCGGATCCTGTACCAGGACGAAGCGCCAGTGCTGGATATTAAAGGCGGTCGGCGAGAGCATGGCGAGCGACAAAAGCGTGTCGACCTCGCTCTCGGTGAGCCGGTGGCTAGGATCAAACTGCTTGACGGCGCGGCGGGCCTTGATGGCGGTCACGATATCCATGGGTTCTCCGTATTGTTTCGAAGGTAGTCAAGCCAATGGGCTTGCGGCTATGCTAGGAGAAGCCGACCATATTTGTAAGAATGCACATATTTGTTGGGTACTTACACGCGGTATACCGATGGGGGTCCTATGCGTCCGAGCCGCTATACCCGCTACGATTGCGATTTTGGTTGTCCGGTCGAGGCCTGCCTGGAGGTGATCGGCGGCAAATGGAAAGGCGTGATCCTCTTTCATTTGTTAGGCGGCACGAAGCGCTTCGGGGAACTCGCCCGCCTGATGCCGGCCGTGACCCAGAGGATGCTCACGCGCCAGTTGCGAGAGCTGGAGGCAGACGGCGTGGTCGCGCGCACCGTATATCCCGAGGTCCCGCCCAAGGTGGAATATTCGCTCACCGCCTCCGGGAAGACCTTGGCGCCGGTCCTCGAGGTCCTGCGGGGCTGGGGGAGCGACTATCTCGACGAGATCGTGCGCATCCGACACGACCGGTACCAGGCGACCTGATCCCACAATAGACTGCCGCAGGCGGGCCGGGGCGCGGATAGATGGTTGGCCCACCGGCGACCGCCGCGTTCAGAAATCCGAGGGTTGGCGTGACGGGCAGATGGGTGCGACGGGGGGAACCGGGCCCGTACATGGTCTGCGGTCATGGCCATGGACGCGGCCGTATCGATGAGGTCGCGGCAGATCGTCCCGACAACACGGCTTTATGCGCAATCTCCGAGGCCAGGGAACGGAAGGTCTGAACGCGACAGGGACCTGTCGGAATACGCAGATTTTGTGGAGCATGGAATGGGCGATCCTGGGAGACCGGGAGATCTTGGGGCAGATGAACCGCAAGCGCCGATCGGCCATGGGCCATCCCGGGAGAGCAGGGCACAGAGGCGTGGCGGGGTAACCGAGTGAATCATGGATATCGAAGCGTGAATCCCAAGCGCCGATTCCGCGCCATCAGGGAAGCGGATCGGGGCGTCTGGGAGGGGCTTGCCCAGAGGGCGCGCTACGGGGGAAATCCCGACCACAAGAAGAATCCGGGGGATTTTGGACTTACACCGCCGAGCGGCGCGCGCCTGGGCAAATCCCTATGCGACGATGCGGATATCGTGTCGCGGGCCGAGGCCCTCGAGTATCTCCAAAAGGGGTTGCGTCGAGGATTTGTCAGCGAACGCTTGTGCGGCGAGTGGCCGCAGAATGTCTGGGCGGTGAGTGACGCCGGCGTGCCTTTGGAGGCCCAGCTTGAGAATCGGGAGACGGGCACCTGTCATGGATATCCGCTTTGCGGGAGCGATCCGCTTGCCAAAGAGATTCTGAGCCGTTGGGAGGCCTTGTGAGCGCGTTTCATTGGACGTGGGAGTGGGCGACGGAGGGCTGCGACGGCGATGCGGAGGTCGCAGACACCACGGCGCGCCTCGCGCTCCATGTGGGACCTCACAATCTCATGCGCAACGAGGATGTCTGGACACGATGTCCGCAAGACGCGGTCCTGGCGTCCGCCTACCCGCTGGCCTTGTGGCTGGCTTCGTCGTGGTGGCGCCTTCTTTGGGAGCCGTTACCGGCCGACGGCATGCCATTTAGCGTAGAGTGGCGCATGGCCCACGAGCTAGCCGCCGCCGGGTACGGTTTCGTATGGCCGCAGGTGTTGTTTGCCACCGATGGGAACCAGATACGGGTATGGGCGCTTGCGTCCCGGCCGGATTCCCGGCAGTCCGTACGCTATCTCACCGGCCTTGAGCAGGCGACGTCTGTGTCCCCGGACGAGTTTAGCCGCGAGGCCGAGACCTTGATAACGGCGACCTTGGATCGTTTGGCCGTGCGGGGGCATCACAGGAGTGATTTGCGGGTCCTGTGGGATCTTGTGTGCGCAGACCGCGCCGATGGTAAGCAAACCGCATATCGGCGATTGGAGGCGGAGTTCGGATTCGAGCCGGACGAGGCGCCCGAGCCATTCATGGAGAGGGCATTGCGGTTACTCCAGACCATGGGCCCTGCCCTGTCGGAGGTCGCGCCCGCGTACGGAAAGGGGAGCCAAGGCCCGGCGGCGATCGAGGCGATCATCCGAGCCCCGAGTCTTGCGGGCCAGCCCTCCGATCCCCGCCCATCGGGCTCACCTCCGGTGTCCGGCCGCGGATCGCTGAGGCCTTGGGAAAAGGCCGTGCAGGCGGCGCGCGGCGTGCGGGCCGCTTTGGGTCACAGAGAGGGCCCGCTGGACGACGCGGTATTGTACGAGCTATTGGGCATCGCGGCCCATGACGCAAAATCGTGGTCGCCGCCCGCGCAACGGACAAAGGCGGTGCTCGCGGAACCGCTGGGCGGCGGCCGCTACCGGCTCGTCCCGCGCAGAGGTCATCCGACCTCGCGGCGTTTCGATCTGGCGCGTCTTTTCAGTGACTACCTGTGGATGGAGGGGACGGGGAGCTCCTGGCTTGCCAGCAGCGACCTGGGGACCGCTCGCCAACAGTATCAAAAGGCATTTGCCGCGGAGCTCCTGTGCCCGATCGACGCCCTGACCGCGTTCCTCGAGGATGACTATTCGGACGTCGCGATCGACGAGGCCGCAGGGCATTTCGGGGTGAGCCCGATGGCCGTGAACGCCTTGCTGACCAATAACAATATCCTTGTGCGAGGGGTCGGCGGTGATTGTGGGCACCGGAATGCCTTGTATCCCGTGTAATCCTCGTAAACGAACGCCGACCAACGTTTCCGCCCGAATGGCAGGGGCTGACAGCGATCGATGAGCCCGACCGGGCATCAATAAGATTTTGTGTGAGCCTGGAACCCCGGCCCGCAGCTTTCCGTAGCGATATGCTCGCTTCTTTAAGACCGCCCTAAGCGGGCTCGGGCCTGGAGTCGGGGACGCGAGCGCGGCTACACCGGACCCGGTCTTGGGGGCTTATGGACAAAAAGTGGGAGTCGGCCGATAAGCCGGGTTCTGTCGTGGACAGTCATTCCTCTGGGACGCCCGTCACCGGACGCCTCTAGCAACCTACCCGGGGACAACGCGGGCCACGCCATGGTCCCCCTATTCGGTCTTGCTCCAGGTGGGGTTTGCCCTGCCACCGATGTTGCCACCGGCGCGGTGCGCTCTTACCGCACCATTTCACCCTTACCCGTCACACGACGGGCGGTATATTTTCTGTGGCACTTTCCGTAGGCTCGCGCCTCCCAGGCGTTACCTGGCACCTTGCCCTGTGGAGCCCGGACTTTCCTCTGCCTTGCAGCAGCGACTGTCTGGCCGACTCCCGCCAGCAGTATACCCGCTTCCGGGGGACACTGGGCTTATATCGTCAGGGTGCTCTTTTTGTGGGCGAGGCGTGCGGTCAATGCCTGATAGGACCGCAGAAACGAGGCGAGCCCTTCGTCCAGGAGGGTGTCGAGTATCTGCGGCAGGTCTATCCCCTCGCGCCGCAGGCCGTCATGCACAGCCAACGACTGCGCGATCTCGGCCTCCAGCAACGCCTTTGGCTTGTGCGTGAGCAGCGCCTGAAAGGTCTGCGGCGGAACCGTATTAATGGTGTCCGGGGCAATCAGGCGATCGATGTACCAGGTGGCCGAATAAGCGGGATTCTTGCTGCTTGTGCTCGCCCACAATGGCCATTGGGGCCGAGCCCCGCGAGCCCTTAGGCGCGCGAAGTCCTTGCCGCGGAAAAGTTCTTTATAACGCTGGTAGATCCGCTGCGCATTGGCGATGCCGGCGCGCCCGAGAAGGCTCTTTAGGCGCTTGGCCTCGGCCGCCGGGGCGTTCTGCAGCCTCTCTTGCAGCTGCGCATCGACGACCGTGTCCACTCGGCTCACAAATACACTCGCCACCGATGCCACGCGGTCGATGGACAAACCCTGAGTCAACCGATCCTCGAGCGCCGCGCAATACGCGGCCGCGACCCGCTCATACGATTGCGGGGAGAAGATCAGGGTCACGTTGACGTTGATCCCCTGCGCCAGAACCTCGCGCATGGCCTGATAGCCGGCCTCAGTCGCCGGGATCTTGATCATGACATTGGGTCTGGCGATGGTACTCCACAGGGTCTTTGCCTCAGCCACGGTGGCATCGACGTCCTGCGCCTCGTCCGGGGCCACCTCGATACTCACATAGCCGTCCACCGCGAGGCTCGCATCAAAGACCGGACGCAAGATATCCGCGGCGCGTCGCACGTCACTGATCATGAGCTCGCGCACCATGGCCTCGGGGCTCATACCCTGCGCCTCCAGGGCGCGGATATCGGCATCGTAATGAGTCCCCTCGCCGATGGCCTTCTCGAAAATCGTGGGATTGGTCGTGACACCACGCACACCCTGGGCCACGAGCGCGCGCAAACCGCCGCTTTCGAGCAGATCGCGGCTGATGTTGTCGTACCATATACGCTGCCCCAAGGCGGTTATTCTTTCGACACCTTTCATAAATCCCTCGCACACACCCGCGACCGCGATCACGGAAGAAGTTGCCGCATACCGGCCCTGTACCGCAGCCCGCGACAGCGACCACGCGGCCCATTACCCAATGGGTCGGGGCGCCACAAAGCCGGGCCGCAAAGACGGTTCGACCGATTCTGCGACGATCCCCTCGAGGATAGTCGTGATATCGGCGCCGCGGGTGCCGTGCTCTGGGCGATCAGAGCCGGCGTCAGCGGTGACAAGCAACCATCAAACCGCCAGGAGACGGTAACCGCCCCGCCTCCTCGACCGACCAGGTCCGCGGCACCCGGCGCAGGCCTTGCCGCCCGGCGAACACGTTCGCGCCGCCCGCATACCGCCGCTGCGCGCCATCGCCCCTGATTGCGAATATCCCCGATCCTATCGCGTGGCGCAAGGTTCGCGAGTCGAGCGCCGAACGCGATGACGCCCCGGACCACAGTCCCGATCGCTGAGGCGCGCCCTATTCAGCCCCGCACGCCCGCCATCTGCCGCGGATCGTCGCATCCACTGACGGTGCGCGCGCCCTGGGGCCGATTGCGCGGCGCACACCTGCGAGAATATGGCGGCCGCGACCTCATTTGCGCTGGTATGCCCTTTGCAAGGAAACGGGGCCATCAACAACGGTCGGCCGTGGCGGCCGCCACGAGGCTCGTCTTAGCGTTCGGGGCCAGACGAGGGTATCGCATGCCGCACGGGCTTTCATCTCCCTCCGCGTCCCCCCATAGGAAGCCGGGGAAGGCCACCTGTCTAAGCGCCATCCGGGCGCGCACGCGCCTCGTGACAATCGCCTTCGCGGGCTTCGGGCTCATTCTGGTTGCCCTCGGCCTGTGGCGCGCGCTAAACGCCTTTCACGATATCAAGCGCGAAGAGCGCCTGCGCGCGGAGGCCGTGGCCTCGCGCGTCGCCAGTCACATGGCCCTGGTCCTCAACGAGCGGTTCGCCGACCTGCGCTTTCTGGGGCGGTCATTACTCGACTCGCAACCCGCTGCTACCACGGTGAGCATGTCGGTCAAGGACACGCTGCGCGCCATTCTCGCCACCCATACGACGCTCCACGACATTAATATACTGAATGCCCGCGGCACCCGGATCCTATGGTCAGCGCGGCCACAGCCGGCGCAACCCATCCTGTCGGCCCGGCGCTTTCATGCCGTGCGCGACGACCCCCACCTCGAGATCGGCGATGCGCTCTACGCGCGGCGCTTCCAGGCGGTGGTCATTCCGCTGCGATACCGTGTGGCCGCGCATCGCGGCCCAACCCGGTTTCTCATCGGCGCCCCTGTGGCCCTAGGCCGGATACCGATCCCGATCTCGCGTTCGCACTTAGCCATCCGCCTGGCCACGCGCTCGGGTGGCTCATTTGCGGTAGCCACCGGCAATCTCTGGCACGCGGCGTCCGCACGCACGCCGCGTGCCGACCGCATGGTACACGCCAATGTCCCAGGCTATCCCTGGCAGGTGGAGGTGCTCTGGCCTCGCAACCGCCTATGGGCGCTCTGGTGGCACCACACCGCGCGCTGGCTGCCGCTCTTTCTGCTGTTGCTATGGGGCAGCCAGTACACGGGCCTCCTGCTTTCCAATCTCCTCTCGCAAGAGATGCGGTTACGCTTGTGGCATGAGGGCCTCTACCGCCTGAATCAGGCCGTCCTCAATGGATTGTCCCCACAGCAGCTCTTTGGCGACGCCGCGCACATGATTCAAGACAACCTCGATGCGTCGTTCGTGTTCGTCGGTTGGCGCGAGCATTGCGCCGTAGCCGGAGCGGGCGATCCCCAGGCGTTCACTGAGATCGTCGCCGCGGCCTTCGAGAGCGCGGTCGACGTCGGTTGGACGCCGGTCACGCAGAAGTCCTTCCGTTCGTGCGTGACGCTCGCCCTGGGCACGACCGGGGCGATCATCGTCATCTGTCTGTCACGCCCGGCACAGACGGTCATATGGTACGGCATGGTCCGCGAACTGGCCGGACATTTGACCGCCGCCATAGATCAAAGACGCCAACGCCTCGAGATCGAGCGTCTGCAGAGCTACCAGAGCGCGGTGCGCGCCATGCAGCTTGAGTTGCTTCGCCAACCAACGCCCGATGAGGCGCAGGCGCTACTGGTACGCATCCTGACCGAACAGACCGACATCATGGGGGCCTGCATTGCAGTGCCGGAAACGACCGGCCCGCGGTTGCGCATCCAGACTGCCGCCGCGCGGGATCCCGAACTGTGCGACGCCCTGCTGCGCCTGACGCCGTCCCGCGACGCCGCCGATTACCCATTCGGTCAAATGCTGGCAGGGCGCGCCTTCCGTACCGGCACGCCCCACGGACCGATCGATCCGCGCGACGATGCGGCGCTCGCCGCGATGATGGCGGGACACGACGCCCTGGGCGCGATCCGCGCCATCCTCGCCTACCCGATTATCGAAGACGGCCGCGAACACCCGACCGCGGTGCTGGTCGTCTACGGGACCGATCCCCAATACTTTACTCCGGCCCTGCGCGCGCTCCTCGAACACCTCGTCACCAGTGTGCGCTTGGCGTTGAACGCCTGGCGTACCCGCCGCCAGAGCGATCGCTATCGCGCCCTCTACAAGGCGTTGGCGCGCGCAAGCCAGGCCATTGCCCGCGCAAGCGAAGGGCCACAGCTGTTCCGCAATATTTGCCATATCCTCGCCGAATGCACAGACGTCCCGCTCACCTTCATCTCGTTGCTGGGGGCCAAGGGGGCGGAGATCGCCGCGAGCGCCGGGTCGGGCCAGGCCTTTTTATCCACGGTCGCCGAGGGCGCCCCCGGCCGCGCCCTGGCGATCCTCCACGAGCGCGTGCAGCACGCCGACACCCCCCGCCTTTTCGAAAACATCGATCAATGGCTGGACGATGAGGCACTACAAGGCAGCGCCAGGATGCTCGGCCTTACGTCGGCCCTCACCGTCCCATGGACACACGAAGGCCGGGTCGCGGGCATCCTTGGGATAATCGCCGGAGAACGCGAGTTTTTTGACGAAGACATGAGGCGGCTCATGGAGACCCTCGGCAACGATATCGGCTTTGCCGTGGACAACTACGAGCGCCGCCAGGAACTCATGCGCCGATCTCTCCATGACCCGCTGACCACGCTGCCCAATCGCGCCTATTTCGAGCGCTCGACCCTTTCTGCCATGGCACGCGCAGCGCGTTCCGGACACATGATGGCGCTCGGGGTCATGGATCTGGATGGCTTCAAGGAGTGGAACGACCTTCAGGGACACGTCGCCGGCGACGATCTGCTCAAGGCCGTTGCGCAAAGGTTGCGCGAGGTTGTGCGCGAAGGCGAGGACGTGGCGCGTCTTGGCGGTGATGAATTTGGACTGGCTGTCAGTATCGCTAATGCCGAGGCCCTGGCGCCGTTGTCCGCACGGCTGCTGTCGGCCATCGCCCTGGCCGATCCGCAGGCGCGTATCACGGCAAGCGTCGGTTGGGCCCTCCCCACATCCGGTGCCACGAGCTATGAAACACTGCTCATACAGGCTGACGAAGCCTTGTATGCCGCCAAGGCCGCGGGCCGCAATACCTATCGTGTCTTTGGAGGCGACATCGCCGAGCGTCTCGCGCGCCGATTGGCCGTCCATAGGCACTTTCCGGAGGCGCTGACAGACGGCCGCATCACGTTTGCCGTGCAGCCTCAGGCGCACTGCGCGACCGGTCACATCGAAAGCATCGAGCTTCTGGCTCGCTGGCGTGACGGTGACAACTTGCTTGCGGCGGAATGTTTCATGCCGGATGTGGAAAAGGAACCGCACCTCATCCGCGCCCTGGGGCGACAGACGGTGAGCGAGGCCATCGCTGTGCGCGACCGCTTGCGGGCTGCCGGGCACGGGCTGCGCGTAAGCTTCAACATAGGCGCCCATCACTTCCTTCATCCGGCCTTTCTCGAAGACATCGCCGCCCGCCTGGACGGGTCCAGCGCAACCGGTCTGTGCATGGAGGTGCCGCTTGGCATGGCTCTGACCAACATGCGCCGCGCAGCCGGCATCATAGACAGGCTCAGGGACCTCGGGTTTGCGGTGGCACTCGACGATTTCGGGACTGGCTACGCGCCCCTGAACGAGGCCGTCCAGCTGCCCGCCGACGAACTCAAGCTCGATCGGGGGCTTATCGGGCGATTTCGCCGTGACCCCAACGCCTTCGCGGTTGCCGGCGCGGCCTTGGTGCTTGCGAACCTATCGGGCCGCCGATTGGTGGCCGAGGGCATCGAGACACCGGATGATCTCCGGCTATGGCGGCACATGGGTGGCGAACACTATCAGGGCTACCTTCTTGCCAACCCGCTCGCCTTGGACGATCTCATGGCATGGCTTACCCGGGCGCCGCTCTTGCCGGTAACGGCCGTGCCGGTCCTGTCGGCGCGTGACCTTGTCCTGGCCGGCTACGCCTTCCTCGAAGTGGACGACTGCCCCGACGGCGTCCTGCAGACCGGCTGCGAGCGCCTGCGGACATGGATGCGCAGCCGCGACCTGCGCTATCGCGAACTCTCCCAGTGGGCGCCCCTGGCAATGGCCCTGGGCGCGGACCTACGCGAGAATCCACACAACATGCGCGCGTTCTGGCGTGACGCGCTACGGCCGGCGATTCTGGGCCTTTTTGCCGAGATAGAGGCCCGTCTCAATGAACAACAATTCTATAGACGATAACCTATATCGGACGGCCGAAACGCACATGCGCCGACGCAAGGCGAGCGCGGGCCGGGCGTTGTCATACGCATGCGCGCCTGGGCCCATGCTCGCGGGCAGGTCCTCGATACGGATCTGATCAATCCAGCGCGCCGCCGCGCGTTCAGCGATCGGGCGGCGAATTCGACTGCAGGTTTTGGGTCGCCGATGACAGAAAGGGAGGGCGCCCCAATCGCAGCGCGATCTCGGTATCGGTACACAATACCGCCACATAGAGCATCTTGCCGTGCCAATACCGATCCTCCTGAAGAAGTAGCGCGCACAGCCTCACCCAGCCCGGACGACCACGGGCGGCGCGCAGAATCTGGCGTTCCTGGGCGGGTGTCAGGTCGGACGCCACCGTCGGACCGGCGGCGTGCAGATACGTCCGAAGTTGCCTTGCGGAAGACCGCGGCATGGCGACCAAGGACAGGGCCGGATAACACGCGCGCAGTGCCTCCCGCGCACGCGGCCCGTCGACATCCACGGCCAGGATGATCCCCGCCAAGCCACCGCGCAAACCATGCAGGAAACCCGTCATGGCGGTATTGAGGCGGTGCACGTGATCAAAGAGCAACACGCCTGCGCGCAATTCGGCGGCAGCTGCCAGCCGCGCTCGCGTGCGCCGCTGTGTGAGGCCGGCGATGTCGACCTCGGGGTAGGCGCGTGCGAAGGCCTGCGTCATGTCGCCAAGACGGATCGTGGCATCGGCGATCGCACACGGCCTTCCCTCACGCCGAAGGCGCGCATGCAAGGTGCACAAGAACGTGGATTTGCCGCTCCCCAGGGGACCATACAAAACGAGGTGCTCGCCGCGCGCAAGGCGCTCGGTGATGTCCGCCCGAAAAGGCCGCGCACGCCGCTTCGTGGCCTCCGCACCCGCACCGCGCAAAGAACAGGGCGCCGTACCAGCGATAAGGCGGCCGCGTGAAAGGTGCGCGGGACTCATGGTCGCGAGCGCGGCCGGCGGGCCAACAGACCCGCGCCCAGAGTGGCCAGGACCGCGGCATAAATGAAGCCGCTGGCAAGCGACACGTGCGCCCACAAGAGGCCCACGACGAGACTGCTCATCAAATCGCCGATACCGCTGACCGTCCCCAGAAGGCCAAACCCGGTGGCGCGGACGTGATCGGGAAGGAGTTCCGCCGCCAGGGCGCCTTCGATCGTATCGACGATGGCAATATAGACGCCACCCAGCACGAATAAGGGGGCCAGGGCGGTCACATGGCGCGCCGACGCCAGGAACCCGACACACATGAGCGCGAACAACAGATAGCCCAACACCAAAAGCGGCCGCTTGCCGATGCGCTCGCTCAAGAGGCCGGCAGGATAAGAACAGGCGGCATAGGCGATATTGAAAAGGATATAGAGCCCGATGGCCCAGCTGTCGGCCTGATGCACGCCTTGCCGCGCGATCAGAGACTGACGCGCATAAAAGATGAGCAGCATGGGGCCGAAATTCCCGAGCCCGAACACCCCGGCGGCGGCGACGAATCGCCGGAAGTCGCGCGGCAGCGCGATGAGACTCTGGCGAAAGCCGATACCGTGCCCGGGACGCCGCGCGGGCTCGCGCACCATGAAGAGCACGATGAGGACGGTCAGACCGCCCGGGATCAGCGACACCAGCAAGATCCCGCGATACCCCCAATGGACGGCCAGCAGACCCAGGGCGATCAGTGGTCCCAGGACCGCTCCCAGGGTGTCGGCGGCACGATGCAGGCCGAAGGCGCGCCCTAAATAGGCGGCGGGGACACTGTCGGCGAGCATCGCATCACGCACCGGACCCCGCGCCCCGCGCCCGACCCACGCGATCACGCGCACCGCGAGCACCTGCACCCAGCTCGTTGCAAAGGCCATGACGCCCTTGAGCGCGGTCAGCAGATATCCCGCTATCAGCAACGGCTTGCGGCGACGCGTGCGCTCGCTGTAATGCGGCAGCCAGATTTTTGCCAGGCTCGCGAAAAGATCGCTCACCCCCTCTATGAGCCCGACAGCGCCCGGACCCCCACCAAGGGCCATCACGAAAAATGGCATGACCGACGTCACCATTTCGTGGCCCATGTCGGAAAACAGGCTCAAAAGGGCAATGGCCGCGACATTTCTCGTCAACCAGCGCCTGCCGGTCGCGCCCACCGGATTCGCCCCATCCCCCATCGGTGCCCTCCCTCATGTGCCACCCCAGCACATCCAAGAGTTTTACGGTAATGACGTGCGCCGGGATCCTGCTGATCGGTGCCGCATACGGGACGGACTGGCGCCCGTCCGATATCCGGGCACAACATCGAGGACAATCCACGCCCCGCACGAGCATCCCCTCGCTCACCCGGCGCCGTTGACCGCTCCACGATACCGCCGCCCAGGCGGATTCGTGGGCCGGCCGGCGGCTGGGGCCTGCGCGCCGCATAAGCCGCCCTACCACGATCTGACGAGCCGCTGTCGGATCTTGCGGCGGCCTCGATACCCGGCGCCGGTCTCAAGGGCCAAACTGGGCACCCCTGCCAAGCTCGCGCTCGATCTCGAGAAGGCGATTATATTTGGCGACCCGCTCGGAGCGACACACCGAGCCGGTCTTGATCTGGCCGCCGCCCATGGCAACCGCAAAATCCGCGATGAAGTCATCCTCGGTGTCGCCGGAACGGTGGGAGACGACGAACGCCCACCCCGCCTTGCGGCACAGCTGGATGGCCGCGATCGTCTCGCTGACGGTGCCGATCTGATTGGGCTTGATCAAGGCGGCATTGCCGGCCTTTTCCGCGATGGCGCGCGCGATAAGCTCTGGGTTCGTGACGAGGATATCATCCCCCACGATCTGGACCTTATCCCCGAGGCGCGCGGTCAGATCCTGGAAACCCTGCCAATCGTCCTCGGCGAGGCCATCCTCGATGGAGAGGATCGGGTACTTCCCGACCCACCTTTCATATAATGCTACGAGTGCGCGGGAATCGCTGACCCCGTGACCGTTGTGCGCAAGATGGTAGGTGCCGTCCTTGCAAAAGGCGCTGGCCGCGGGATCGAGTGCCAAGGCGATGTCCACACCCGGCTCGTAGCCGGCCGCCGCTATCGCCTCCACGATCACCGCGCAGGCCTCCTCATTGTCATCGAAGGGCACGGCAAATCCGCCCTCGTCACCGACGCGGGTCGCATAGCCCCGCGCCTTCAACAGCTGTCTTAGCGCGGCAAAGGTCTCCGCGCCATAACGCAAGGCCTCCCTGAAACTGTCGGCACCCACGGGCACGATCATGAACTCCTGGAAATCCAGGGTGAAATCGCTGTGGAGGCCGCCGTTTAGGATGTTGATCATGGGCCTGGGAAGCCGGTTGGCGCCGGTGCCCCCCAAATAGGCATACAGCGGCGTATCCAAGGCCCGCGCCGCAGCGCGCGCCACCGCCTGCGACACCCCGAGGATGGCGTTGGCACCGAGACGCCCCTTGCCGGGCGAGCCGTCGAGATCGATCAGGAACTGATCGATCTCCGCTTGCCCGCGAGGATCCATGCCCCGGATCGCCGGGCCCATGATGGTCTCCACATGAGCGACCGCCTTTTGGACACCCTTGCCGCCATAACGCCCGACATCCCCATCCCGAAGCTCCAGGGCCTCGCGTTTTCCCGTGGAGGCCCCGGACGGAACGGAGGCCGTGCCGACCACACCATTATCTAGTACCACGTACACCCGGACGGTGGGCTGGCCACGGGAATCGAGAATCTCCAGGGCACGGACCGATTCGATACGAAGAGTCACAATTGGACCTCCTGGCTACGCCAATGGCGCTCACATCATGGACGGCGTCGGACTCCGACAGGCCGTGCGTACCGATCGCGCGGCGCAAACGGCCGCCCCCGGCGGCACGCGCTGCGGCTCACCCCGTCGACTCGCCATACATGTAATCACGCGTCAACGGGAGCGGGCTTGCAATCCCGGCACGGTCCCTGACGACCAGCACCTGGTAAATGGAAAGCCAGTTATGCGCGAAGCCGTGGGCACAACCGGCCAGATAGGCGCGCCAGATCCGCCAGCGCTTTTCACCGGCGAGTATCCGGCACTCCTGCGCCGCAGCCTCGAAACGTTCGACCCAGTGATGCAAGGTGAGCGCGTAATGCCGACGTAGATTCTCCACGTCGACGATCTCCAGGCCGGCGCGGCTCATATTCGTGAGAACGAGCCCGATATGGGCCAATTCGCCATGCGGAAAGACATAATTTTCGATAAACCGGCCGCCGCCAAACGGCGTCTCGCGGGAATCCGGGTCGGTCGATGTAATGCCGTGGTTCATGGCGACGCCATCGGTGTCAAGCAAAATGCGCATACGGGAGAAGTAGTCACGCATGTTCTTTAGCCCGACATGCTCGAACATGCCCACGCTCGTTATGCGATCGAACCGCCCCGTTACATCCCGGTAGTCTTCGAGAACCACCTCGCAACGGTCCTTCAGGCCCTCGCGCGCGATCCGCTCACAAGCGTACTCATACTGTCTTTGGGACAACGTGATGCCGAGAACCCGAGCCCCATACACCCCGGCCGCGCGCCGCGCTAATGCCCCCCAACCGCAACCGATGTCCAGCAGCCGGTCCCCGCGTCGGATCCTGAGCTTGCGCAGGATATGGTCGATCTTCCGGGTCTGGGCCACATCCAGACTGTCCGTCGGCTCATGAAAATAGCCGCACGAGTAGACCATGTCTCGGTCCAACCAAAGACTATAGAATTCGTTCGAGAGATCGTAATGGTAGGCGATGGCCTGGGCGTCCATTTTTTTGTCATGCCAGGCAAGCCGCGGCTTGCGGCGGAACGGGTGCCGGGCATTATCGGGATGCGCGGCCAGTTCGGCGGCAATCGCCACGATATCCATCATGCGCCCTTCTATATCAATGCGGCCTTCCACATAACCCTTCCCGAGATTATCGAGCGTGGAATCGAGGAGGCAGCGAAGACCGGCCATGGATGTCACATGGACGGTAACGGTGGGGGTAGCGCCGAGATCGACGACAATGCCGTTCCATAGCCGAATCCTCAAAGGGATAGGCTTTGTTCTCCAGCGTGATTTCAGGTGATCTATGAGTGTCTGCCGGATCATGATGCCCTCAGCGGATGCAACGCCGTTGGGGCATCATGGAGCGCGCGGCGCTTCCCTTGCCTGCCGGACCATGTACGAACTCCCCTTCGACGGTTTATAAAATCCGGACACAGGGGGCGCTTGGTCTTTGCGATAAGGCCGACGCGGTCCCACATCTTCCTGTGTTCCAGGACTATGTAGGCATCATCAGCCGGTAGGGCGGTTATGAGGAGGAATGCCATCTCCTGTTCTCGTCGTGGAGTCTACAGGAGGGATTGCCGGTTACGCAACACTTGCTTGTTGACGGCCCTCCGGCAGCGCGCAAGGCCCTACGGCACGGCGCGCCTGTGCGCCCGTAACAATGGAAACTTCGATCGAAAGGGTGCCCTGATGGGGCGGTCACGAGAAATCTGTGGACAATCGCTGGCCGGATGCCGGCAACAGCCCAGGCGTGGCGGCCGTGGCCGCCACGCCTGGTGGTACTTAGCTCTTCGTTACTGGTTTCGGTGACTTGCCCTTGGCGACGTCACTACTCTTGGGGGCGCTTTCATCGTGATCCTTCTCATGAATATCCCGCCAATAATCCTTCTTCAGGAGGTAGGCGAGGATCGAGAGGATGACGAACACCCCGATCACGTAGCGGCCGAGGGCACGGCGCTCGAACACCGAGGGATCGGAGGCGTAGCGCAGGAACGCCA
>JAPTWT010000066.1 GCA_028064935.1 Gammaproteobacteria bacterium | reverse complement strand
GATTTTGTGGGGGAGATGCTGCTCTAAGTCCTTGTTTTATATGGTGGGCGATAGTGGGATCGAACCACTGACCCCTGCCGTGTGAAGGCAAAAAAGCCCCTTTATCTATCAGACACTTGCGCTCTAAGCCTTAGATTAGAAAGGAGAATAGAGGAAGAGAGAGGAAATCCGATACACATAAAATGCAAACAAATTGTCGCAAAATTGTCGCACAAACCGAGACAAGGCAGGCTCGCTAAGCTAAGGGATTACCCGAAGACTTGGGAACAGGAGCCCTCTCGTCTGGGGAAGCGCCTACGCAAAGGCAGCCGATGAGACAGAAACGGCAATGCCGTACCTTTGCGCGGAACAAAGGCCGTGGTCGCTCGCCGACATCTAATAGGCTTCACAATCGACCGCCCATATCGCAACTGTTCAGTTGGCCGCCCGACTGAACTCGCGATGTATCGACACTGGCTCGCCGAAAAACAGATCAAGCCGCGCGCTTAGATAAGATGGAGGTCCGCTATAGAGTGGGCTTTTTGAGCAAGTTACCAAGAAAAAGCGTTTCATACCATTCGCGGTATAGGTCGACGGTGCGATTAATAGCGGCCGCATCGAATTCCTTAAATAAACGCTCTATAAAGAGCTTATCATTTTCCCACAAATTATCCCCCGCTTCCAAAAGAACACTCCAGTCGTTTGAATTTTTAAAAAAGCTTGCTTCGTAAAGCGTCTCTCTTGTGTTAAGGTCATACTCCGGCAACTCATCTTCATGCATCCGGCTATCTCCCTTCGAGCGATTGCATTCCGCTGGCCATACACGCGAATTGCCATTCGAGTGTATCCAGATCCGCGTTGATAATGGCACATCTGGATAAATGCGTTTATTGCCAACCCAAGACTGCGGCAAGATGTGGTCGAAGTCCCAGGGAACATTGTGATCAGTTATCTGAGCCGCGCGCGTCGGATCAAACCACCCAAACACATTTTTTATGAAATTCCTTTGCGCATATATGACGATTCGCTTATCATTGCAAATTGTTCTGATTGTTTTTAGGACTAAGTCCGTATTGCCCCCCGCCGTATCTGGTAAGCCTATCTCCTTCAATAGGTCATCAATATTGTGTTGCGGCTTGCTAAAATATAAGGCCCAGATATTGGAGGCGTCTGGTTCTATCCCATCTTGCGAATGAAGAAACCGACTGACCCAGTCCACATCAGGTATCGGCTGCATTAACCGATTGTTTTGATGGGCGTATTCAGCTATCCCCAGAAATCGGTCGGAATTGAAAAAATCTTCGAGAAGACTCTCATCGCAGCTGAACAGTGCGCGGCCGAGAACTTTTGCGCAATCCTTTGCATTTGGAGAAAACCAGTGAATAGCCGTGATAAAGCCAAGTGTCTGGCGCCTGACGTCATCTTCCAAGTTTATATTTCGAGTCCCATTCGTTTTTTGTAGCCGATAGACCCACACCATCAACAGCAGCATCAGATCCTCATTATGTTGCGTGATGTCAGCTGCTAAGATTGGTGGTAAGGAGTATTCGTTTTCCCCGGCCAATAGTATCCAGACGTCAGAAAGAATAGATTCGGCACCGGTAGCTTCACGACGCCTGCAAAAATCCGTGAGCTTCGTATCAAGAGAAGAGTCTTTGATTGCGCGCCTAAATTGCGAAATGCTCAACACATCCCGTAACCCGGATTTACTGTCTTCTATGCTCAACAGGAGCCTGCTAAGCAAGGAGACCAAGCGTGCCGGATGAGTAATTTGCCTTTTTTCCAACAGCGTATTTATGGTCTGTACCATAGCGTTAGCTTCTTTTCCCCATGCAGATTTCAGCATCGAGTAATTGATTTCTTCTTTTGTCAGAGGGGTGCCGGCAGTATTGATTCGCTCAAACAAATTAAATGCGGGGTCGTATTTATCCTCTCCTTCATTCCCTTGGTTATTGCTCATCTGTATAAGCGGATCAGCTGTCTTCCCGCGAACCGCCAGCACTGGGGCCGGTACCTCCGTTTTCTCCAAGGCGTCTTGCAGGCCCCGCGCAAGTCCAGTGAACACAGCGGCGCCTTTGTTGATTGGGTCGTGCAGTATGGATTCGATTTTGTTAATCTTTTCACCAACCGCCTTCTTGGCAGCGATTATTAGTGGATCGTCAACCCCATTCCACTCGCCGTCCTGATCTCTTATCCATTTCCACATTGGAAGCTCTTGCATTTTTTGCAAAAGATCATGGGAGAAGGCTTCGATGTCCTTGCAGCCATTTTGTTCCCTAAGGATTTCCAGGATAAAGGCGACCGGTACAGGAGCCTCCGCCTGCCATGGGAAGGCAATATGGGCAGGCAATTCATGTGGCTTTTTGCTACCGGCGTTGTAAATGGCCTTAAACGCCGCGTGGGCGTCGCGCATTTCTTTTGCCGTAACTTTGGAAGGTGGCTCGCCCGCATTCATCGCGCGCGAATAGCCCCAAGGGTGAGCTGTATTAGTTAGTCTAAACAGAAAATCACGTTCATCTTTCGGCCGCGAGGCGATATCTATCCAAAGTGCTTGCCAATCTCCTTCGACACAAGAATTATCTCTCCACATGTTCTTGAAGCCCAACGCAATCGATGTGGCACGCTGCTGGCCATCGAGTAGAAAGTAATTGTGGGGCGGGCTGTTTGTGGGTGGTTCGGAATCGGCAGGGCCATGCATGTTGGGCGTGATATCGGGGGTACTGGAATGTTCTTGCAGAGTAATGGAGCCAATCGGAAATCCGCGCGCAATGGAATCCCAAAGCCTTTCAATTTGATTGGCATTCCAAACAAAGCCACGCTGAAGGGGAGGTAGTTCGGCCCATACCTCCTCCCATGTGTCTTTCTTTTCCATGTCATCTTTTAAGCGCCACCAGGCAATCTGTTCCAGCGACAAAATTTTTGTTGTTCTACTTGGAGCGTTTCCATGGTTCTTCATTTCGTTCTCCCGCGTGTCTAGGTGTGAGGTGCCGATTTGTGTAAATGAGAGATACTTGAAACCGCTGTGTTCAGCCTTGTCAGGATTTTTCCCACACGATAAAAGTCTGGCTCCACGTGCCAAGAACCTATGTTCAACCCTGGCTGTGTCTTGATACCGCATTTACGAAAAAGATTTCGGTTATTGTTGTATTTCAGGATCCTCTCCCATCGCCATCGTTCAGATATCGCCTTTTATCGCCTACGAGCCGATCCGCACAGCCACCAGGGACAAGTTATCGGGGGCGCCGGCCTTCAGTACGGCTTTACGCCAGCGGGTCACTTGCTCAGCCAAGGATCGTTGCGCGTCAAACAGGCCGGCGAGCGTGTTTCCCAACGTGTCATGAACGCCATCGGTGCAAATAAGTAAGGTATCACCAGGGGCCAAGGTGATGGGGCGAGTATGGATTCGGAAGTCGGCCTCCTCTTCATCGGCGATCAAACAGGAATCCAGGGCGCCATAGAAACTGGCGTATGCGGTGCTTGCTTCGGCTTCTCCCTTTTCGATCAAGGTGTTCAGCACGGTGTGATCGCAGGAGAGCTGGGTCCAGTGGTTTTGCGCAGTAATCTGGTAGACGCGGCTGTCGCCGACATTGAGCATCGTGGCGTGCTGCGGGTGAAGGTGAACCGCAGCCAGGGTCGTGGCTGAGCCACGGGTTCGTCTGTGATGGGCGAGGGTATCGCATAAATGGGCTTGGAGACGGCGGGCCAGCCGGGCATCCAGTGCATGACCCTCCGCGAGTTCCTTCGCCAAGGCCGCCATGACGACCTGGCTCGCTTTCGCAGGGGCTGGGCTTACGCTGACGCCATCGGCCACGGCCGCAAACAGCCCAGGAGAATCGCTCGTGTAGCTGGATACCGGCAGATCGTGGCATTGCCAGAGGGATTCTCCCGTCCATAGGCAGTCCTGCTGGGCATGACCGCGGATCTTGCCGGCATGCTGGGTGTAGGCAACGGTGTAGAGGGCCGACGGGGAAACGAGGGCACTGGCAGTCATGCGGCGTCCGTCAGGTGGAGGATGCTTATGGGTAGAGGGCCTTTTGAGCGAGTTCCGGGCATCGTGTGAAGATATTGGCAGAATATTGATGACCGTGTCGATACCGCTCTGGCCAGAGCTGCCTCGGATCCGAATGATTGCCGTCTCCCTTTCTTTTCGGTCTGGGTTTGCGCATCTACGTTGCCAGTGCCGTCGGCCGAGTTCCCCATGGCCCGCAGACCGCACCTCGATCCACGCCGCCGCCGGCCGCGAGGCGGGTCCATGACTTGGCATATTGCCTGATTTCCGCGTTTTGACACGACAGCAAGCCTTTTCGAGAGATGCCTATTGTACGGGTCATCTCCAGAACGTGGTGGTGAGGACATCAGGATTGGGGCCTTGCGTTCCTATCGGTCACGCTTTGGATCTCCTTGTGCTTGACCCACACAAAGCCATCCCCCTTCGAGAGAAGGGCCACGTCGACAGGTTCCGCCACGGTATCATCCTGATCAGCCGTCATGCGCATCAAAAAGGCCGTGAGGCTGATAAGCGCCTCGGCCATCTTGGCCAGATCCTGGCGGGGGAGCGCGCTCACGGCGGCAAGGAGCGGTTTGCTGTAGGGGTCCACGACCTCCTCGTATAGGGATTCATGGAGCTGTTTTTCTTCGGCGCGGATCTCCTCAGGATCGTCTTCGTCGTCGCAGTCTTCGTGGGCGGCCCGAACGACCGTTTCGACGATCTGGCGATAGACCCGCGGATGGATCCCCGATACGAGGGAGTTGATGATGGCGCCCTGACCAAACGGGTGGACCGAACCGTCAATGTCTTCCCCAATGCGGGTTTCATCGGTCTTGGCATGGCGCAGGATTCCGCCTGCTAGGGTCCCGACGTCATACTCGAGGAGGACCGGGAAGGGCTCGGCCTCGCCCATGCCGGCGATCACGATGCGGCTTTGATCGGCTGGGTGAAACCACTCCTTCTCGTAGACACAGGCCACGGTCTTTCGTAAAGCCGCCTGAATGTCCGACGACAAAGCTAAGCCTGCGAAAAGGTCACGCTCGATGTCATCCAGGGCGTCTGCAAAGGTGGCGCAGAGTCGCTCCCCGTAGCCGGCCGGGGCACAGGCAAGCTCCGGATACCGCTCCCAGTCTTCGTGATCCCGGGCAATCAGGGCCGCAAGTGCTGCGAGACGCTCCTTGCGGGTCGGCTTTACGCGGCCGCTCAATGTCTTGTCCAGTTCATCACGATACAGGCGCTTCCAGACATTGTAGATGAGGCCCTGGAACCACTGCTTTTGGGCGGCCGGCGGGAACAGCCAGTCCGCCCCTTCGATGAACCCCAAAAAATCTTGGGCATAGGCGGCGAGCCTATCAAAACGCCGGCCATCGAGCCTTTGGGCGTACATCTTGACCACCGTTTCCCACGGCACCCCCATAATCTCCGCCGGCCCATAGGTCATGATCGCGACGGGAAGCTTAGGCGAAAGGGAAAAGAGCTTCTCCGCTGTGTAGTAAATCTTTCGTCGTTGCCCGTCCCCATCGGTCAGGGTCACGGCACTATCGGCGGCTAACGCAATGCCACGTTTATTGAGGACAGCGACTTCGCAGGTCATAGATGCTCCTTGAGGGTTGCGAACGGCGGGCCGCTGGAGTTTTCTCGGCTCCGTGACCACGACACCAATATACGGGCCCTCTGCGACAAACCGTGTCGCATCCAACACCGTTCCCTGGGGGCCTGGTTACGGATAGTCTAGGGGCTTGCGGGCGATCGACGGGTCGCGGGGCTCGTGGCACAAAGTGGCACGAAATAACCGCGAGAAGCGTGGTCCGGTAAGGCGTTTTGCTAGGCCGCGACGCGCCGCGTGGCGAGCGAGGTGAGGGGGCCGTCGCGGGATAAAACGTTTTATCACGGCGGTGCATACCGGTCATGGCCGGGTGTTGGGTTGAGCGGGGGTGGCGCGCCATTTGCCTTCCTCGCGGTCTGGTTTGAAAGGCGACACGGAGGATGTGGGGCATGCAAGGAGACACACTCGAGCGGCAATGGCGCCTCCTGCGCGCAATCCCGTCTCACCCGAAGGTGATGACCGTTTCTGAGTTGCTGGCGTATTTGACCAATACCGCGGTCGGTGCGGGCGGCAAAGGTTTGACGGCCAGGACCTTGGAGCGGGATATCGTGGCCTTGCAATCGGTTTTTGGTGCGACCTTGCGGATCGACCGGACCGCGAAGCCCTATCGTGTGTCTTGGGCCGGTGCCGGCCACCCGGACGGGCGCGTGCGGCTCACGGAGGCCCAAGCGGTCGCCTTTGTGCTGCTCGAAGCGAGCGACGGCGATGTCTTGCCACCGACGTTAAAACAGGGCTTGCGGCCGTTTTTTACCGAGGCCCGCGGCCTACTGGCGCAAGGACCGGCCTCGCTCGTCAATGGCTGGCCCCAGAAGCTGCGGGTCTGGGAGAGACGCCGCCCAGGGGCGTCTCCGGAGATCGCGCCCGTCATATTGCAGACAGTGTGTGAGGCCTTGTTTCAGGGCCGTACACTCACGGTCGATTATCAAGGCGTGGGGGCATCGGCGGCGACGGAATACCGGCTCCATCTCCTGGGACTTGTGCGCGCCCACGGCGTCTATTACCTCGCGGCGACCGCCTGGGAGTACGAGGACGTGCGCCACTATGCGCTGCACCGGATGTCCCGGGTGCTCATGGGGGAAAAGACCGGCCGGCGCCCCAAGGATTTTGATTTAGACGCCCATATCGCAAGCGGCGCCTTTGATATCCCGTTTGAGGAGAGCCCGATGACGCTCGTGCTGCGCGTGTCGGCGGCCGCACTCCGTTATCTGCGCGAGGCCCCATTGGCGCCGGACCAAATCGTCCGGTCGGGCGAACCCTGGAGTGTCGTGCAAGCGCGGGTGATGGACAGCCATGCGCTGCGGACATGGCTTCTGGGGCAGGGGGCTGAGCTGCACGTGGTGAAACCGCTCCGCCTGCGCCGGTGGATGGGCGAGACCCTCCGGCAGGCCTCTGCGGCCTATAACGAAGAGGCGGGCGACCGGGATCCTTAAGTCAACGCCGGGGTCGCGGGTCTGTGCACAAGGAGGGTAGCGCGGCGTGGCGGCCGGTCTCGTCTACGACACACCCTGACGGAGGACGCCTTCATACTGTCTGCTGTCGTGTCCCAAAAGGGTGGGTGTCATGAAAAAGATGCGTTCGCGTGGTCGGCTTCGGTGTCGGAGTGGTTATGCCTTGTGGCCGGCGCTGGAGGCGCGGGTGCGGCTGTGGCTCTTGCGGGGGCTTCTGGAGACCGAGCGTTGGCGGCGGTTGTGCGTGGATGATGAGGACGAGGAAGACGAGGAGGCCGACGCGTTTCATTTGCGAGAGCTTTTTGGCGTGGGGACGCTGGCGCCCACCGCGTCGCCGCGGGCCCTGGCGAGCGCTCTGCGGGGAGCCCTTAAGGCCGCCGAGGCGGTACGTCCCGACGCGCTGCCTGGTGTGGAGGCCTTAGGGACCGAGATCGCCTTGACGGAGATCGAGCAAGACCTCCTGCTCTTTGCGGCGCTCGCCAAGGCCCGGGGCCTCTTTCAGCGGGGACTGGGTCTTTTGGGGCGGGTGGTCGGCGGCCGGGCCGACGTTATGGCGCTTATCGCGTCCTGTCTTGGGGTGACGGCAGAAGAGGTCACCGCGGCACTTGCGCGGGGATCGACCTTAACGAGCATGGGTCTTGTGACTCTCGAGACGACGGGATATGGACGCGATCTGGACGATTGGCTTGACACGACGCCCGACCTTTTGGCGCGCCTTCTGGAGCCGAATCTCTCAGCGGCGACGCTGCTTGCGAGCTATCTCAAATCGGGTAGCGAGGCGCCCCGCGATCTCGCGGATTTCAATCATCTCGCGGGCGTCATCGCGCTGGCAAGGCCCCTTCTCGCGCGGGCGGCGGACGGTCTGCGGGGGGTGAATATTCTTTTGTACGGGCCCCCGGGCACAGGCAAGACCGCTTTAGCGCGGGCCTTGGCCGCTGATATCGGCGTGCGTCTGCTCGAAGTGGCCGTGGCGGGTACCAGGGGAGAGGCCTTAGAGTCCCCCGAGCGGGCCCGTGCCCTGCGCCTCGTCACGCATCTGGGTGCTCAAGGCGGGCGGGCGATTGTCTTGTTTGACGAGGTCGAAGACTATTTTCGGGCGGACAATCTTTTTCCGGGGGTAACTACTCACCCCTTTAGGCATCAACGCTACGAGGCGCTTGACAATATAGACATCTGACGCTACGCTTCCCTCCCATGTAAGGGACTGAGGTGGAGTGC
>JAPTWT010000118.1 GCA_028064935.1 Gammaproteobacteria bacterium | reverse complement strand
GTAAACAGGCAAACCAACCATCGCAATAAATATTGTAAAAACAATTGCAATGATCTGTATCGATATGTGAGATAGAGCGGTAGGTATGAGTTCGCGTGCCCCATGATACGCTAGAAATGATACAATTGTTACACCAGAAAGCAAAGTCACCAAGATAGTAATGGCGCCAAAAACGGTGCCTTTGTATTTCCGGATAATTTGTAGAGCGCGTCGTAGACGGCGCTTCCGCGCATATACTGGATCAGGATATCCCATAGTCACACCTCGTTAGATGACAGCAAAACACATGACCACCCCAGAGGAGAGTATCATAGGAAACAATGGCCTTTTCCTGCCCCTGAATCCCCTACCACGTTATACAGGAAAATTCTTACGGCTTAATAATAGGTGATCAGAAGTAAGGGGGGTGGTACCGAACCTTCAGAAATTTACATGCCGCATGTCAGTAAAGACCTAAACCGGTTAGCCTCTTCGAGGGCTGAAGTGTGTCCGCAGTATTTGTGTCTTCAGTACAAGCCGAAACACGGGTACGTCCATCGATATCTAGGCCCAACGTGCGGTCACGCAGGCGCAAAGGTGGCGGAACCAAGTCCGGGCTAAATCGAACAAAAGCCGACATCGCGAGGGCGCGTGCACCCCATCCTTCGGCAGCCTTTTTTGCAATATGCGCCTCGATGGCGCGTGAGAAAGCCGCGTCACGCAGAAGTTCAGGGACCTTCTGATGGACCCGCGTCCCTTCCGGCGTGAGTATCCCCTCGGGCGTTGCCCACATCCTCGCGCAGAACGCCGTGGCCCGTTGTGCCCAGGTCGATGGACGCCCCAAACCTTCGCGGGCCTGCCAGTCCACGAGTACAGGTCGATAATTTCAGGCTCTGAGCGACCTCAGGGGCGCATTTCCGCCCACACGATTACGCGATGACCCATCAGAGATTCCTTAGGGGGTCTTAGGGAAATCGGTGCCATTTTTTACCCACCCCGCAACAACAACCTCAACTGCATTAGCGATAGTTTTCCAATCCGTTGAATCACCACCATGCGATTCAATACCATCTAAAACACCAAGCGCTAGGCGTTTAGCGTAATCCGGCATGACTTTAAAGCGCTCAACAATCAATTGAGCTGTTCTATCAACTACATCTATCGTGTAATAAGGAGGCCTGCTCATTATGACTTTTGTATAACAGTGCGTTTATGGGCTAGTCTGACACGCCAAAAGAACCTCATAGGCATCTCTCTCGCTTTGTTGCGCTTTAGTCACCTCCTCGGCAGTGATTTCTTCTTCTCGAATCTGGACGGCAATCTCCCCAGCATCATATCGTATGAAGAAGCGCTCGCCACGTTTAACAATTTCAATACCATATCCGACAAAAATCGTGCCGTCCATTGCAAGCCTCTATTTAGGGAAGACCGGATTGACTGTATAGGTCCCGGGCGCTGCCGGATTTATTGTGGCTTCAGGTATCCCGCCGGCTGTATAACCGCCTGGCAACCATTGCTCATTTGCACCTAGTTCGTTTCCGCTTGGCACGCGAAGCCCGTTTGGTGACGGAATATCTATCCGCACGGGATTTGCGCCCAAAGTACCAGGCTCAAGACCAAGAAGCCGCTCAAGCTCGCCGACATCACCACCTGACTGAGTCACGAGCGTATCCGCTAGGGAATGTCTGATCTAACCCCTTATTTCGACAGCCGCATGGTTCTGAATCCAGATTTGGCCAGGGCGGAACGTCTAAACGCACCGTTCCGCGCCCCGATGGGGCTTTGTTTGGTCGTTCGGTCGGCCTTTTGTGGTCCGAACCCCGATTTCGGGACGGACTACGCCCTTAATGGTCGCAGCAGGCGTTTGCGCACGAGGTACAGATTGGCCAATGCGCAGGTGACAAAGAGCTTGTGGGCGTTCTTCTCAAGACCCCGGTAGCGGACCTTCACGAAGCCGAACACGCCTTTGATGACGCCGAAGACGTGCTCGACCCGGCTGCGGATTTGGGACTTGATACGGTTACGAGCCCGCTCGACCTCGTTTACCACGCCCTTGTATCGATAGCGACGGTTCGTGAGGTCACGGGCCTTCAGCGCCTGCGCTCGGATCACCGCCTCCTGACCTTGGTAGGCCGAGTCGCCCCACACCCGGGTCTCTTCGCCATGGAGGAGATCTGGCAGGACCGTGGCGTCATGGACATTGGCGGCGGTGGCCACCACGGTGTGGATGACTTTGGTCTTACTGTCGACGCCGATAGGGGCCTTTACCCCCTTCAGGGGGTTCATCCCGAAAAACCACTGATTCCCCTTCTTGGTCTGATGCATGTCGGGGTCCCGAGCCTTGTCCCGGTTCTTCGTAGACGAGGGCGCACTGATAATCGTGGCATCGACGATCGTGCCGTTCGTGACCTTGACGCCTTGGGACTCCAGGTGCCGGCGGACCTTCTGGAAGAGCTTCTTACCGAGGTGGTGCTTCTCGAGCAGATGACGGAACTTCAAGATGGTCGTTTCATCCGGCACCGGTTCCCGGTCGAGGTCGATACCCACGAACCGACACATGGAGACCGATTCGTACAAGGCTTCTTCCGCTCCGGGATCGGAGAGATTGAACCACTGCTGGAGGAAATAAATCCGGAGCATGCGCTCAAGCCCCACCGGGGGTCTGCCGTTCTCGCCCTTAGGGTAGTAGGGCGCAATGACCGCGCAGAGATCGTGCCAAGGCACCACCTTCTCCCTATCCGAAAGAAACTTCTCGCGACGCGTGGGTTTCCTGTGGGTTTCGAAGGTGCCGGTGGCTAAAGTGAGCTGGCGCATGGATTTTATCCCTTTTGAATTGCGTCATTGTACCATAATGGCTTGTGTATGGGGACTAAATCAGAGTTGCCCTAGTGTCCCGAGTCAGAAATCCGCAGACAAAAGCGCTTGATCGAGTCTAGCAGGTTGCTGAAAAAACCATGAAAACGGCGAAGCGACCGCCACCGATGGCATTTTTGCGGAGCCTGATCACCGCGGCCGGTGGTGTCTTCGGTGTCATCGGTGTGCGCTTGGGTCCATGTGGCATCATTTCACCCTCGTTTGGTGTGCTCGGGACGGATTTATCCCGTGGCCGGACAGAGCCGGCTTATGCGAAGGAGGTTGTAGGCAGCTCCCGCAAGGTGGGCGGCAAACGCGGTGCGAGCAACACCCTTCAAGCGGCTTTTGCGCAGACCGCCTACGGTTTTGAGCTAGCCGAAGATCTCCTCGATCCGCTTGCGGCTTCTCTGCGAACGGGCATAGCCGGCACGGCGCGTGGTGCGGCCATCGAGCCCCGGGGTCGCGCGGTTGCCGATGCAGGCGATGTGCGGGGCGATGCCGCGCCTGCGCAGCCGGGCGACGAAGTCTTTCGTGTGATAGCCGCGGTCGGCACCCACCGTCTGTGGTCTGACCTTCTTGCGGGCCTGGCGCCTCAAAAGATCTAGCGTACCCTCCCGTTCAGCAAAGCCATTGGCTTGTCTTATCTCGATGTCGAGGAGAAAGCCGTTGCGGTTCTCCATCAGGGCATTGCCGCAGAAGGCGAGTTTCGCCTCTTTCCCCGCGCCCTTTCTCGTCAAGCGGGCCTCGGGGTCGGTGGTGCGCTCATGGGTGCCGTTCGAGCGGATCTCATTATGAAAGTTCACCGTCGGATTGTCCGGATCGTCCGGCGGGCCCTGATCACGGCCGCCCTTGCGCTTGAAGCTCTTCAAGGACGCCCAGGCCTCGATCAGGGTGCCGTCGACACTGAAGTGTTCGTCGGACAGCAGGCCCTTGCCCCCGGGCGAGGCAAACGACGGCGTCAAAGAATTTGATCGCCGCCTCGTGGCGGATCAGCCGCTCGCGGTTTTTGCTGAAGGTGCTCGCATCGAAAGAGGGCTCCTCGAGGCTCATGTCGAGAAACCAGCGAAACAGGATGTTGTAGGAGAGCTGCTCGCAAAAGAGGCGGTCGGACCTCACCGAATAAAGCGCAATGAGAAGCGAGGCCTTCAAAAGCCGCTCCGACGGGATCGAGGGCCGGCCGGCGTCGCTATACATCGCCGTGAGGGTATGACCCAGCGAGGCCAAAGCTTGATCGGCGTAAAGCTTGATGGCGCGCAAGGGATGATCCGGCGGCACGCGCGACTCCGGCGAGAAATAGCTGAACAGATGGCCATGGGAATCGACTTCACCGCGCATCCTGGCACTGCGGCGATTAAATACATAAGTATTTGCGTGCATATTGTACCGTCACGGAGCGAACTCATGAAGGGTTTTTCAGCAACCTGCTAGACACGATCAAGCGCTTTTGTCTGCGGATTTCTGACTCGGGACACTAGGCTCTACAGCCGATCCCCGAGCGAGCCGTCAATCAGATACGGCAGGGCAGTTTCTCAGAAAATTAATAATCCGAGAGTCGCTACGAACATCGGGGGCAAGCTTGTCGATGTTTTTGCATAAATAGCCCCGCATCGCGTTTCGGGATCGGTAGTACGCCTGCGCCTTAAGCGCCCTGCATATTACAAACTTACACTCTCGGAGAACCTGCTGTATTTCCAGTAGTTTTTTTTGCGATGCCTCACTCGCACCATCTGTTATTTCCGATATTTGCTGCCCTATGCCGCGCGCGCAAATAGAGCTCGCATCCGTTTTATCAAAGAGCGGCTTCTTGTGCAGATAGTCGCATTCGTAGAATAGATCAAAGGCGACTCGCTCCAGTTCGCGGAAGTTCCCTTCCCACTCCTGATTTACCAATTCCGATACCGATCCTATAGTAAATACGGGAAAGAATGTTGGTACGATATCAAGCGCGCCTCCGTCGATGTTATTCAGTTGTTCAATGGTGCGTAGGCTTTTCCATCTGTAGCTTGCCAGGAGTGCCCGCAGATAGCGGTATCCAATATCTCCCTGGAGGCGTTCTTTTAGAGAAGGGAACTCTTCTGTGTGACGAACACGGTAATAGATATCTCTCCTCAGCCGCTTCTCGCGTAACAGTGTACCGACATCCTCGTTGACTGCCAGGATTACCTTCACTATATAACGACGCCGCTCATGATCTTCCCCTGTTCTCGCAATGTAGATGTCATCGGAGACCGCGCTAAGTAGATCGAGTAACTGTACCTGGGCTTCCACCGAAACCGATTGAAATTCATCTAGGAACAGCACTCCGCCATTTGCCTCCTCAAACCATCCAGCTCGCCCGTTCTTGTCTCCACCAGTAAATGTGCCCGCTTTGTATCCACGCATTCGACTCTCTAACTGTTCCGCAGTAACAGCCGCCAGATTTACCTCTACCAGCTTCCCATGGGACGCCAATAACCGGGCTGCATAAGACTTACCTGACCCAGTTCGTCCGGACAGAAGGATTGCGCCGCTCTTCTGTCTCCACCTAGTTACATCAACTTTCCCATTTACTGACAGCAACTCGCTGTGCAGCGCCTGAATGAATTCTCCAATTGGACTTTGCCTACCATACTGGTTATCGGCTTTCATCGACAGAAACGTCCATGGCCATTCCTGATTGACGGGCGCATCAAGAAACCATTCCGCCACCTCTTTTGCCATTGCCCTGACCAGGCGGCTAACGCCTGCGGTGGGCGTCCATGCTGCGGGAAATACAAATGCCACCTTTTGATCGAGTATTCGGCAGGCTGCGTCCCGTGCCTCACGAACGGCCGCCTTTTCCGTTTCCCCGAAAATAGAGAACGCGGATGGGCCGAGCCTGGAAAACATCTCCGGTCCCTCCTTAAGAGCGCTATCCCATGCGTCGATCTGCTTAAGCGGTTTGGGAATGCCCCTCGTCACCCGCTCCCATGCGTGCATCCGGGCGCGATGGACTAAATAGGCAATTGGCGAGTTGGAAGCGCGTGGGTCGTCTATCGGCCATAGGATCGCCTCCGAGTCACCGTCCGATACAGGGTTATCGGTAACCAACAACGCTGGGCTCATCCATGCGGCCCGTTCTTTCGGTCTTTCACCAAGCAAGAGGTAAAGCACTTCGATATGCATTTTATGACACTATGTGTTGTTTAGTTAATATATATAATTACATATCGCATTGCGAATCATTGAGCCCAAAAGTCATTTCTAGCTATATATTCAAGGCGTTACATCGCCGCCCCAACTTGGCATGATTCACGCACTAGGGATAATGCCCAACGAATTATCGTGCTGGGACACCACTTGGAGAATCATCATGCAATTCGCTATTGAAGATGCTCGTGACATCGCCAAACTAATTGGCGCCATTCGTGTAAACGCCCCCGGTGAGTTCAAGGTTGATATGGAATTGGTCAAAGACACCCTAGAACGCCTTTACCGATTTGCGAAGGAGCGAGGTATCCGAATTAAGCTTGCTTCTCCGTCCGGCGAACGATTACTCGAATTCACCGCGTGCGGGGTCATCATTGGGGCCTCAGTTGGCTATTACATTGCTAACGTGCCCGGTGCTCTGGTTGGTGCAGCGGTTGGCGGCCTAGCCGGGTGCCTTGCTGCCCACGTCACAATCGTCATGGACCGCCAAGACTGCGCCGATGCCATCCTCTTTAAATTGAAATGAAGCATACACACTGAACAACGGCTACGAGCCCAACACCCTACCTTACGAGGAGCACCCCTAGTGAACCACCAACTGGAACTTGTTGATGTCATTCAGCGCAGTCTAGCGAACAAGGATGACGTTCTCCCTCTAATTGAATACCTTGGAATGGACAAGGCCATACTATATTCTCCCATATCGAAAGAAAGAGAGATCGCGAAAACTATTGCCGATTACTTGCGAAGGATGGGAAGTAACGATGTCGCAACATTATTTCGAGGCGGAGAAGGTGTTGAATACCGCGAAGTAGTGCTAGATGTAGGCCGGAAACTGAAGGCCCACGTCAATCAAACCCACAGCGTCGCAAAAAATGAAGAGAAGATATTACTTAAGATATTTGAGGACTCTCTTGAAAGAATGACAGATGATGAGAAGCGCGCCATGTTTCGCGCCATGGGCATAGACGCAGGCACAATCCCCATAGGCCCAATCAGCACGGCCTTTGTCCAACAGATACTGCGCGAGTATGGTGGCTTCTATATATACCAAATCAGTGTCGTCGTGGCAAACATGATCGCCAAAGCAGTCCTTGGTGTCGGCCTCGACTTTGCAACGAACGCCGCCATTACCCGCACTGTTGGCGCGTTGTTAGGGCCCATTGGTTGGCTCGCAACAGGGCTTTGGTTGGCTGTCGATCTCGCGGGGCCTGCTTACAGAAAAACGGTGCCCGCCGTCATTCATGTTGCATTGCTTCGCTCTATTCTGGTAAATAGGATAACGATTGGAGTGGTTGGAGATGGATCTTCAGGGAAAGATTCCTTGCTGAAAGCTGTCTTTGGGCTTGATAGCAGCATTAGTCCCATAGCTGGTTCAACCGATAGAGCTGTTAGCTACCCATTAAACAAAAAAGGCAACGCCGTTATTGTGAACTACCCGGGGTTCAATGACTATCGCGAGTCTGTCAATAAATACACAGATGACAATATTCACAACACGGACGTATTCGTGATGGTTATTGACATCAATCGTGGTATAAGTGGAACGGACACAAGCATTCTGGCGAAACTCGAGAACTTTAAGCGACCGATTCTTATCTGCTTAAATAAAGTTGATCTCGCTAAATCCGATGGGGATTTGGAAAAGCTGTTTCAAACTGCGAAAGACCGCTTAGGGAATTACACACTTATCCCTACCGCTTTTGATCCCGATCGAAGGCTGGGGCGTGTGCAAACCAACGCGCGGCGAGTTTATGATCAAATTCGCGAGGTGATTGAGCTGGATGGTAAGAAGGTGGATGGCGACAATTTCCCGCCGCCTCCGCACACTTGAGTCAAGCGAGCAAACGTGCGCCAAAAGGCCTTGAGAAGGCTGGCCTTACCCAAGTGGCTTCTTGTCTAACTGACCCATTGGCGAATATCGTTTGCCGTCCGGAAGGCGGGAGATCGGTTTGCTTCGTATCGGAAAGTCGAAGACGATTGGGAGGGCGCTCGCCCCGCCCGGTCAAGTCACCAAACTGCTGTAAATATCTGACAAGTTCAGGCGGTGGGCACCACCGCTCTGGTTCGGTAAATTGGCGTTATCGAGATGTTAATCAACCGGGGATCGAAGCGATGACAGGGTATGAGGTTAGCGTAGGTAAAGATTCGTTGCCAGGGTTGCTGAGTGGGCCGGAGAGCTTGGCAAAAGTTGGGGAGACGGCATTGAATCAGGTGCGGGAAACCCAGATGACCGAGCACCGGGGGGCAGCACCCCACGAGCGCTCGCCGGAGCGCCAAGGCTATCGTAATGGGGTTCGGCTTCGGATGCTC
>JAPTWT010000148.1 GCA_028064935.1 Gammaproteobacteria bacterium | reverse complement strand
GAGGCCTTGCTGCCGCTTTTGGCGGCGCTCGCCGAGCGCCGGATCGCCGCCGAGATCGTGCCCTTGTCGGCGCGCGATGGCAGCAATGTCGAGGCCCTGGAGGCGGTGATCGCACGCGTTCTACCGGAGCGCGACGCGCTCTATCCCGAGGATCAGTTGAGTGACCGCAGCGACCGCTTCGTGGCCGCCGAATTCGTGCGCGAGCAGGTGTTCCGGCGGTTCGCCCAGGAGATCCCCTATGTGACGACCGTGGACATCGAGTCGTTTCGTGAGGAAAAGCATCTGGTGCGCATCGAAGCGATAATCTATGTCGAAAAGGAGGGCCAGAAGGCGATCCTGGTGGGGCAGGGCGGGGCCGGCCTCAAGGCGGTGGGCAGCGCCGCCCGGCGGGCGCTCGAGCGCCATCTCGGACGCAAGGTCTATCTCGGGCTGTGGGTGAAGGTGCGCGGCGGCTGGTCCGATGATGCACGTGCCTTGCAAAGCCTGGGTTATGGGAGCGACAATTGAATTATGCGCACGGACAGCGAACGCGGCTTTGTTCTGCATCGTTACCCTTATGGGGAGACGAGTCTGTTGCTTGAGGCATTCACCCATGGTTGTGGGCGCGTGGGGCTCGTGGCACGGGGCGTGCGCCGGCCCGGCAGGGCCTTCGCCGGGGCCCATCTGCGGCCCTTCCAGCCGCTGCTTCTGAGTTGGTCGGGGCGCGGGGATCTCGGGACGCTCACGCGCGCCGAGGCCCCGGAGGCGGCGATCGGGCTCAAGGGTAATGCCGTATGGTGCGCCTTTTATGTGAATGAGCTCGTGCTGCGACTCTTGCATCGTCACGAGGCGCATGCCGATCTTTATGGCGCGTATGACGATGTGTTGCGCAGGCTCGCGGAAGGGTGCTGCCAGGAACAGGCCTTGAGAATATTCGAGAAGCGCCTGCTGGCCGGCCTTGGATACGGATTGGCGCTTGCCCATGATGCGCACACCGGGGAACCATTGCGCGCCCACCGGAGCTACCGCTATCTCCCAGACGAGGGCCCCGTGGCCGACGACGGCGATTCCCGGGGTGTTGCGGTCAAGGGCGCGACCCTGATTGCATTGGCGCACGAGGCACCTCTCGATCCGGAGCAGTTGCGCGAGGCCAAGTCCTTGCTGCGCGTGGCGCTTGCCCCCTTGCTGGGAGATAAGCCCCTGTATACGCGCAGCCTCTTTCGCAGCATGCAGTCGCGCCCATAAATGTCCTGGCAACCCGGCCACGGACGGTCTCCCGAGGTCTATGGGGCATCCCCTATCGCCGACGGAGCCCGTCCCCGGGCGCCGGGCCAAGTCCGGGCCGTGCGGCCCATGATGCGAGCGACGGGCGCATCAACACACCTTATATCTCCCGCGACGCGGGGCGCGGGTAGGCTACGAGGACCCCCATGAAGCTTGGCATCAACATCGACCATGTGGCCACCTTAAGGGCGGCACGCAAGACCCGTTATCCCGACCCGGTGCAGGCCGCGCTCGTGGCCGAGCAGGCCGGGGCGGACGTGATCACCCTGCATCTGCGCGAGGACCGGCGCCATATCCAGGAGCGCGACGTGATCTTGCTCTCGGGGATGCTGAGTGCGCGCATGAATCTCGAGATGGCGGTCACAGACGAGATGCTGGCGATCGCCGCGCGCGTGCAGCCGCAGGATTGCTGCCTCGTGCCCGAACGACGCGAGGAACTGACGACCGAGGGCGGCCTCGACGTCGCAGGCGCCGAGGATAAGGTGGCGGCGGCCTGTGCGCGATTGGCCGAGGCGGGTGTGCGGGTCGCGCTTTTCATTGACCCGGATGCGCGCCAGGTCGAGGCCGCGGCGCGTTCGCGCGCGCCGGTGGTGGAGTTTCATACCGGCACCTATGCCGATAGCAAGGGGACCGAGCAGGCGCGCGAGTACGAGCGGTTGCGTGAGGCGGTGGCGCAGGCGCGTAGGCTCGGTCTTATCGTGCATGCCGGACACGGCCTGCATTACCATAATGTCGAGGCGGTGGCCGCGATCCCGGGTGTGGTCGAACTCAATATTGGGCATGCGATCATCGCGCGTGCGGTGTTTACGGGTCTCGGGCCAGCGGTGGCCGAGATGAAGCGGCTCATGGTTGCCAGCGCTTCGCCCCTGTGATCCTCGGGATAGGCACCGATATCGTCCAGGTGGCGCGGCTCAAGGCGGGTCTGGCGCGTTTCGGCGAGCGTTACGCGCATCGCATCCTCGATGATGGCGAATATGGCGAGTTCGCGACCAGTGCGTGCCCGGAACATTTCCTGGCCAAGCGCTTTGCCGCCAAGGAGGCCGCCGCCAAGGCCCTGGGTACCGGGTTTCGCGGGACGTTTGGCCTGCGCGACATCCGCGTGACACACGATGGCCTGGGATGCCCGCGGCTGGTATTGGCAGGCGGGGCCCACGCGCACGCCGCGCGACTCGGGGTGCGCGCTATGCACATCACCTTAAGCGACGAGGCCGACTATGCGGTGGCGTTCGTGATATTGGAGGGCCCTTGAAGCGCCCGCCGGCGGTGCCGGAGCCTGCAAGGTCCTCGGGTCCCGGGTATAGGCATTCGAACGCGAACGACGGGCGGCACAGGAGGCTGCTATCAGATTACCCCCGTACGGCGCCCCGGCGCGGTGCCCTCTTTACTTCTTGCCGCCGGCGGCCTTGACGACCGGGGGGCGCCCCTCGAACAGGAAGGCGCGCATCATGGCCTCGATGTCGTTTTGGGAGTCGGGGTCGGCGGTATTGAGATGGTGGTCATTCATGAGCACCGACAGCTGGTCCAGCCACTGGCGCCAGGCCTCTTGCGAGACCTCGTCATAGATGCGCTGGCCGAGTTCGCCCGGATAGGGGGGGCGCTCAAGACCGGGCGCGCTGCGCTTCAAGACCCGACACTGAACCATGCGCACGGCAGACGTCCTCTGTAAGTTCGGTATTGCCAGTATAACGGAGCGCGGGGCCCCTTAGGAAGGCGCCCTTACGAGATGTCGCGGCGGGCGCTATACTGGCGCTTTCCGAAGGAGGTCCTCATGGGGCAAGAACAGGCGGTGGTAAGCAGCATGCCGGTGTTTCCGGCACAGCTCACAGACGAGATCCAGGTGACCGGTCCGGCGCAGACGAAACTGGGCGAGATCGTCGCGCAGGCGGCGGCGGACGGGGTCATCGGTATACGCGTCTATGTCTCGGGCGGAGGCTGCAGCGGTATGACCTATGGCATGGTGATGGCCGAGGCTGAAGGGCCGCGTGATGCCGTGTGGGCGAAGGATGGCCTGAAGATCTTCGTGGATGCGGTGGCCTTGAGCTATCTGGAGGGCGCCGAGATCGACTACACCGAGGATGGTGAGCCACGCTTCCTGTTCCGCAACGTGTTCGCGCGCTCCGGGGGTGGTGGGGCATGCGGCGGGTGCGGTGGCGGCGGGTGCGGGAGCCATTAAGGCGACCGCGACTCCTGCTCATAGCGCCGTTCGGGTCCTACCGGACGGTGCCGTTTCTGGCCGCCGCCGGCGCACGCGCGGACGTGGTACTGGTCAGCGAGGGGGCGGCGAATGTGGTGAGCAGTGGACTCCCCGGTCTGCGCCTGCCCTTGCACGACCTCGATGCCTGCGAGCGCGCCGTGCGCCAGGAGATGGATCGCGGGGGGCCCTTTCAGGCGATCCTGGGGCTCGACGACTGGGGGACCGAGGTCGCCGGCGCGCTCGCCACGCGTCTCGGGCTTGCCGCTAACCCGCCGCAGGCGCTCGCCATCGCGCGTCGCAAGGACCGGGCGCGCGCGGTCTTGCAGGCGGTCGGCGTCCCCGTTCCGTGGCATCGGGTGCTGGCGCTCGATGATGCGCTACCGGCGCTCACCGACCTTCCCTATCCGCTGGTGTTGAAGCCGGTCGCGCTAGCGGGCAGCCGCGGGGTGATGCGCGTGGACGACGAGCCGGGGTTGCGCGCGGCGATTGTGCGGCTGCGTGCCATCCTCGGACGCGATCACCGGGCGGTATGGAACCGCGCGCTCATCGAGCGCTTCGTGCCGGGTTTCGAGATTGCGCTCGAGGGCCTGCTCGTGGGTGGCGTCTTGCGTACGCTCGCGATCTTTGACAAGCCCGAGGCCCTCGATGGACCGTTTTTCGAGGAGACCTATTACATAACCCCCTCGCGACTGGATGCCGCGACGCGTGAGGCGGTGCGCGACGTCGTGGAGCGCGGCGCGCGCGCTTATGGCCTGCGCGAAGGCCCGATCCATGCCGAGTGCCGGTTGAACGCCGAAGGCATATGGGTGATCGAGATCGCGGCGCGCACCATAGGGGGTTTGTGCGGGCGATTGCTGCGCTTCGGGACCGGGCTGTCGCTCGAGGAGCTCATCGTGCGTCACGCGTTGGGAGAGGAGGTGGCGGTGGGCGCGCGCGCGGACGCCGCGGGTGTCCTCATGATCCCGATTCCGGGGCTTGGCCTCCTGAAACGCGTCGAGGGGCTCATGGCCGCCGATCGCGTGCCGGGGGTGGTCGAGATCGTGATCGATGCCCGCGAGGGGCAGGAGCTCGTGCCGTTGCCGGAGGGGGCGAGCTATCTCGGTTTTATATTCGCCGAGGGCCCCGACCCGGCGACGGTCTACGAGGCCCTGAAGACCGCGCATGGCCACCTGCGTTTCGTGTTGGCGCCGGTGTGGCGCCCGACGCTTATGCCGGCGGGGGAAGCTGCGGCTGACGCAACCATGACTGCCACAGCGATGCCGCGAGCATGATGAGCAGGGGGCCGGCGATGACCCCCACCAGCCCGAATACCTTGGCCCCGCCGAGGATGCTGAGCAGCAGGGCCATGAACGGCACTGAGCTCTCCTTGCCGGTCACAAGCGGACGCAGCAGCAGATCGGCGGCGGTGATGACCGCGGCCCCCCAGGCGGCGGTAAGCAGGCCGGCAAACACATGGCCTGTGAGCATGAGCCAGCCACACACCAGCGCGAGTACGGCACCGGCACCGAACGGGATCGCCGACAGCAGGGCGGTGGCGATCAGCCAGATCGACCACAGGGGCATACCGGCGAGCCCGTAGCTAAGACCGATGAGCCCCCCTTCGACCAGTCCCACGCCGATGACGCCGAGCATCACCGAGCGCGCCGCATCGGCGGCGGCGGTAAGCACCTGCTGGCCGCGCGGACCCCATAGGGTCTCGGCGACCCAGATCAGTTCCGCACGCATCTTCTCGCCGCGCAGGGCGAGCGAAAACACCACGGCGCTCGCGATCAGGGTATGCAGCAGAAAGATCCAGACATGCCCGAGGCTTGCCTTGATGAGGTCCGAGTGATTGCCGAGATAATGGACGAGGACGTTGGCATTGAGCTTATGGAGGTGCCGCGCGAGCCACGGCCCGATGAAGCGTGCATGGGCGAGTTGCGGGGGCACGGTCACGAGCGGCGCGCCGCTCTTCCAGCGCGCGATGCGCGGCGCGAGTTTGGCGGCGAGCGTCTGGATGACAAGCCAGGATGGCAGCACGATGACCGCAAGCCAGGTCAAGGCATGCAGCGTGGCCCCGCCCCAGCGCGGCAGGCTTAAGGCGCGTTCGACGGCGAGCTGTACGCGCCAACCCACGGTACACAAGACCGCCCCCATGAAAAGCGGCACGAAGTAGGGGCTCAAAGGGTAGAGCCCGATGGCCAGCAAGGCCGCGAGCGCCACACGCCCGTACCAGGCGTTGCGCATCAGGCGCAAACCCAGTGGGTTACGGTGCGATGGGTCGCGGCCGGCGCGCCGATGCCGGTGTCAGCGTGCGATGATGCGTCGTCCCTGGGTGTTTTGCGTAGGCGCGCCCGGCCACAGCGTGCGTCGCAACGGGCCGACGCCTCATGTGTGATGCGAGAATGTTTCACGCTGTGCCCTCCATTGCCCCGGCGTCGAGTCTGTGATGGCCACGAGTCTATCACAACGTAAGACAGGCCCGGCGCGCCGCAGGGGCGTGGGAGGGGCCGGCGTTTGGGGCATCGTGCGGGGCGCACGGCCAGGCCGCCTGCGCCAAGCCCAGGGGTGCGAGTCTTGAGCCATCGCGCTTCGCTAGCAGGCTGCATCCCGCGTGCACGCTTGGCCCCGGTAGTGTGGTGGGCGTGCCTCGAGTGCTGCCACTGGGCGCATGCGCCTACGCGCACGGGGTGTACGGGCACCTGCGAGGCCACCGCGCCATCCCGATCAAGGCGGTTCACGCTTGCCGTCATAGCAGGGCGCACAGGAAAAACTCAGGACATCCGGGGCCCTCTCAGGACCTGGGGAGGCGCATGACGGGGTCCTGGCTTGGCATCGCCCGCGGTGGATTTCCGTGTGGGCCTCAGCTAGGCTTTAAGCCCGGTGCGCAGGCCATAAGCCCCCGGTCGTCAGGGTTTGCTAGGGCGGCGTGCGCGGGGAGATGAGGGCGCCAAGGCGGCGTGGTACACGGCAGGGAGGCCTTTGATCGGAGGTCTCATGTCGGCGTCGTACGCGATCATTCGTCCTGGCGACATCCTGAAACGCCCCAAGGGCCTGCACGAGCATGTCGGGGTGGCGTGGTTCGACGGCCGGGTATTGCACAATAGTCCGCGCCGAGGCGAGCATCTGTCGAGCGTCGATGAGTTTGCGGCCGGACGCGCGGTACGCGTGCAGCCGACGCCAACACACTATCGTAGCCGCGTGCTCGCCAATGGTGCAGCGGTCTTGCGGGCGCCCCGCGGCTACCATCTCCTGTGCAATAATTGCGAACATACTGCCCACTATGTGGTGCATGGGCGACCGATGAGCCCGCAGCTCCTGGCCTGGACGGTGATCGCTCTATTCGGCGCGTTCGTCGCCTTGCGATAACAAAATGATACGGCGGGGCCGTTCTTCGCGGCCGCCGATGGGTTATGCTGGAGTCAAGTTTGGTGTCTCGAGAGGGATGGAGATGGCCATAAAGCATCCTTTTGTCACAGCCGCCGTGCTGGTCGGCAGCCTGTTCGTTGTAGCCGCCCGCGAGGCGTATGCGATGCGCCCGGTGGCGTGGACCATGCACCCGCAACTGCTTCAGGTCGATGATGACGATGACGACGGCGGGGACGACTGGTTCCCGCTATGGTTCGGCTTTCGCGCCTTTGCCCCGCGGCGACGGGTCATCATAGAACGCAATTACTATCCGCCTCCGCCGCCGCCGCAGCCGACCTATTATTATTACTGCCGGAACCCGCAGGGGTACTATCCGCGCATACCGAACTGTCCGAGCGGCTGGCTGCGTGTCCTGCCGCCGGGCGATGCCGGTCCCCCCTAACATGGCCGGCGCAGGGATCATGAGTGGGCGGGCGGTTTCGCCGGCGCGATCGGCCGAGTGGCGCGTGACGCTGAGCCCGGCGGCGCGCCGCGCCCTCGATGCGCGCGCTGCGCCCTTGTATGTGGAGATGGAGCTTTTCTTCAGCTGTCTCATCCGCAAGCGATTGCTTTGGGACCGGCCGCCACCTGCGGATACCGTTCCCCTGCCCTCAGCCGACGGCCACCCGCAGCTCGTGGTGTGGTTTCATCCGGTGATGGCCCGGCATTGCGCCCTGCCGAATGATGCCGCGCTCGAGGATCTGCCGCTCATGGATTTTCCGCTCAGCCGGCGCGAGGCCTTCCGTCCCCATTGGCTGCGCCTCGATTATCGCGACGGGGCCTTTTGCGGGGAGTTTGGCTGGTAGCGCCGCCTTCGCACGTGTAAGGCCGTCCACGGCATCACAGGCACAGCCAGACCTGCTCGGCGGCGCGCGTGACGGCCACGTACAGCGCCCTATGGTAATCGTCGGCATGGCCGCCGGCGGCCATGCCGTAGAGGTCTGCGACATCGATGAGGGCATAGTGGAAGGTGCTCCCCTGGGCCTTGTGGGCGGTCACGGCATAGGCGTGCATGACCGGCGCACAGGCGCGCGTCACGGCCCACGCGCGCCGGAAGTCCTCGGGTGAGCGATGGTCGGCGGCGCGATAAGCGGCCCACGTCTTGCGCACCAGCCGCTGGTACTCGCCGGTATCGTGCGCGAGGAAGAGTTCGACCGGTTCGGCACCCTCGGCCCGGGCCTGCACGCGCCAGGCGGGTATGTCCAGGTAGGGATGGCGCAGGGGTTCGCACAAAGTCACGGTCAGTTCTGTATTGTTGGCGACGAGATCCACGAGCGCGTCCCGGCGTTCGCGATCGGCGCCGTTAGGCGATCCATTGCCCTCGACCGGGGCCAGGGCCTCTTCCCAGGCCTTCGGTGTGCGCTCGGCCATGCGCACTGCGCAGTGGAAGGCGTATAGGGTCTCGCGCGCGATCAAGGTCTCACCCGGCCAGAACGGCGCCTCGTCACAGCCCTCCCCGTCACCGCGCCCATACAGCGCCGACAGCCCCTTGTG
>JAPTWT010000156.1 GCA_028064935.1 Gammaproteobacteria bacterium | reverse complement strand
CCGCCGGTCAGCGTGAGGTCGTTCGGCAGGCTGTAATACTGCTCGAGGAGCTGGGTCATGCGATACCCAGCCTCGGAGATGACGGCCGGCGGGATGGCCACCAGGGCCGGGACGTTGGGGACGACGTTGATGTAGTTCGTCACGGGGTCGTCCACCGCGACATTGGCCGTCTCCTTCAAGCCGATGGAGATAAAGGCGAAGATACCCAGAATGGCGGCGATGAGGCGCTTGGACGCCATGGCGTTGTTGGCGGCCATGACGGAGGCCGCGACCACCGAAATCAGCGACAAGAAGCTTACCAGCGCCAGGTAGCCGCTCGACGAGACCAGCCCCGAGGCGGCGTAGAGCAGGTTGTAGATGACGTTGCCGTTACCGAAGGCCCAGAGCGTCCAGGCGTTCTGGCCCACAGGGTTTATGGTGGCAAAGGCGGCCGCCGGGGCGAGAAGCGCCGCCAGGGCGATGAGGATACGTGTCAGTTTTTGGTTGGCCATGCGGAGTGTAGGCATGGGGTGAAATTCGCACAAATTCTGCGGCCCCGGATAAGCGGTGTCATGGCTGTTAGCCTTAGTTCGCGGAGGAACCGCTACATGAGACAAAAGATTCCCGGATACTTGCACGCTACAATACGGACGCAGCATCCTATAAGCGTTGGGTTACTGGAGTTTCTGAGCAGAAATGAGCGACAAGACCCCTTGGGAGAAGGCGGCGGAGGCGCAGGGTACGACTTCTTCGGAGCGCATTTTGGCGCGCCTCGCTCGCAAGGCATTTCTGAGCATGTGGAGCTACCCTAACGTTTATAGTGACGAAGGGAGACAAAATGATAAGGGTGATGGAAAAGAGCTAGCAGACCTGTTAGTGGTCTTTGGCACCAATGTGCTGCTGTTTTCCGACAAGCGATGCGCGTTTCAGTCGAACGTAGATATCAAGGTCGCCTGGCCGCGTTGGTATAAGCGGGCAATTGAGAAATCCGCCAAACAGCTTGCAGGGGCCGAAAGTTTCCTGCGCCGGTTCCCGGGCCGTGTTTTCGTAGACAAGTCATGTCAGACCAAGTTGCCCGTGGCGCTCCCGAGCCCGAGCTTAGCCCGCTACTTCCTGATTGCTGTTACGCGAGGTGGCCACGCGGCAGCGGTTCGGCACTTCGGCGGCGGCAGCAGCGGCAGCTTGATACTAAACAGTATGCTTGAGGGGGACGCCCACTACGAACACCCGTTCGAAGTCGGCTTCCCGCTGGAAGGCCGCCGCTTCGTGCATGTCCTCGATGAGGTAACAGTCGAGGCTCTCTTGGAGGAACTGGACACCGTCCCGGACCTCGCCAATTACCTGGAGTGTAAGGAGCGGTATTTTGAGGCGCCTGGCATTTTCGTGCATGCGGCCGGGGAAGAGGAGCTGCTGGCCCAATACATGTGCACGGTGGAGAATGGCCGACACGTGTTACCCAAGGTACCGTCGCATATTAATGGTATCATGCTGTCAGAAGGGGGTTGGGAGTCGTATCGGTCAAGCCCGCAGAGGGCGGCTAAACGCAAGGCCGACCAAGGTAGCTACATGTGGGACGCGTTCATTGAGTACCAAGCGTCCTTCGTTCGCGCAGGGACAGCGATTGGACTCCCCGGCATGTCACTCCCGGAGACTATAGACCACGAGCGAATCCTGCGCACCCTCGCTGCAGAGCCACGACTGGCAAGACGCGAGCTCGCTAACCACTTTCGCTTCGCGCTCACAAAGAGCGAGCCAGGCAAGAAGTTCGCGCGCATGACCATGAGCGGCGACAACATGTCCCGCGCGTACGTGTTCCTGACGGTCCCGAAACCGCAGGATGTTGACTACCAGGTTTACCGCGAGATGCGCTCGGCCGCACTGCTCGCGTACTGCCGCGGTATCAAGGTGCGTTTTCCCCGCGCGACCGAAGCGATTGGCATCGCATCTGAGCCCTTCTCCGAGAAGACAGCCTCTCAAGAATTCCTGTACGTTGACCTCACCAAAGAGATGAGCCCAGAGGAGTCCGTTTTTTGGAAGGACACCATGGAGGAACTCGATGTATTACAGGCACCGGCCAAGGATGTGCGGTACTTCGGGAGAAAAGGTCACGAGTTTCCTGTGCCTTTCAATTTCGGCGGCCTAAAGTTCTACGGGCACAAGTCTGAGGCCGCAATGAACCGAGCCGAGCGACGCAGACTGGCGCGAGCGGCACGGAAGGAGGCTAAGAGGATAGAAAAACGAAAGCGCTAGGGGACGTAATGTTGGGGATGTTGGTTTTTACGGGCGGCGTAGGGCAGGTTGTATATGACGTTGCCGTTACCGAAGGCCCAGAGCATCCAGGCGTTCTGACCCACTGGGTTGATGGTGGCAAAGGCGAGGCGGTGGCGGGCACCAGGAGGCCGTTGAGGGTGAAAATCCAGACGAACCGGGTTGGTTTTTGAGCGCGCATGTGACATATAGGCCCGGAAGGAAATCGCGGGGCTATGCGCGAGTCTATAAGGGTTCGACGGAGGGGGTAGGGTGGAGCACCACGGAAGAATCCGCGAGGCTGGTTGTTGACGTGCCTTTTCTGCTATACATCGAAAAGAACAGATTCTGTACGACGGCGGGGTCGGGCGCGGCTGGCGCCAGAGTTTTTCAGCAATTCGACCAAGATATCAGTGTGAGCGGAACGCCTGTCAGCAACTTTATTACAGCCGTCATTTTGGGACCGTTCGCCGGTGCCGTATTTGGAGCCCTGCTGAGCGGCACGTTTGTCGTAAAGGTCAGGCCAACGGACCCCGGGACGAAAGTCCGGACAGAGCCGCCAACCCTCATAATCTGGTCAATACTCGTGTCGACCGGGGCTCAAAACAGCAAGACCTCAAAAGGCGATGATGCCTGGGTGCTCCTGGTCGGTGGTCTCATGCTTCTGGTCCTCGGCGTCTTCCTGTACGCCTGCTATGCAATGACGCTGTGGTGTGTTGTTCAAACATGCGCCGCGGTGTGTATCGGGCTCGCTCTTCCGATAGTGTTAATCGCCGCGGCTAACCGGGGCGACCCCCGGCAGGCTGCGGCTTGGTGGACCCTTACAGGCAGCTCCCTAGCTATTGGGGCAATAGGCGCTCTATTTGCACCCGGGTTTGCTTTGTCGCGGATGCCGGAATGGCTACTAAAGGCCGCTGCGACCGCGCCAGGCGCAGGGGTACCCAGTATTCTGAATTTGCCAAAGGCCTTCAACTTCGTAAGTCACCTACCCAATCCACAGCTGGATGTTTTGGCTATTTGCATTCTGAGGTGATGGTCTGACCACCTGCTGTCTCTCGACGGCTATGGACCCGTTGCCGGCAGTCGCCGGACCGACCGGTGAGTCCGGTTTGCAGCGGTTGTTGTCGGTGGCTGCGGGCAAGCGTACAGGCACTGACTGGACGAAGCAGTTGTTCGGACCATGCGATTTGGGCGGCGGATAGCGGCGCTTTGGCTGTACCAGTCGCAGGGTTCTTGATTGAGACATCGTTCTGCTCATCAGCCAATAAATTCGGAGCGGCAGCCACCAGAACGTCGCCGGCCCTCGGTGCCTTCTCTCATCCGGCAGGCAGAGAGAGTTGACGGTGTCAGCTGTTTCTGGTTACGCTATCGGCACGGTTCAAGCCGAATCGTGGGCAAGTTGGCGCCCGTCAGTGCACGCACCGGACCACGTCCGGCACGGCAAAGCCAGTTCATTGGCGAGACCTCTCTTTCTTCCGGCTCGATGACCTCCACTTGGAGAGCCGGACAACGCGTGCCGTCCCTCGATGCTCTCCAGGAGTTCATCCATGGCAGCCACTGCAGCGCCGACGGCGCAACCCGCCTCCCCCCAAAACCTGCAAACCACGGCCACAGCCCTGTGGACCTTCGTCCATCTCAAGGTCCCGCGCTTCACCTCCGAGGCAGCACTCAAGGTTGTTGAAGACCTCCAGCCGCGGCCAGACGAGGACCCCAAAGCTCTGGCCAAGAGACTGCGCAAGGCGTTGAGCGACGCGGGCGTCTCGCTGAAGCACACGGCGGCGCTGGACGCCGCGTCGCGCATCCTTGGCCACTCCAGCTGGCATGCCTGCAATCGAGAGCCCAATGCGCCGAAGCTTAAGCTCACGGTGGTGGTTAAAGCGCCAGAGGAGCAGTTTTCGAGTTGGCACGAACTCGCATCAAGGCTGGCCGAATGGCTCGAGGCGTGGCACCAGGTCAAGCACACCAAGGTGTTCGAGGTCCGGTTCAGCAGCGACTTCATCCTGGTCTGCGTCCCGGAACCGAAGAAGGACAGCCTCGCCGGTGAGACCGACATGGTGCCGGCTTTGGCCATCAACCCAATTGGCGACGCCAAGGCTTGGCTGACCGAGGCACCGGCGGCTCTCGAGATGGTCCGTCGGCGGCTAGAGGAGACTGAGCGAGCTGTCCTTGACGGAGTGGCCACACTCCTGGTCTGCGGTCGCCACGAACCAGATGTTCTGGCAAAGCTGCCGGCCATCCCGCAGCCCGTCACGCCAGACGACGCCTGCAATTCCGAACTTGTTCTTCTTCGCGAGGACAACGAACTGATGCCGGGCGATAGATTCGAAATCGCCCGTGGCGATGAGATGACATGCTGGTCACAGCTCGAGCTGGCCGTCAAGAAAGAGGCGAAGGGTCAGCCGCTGGAGGTTTCCCTGGAAGATGGCGCCTGGCGCGTCGGTAGGGGACGCTACGTGTGGCAGATGTCGACCCTGCACCCTGAGGACTATGTTCCAGGCCAAGTTCACACGATGCTCACCGAAGCCGAAACCGAGAGGCTTCTGCGGCGCTATCGCTTGGCCAAGCGCATCCTCGGCGGCATGGTGAAGCACCACCACGTCACGAAGCAGCTGAAGTACCTGAGCGGCCCGGAGGACACCTACCGCATCGACCTGCATCGGGTCCTCCACGCCCTGAATGACGCCGGCCACGACTGGGACTCGTTCTGCGTGAAAACCGGCATCGAGCAGGACAAGGTGCCCGAGGTCAAAGTTGGCTTCGTCATGACGCTGGCCGAGCACCTCAAACTGAAGGACCCCAACAAGCTCTTCGCCTCGCCGCTGCGGGCCCAGCTGGCCAAGGCCGTCGATGACACCCTTATTCGCTCGTTGATGTTCCGCGTGGACTTCGTCCGGTACAGGACGCCGAGCGATTTGTTCCCCGAGCAGGTCCAAGGCGTTCGCGACGCCATTGAAGATTTCAGCGCCTCCATCCGTATCCAGAAGATGCAGCAACTAGGGCAGCTTACCGACCCCAACGACCCGTTGCCATACCTCTGCTACGCAGGCGATGGGGAGGAGCTGCGATTGAAGCTCGCGGACTTGGGTCTGGAGATGTACGTCGGCGTGATGCCGCACCTCATTTCCACGGAAGGTGTTGTCGAGAAGCTGCCCGGCATGTGGTCGTACGCCTTCGGGCACGCCATCTACCTGGACATCGACCGCATGGAGGAAGGAGCATGAGCAAGAGGTCGAAGAAAAAGCCGCAGGCAGCCACCGCAGGCACCGCTGCGGCCAATGTCATTGCCATCGAACCGGATACCCTGCCCCCGCCACAGTTCCGCTTGGCCGAGATGCAGGCGTCCGCTCGAACGCACATCGACAACAAGGCATGGGCCGAAATTCTTGCGTTGGGCCGGGTGCCGTTGACGGCTATCCACGAGGACGACCGGAAGTCGGCCGAGGTATGGCTGCTGCGGGCAAAGATTTTTGGTCTCTATCCGCCCGGTATTCGGTCCCCCTACGACCTGGCAAGGGAGGTTCGCGAGGAGTACGAGGGCGTACTCGAGCAGTTGGCCGCCCGCGTTGACGCGCTGCATACGCTGCTGCCCGAGTTCGACCTATACCTCGACACCCAGGGCTGGACGATTGACGGCTGCGCGCAAGCCGTGCGTCGCTTGTCCCGGGCCTGCATGGAGGTGACGAATGTCGATTGGCTACGCAAGCTTCGCGGGCGCGCGCTGCGGCTGCTGAGGGCGCAGGATGGTCTAGACGAGGAGATTTCAGCCGCAGACCAGGCAACACTGGCCGTCCTTCCGGACCTCACCTTAGCGCTCAGCGAAGCCTATGCTGCCGCAGAGCAGAGCGGCGCCCTCGATGAAGAGGGCCGCGCGCTCGTCAACGTGCTGCGACTTGACCTCGACCTGATGATGGCTGACGCGTTGGACTACGCCCGGGTCGGTGATGCGCTTCTTCGTCTTCAAAGCCAGAGCGAAAGCGACCTTGTTGCCATGCCCAGGGACGAATCACGAGGAAGCGCTCAACAGCAGTTGACTCCACGAGATTGGGCCTTCATGTGGATGCTCGAGCACACCACCGGCGAGGGCTTCGCCGAGCTGCTGCGGCGCTTCCCTGAGCCCTTCGCCTGCGACGCCTGTGAAGGGCTTCGCCATGTGCTTTATGCCTTGTCGGTCGCTCCTGCCGACGTGGACGAACACTTGTCGCTCGCTGTGCGCTGCTTGATGCGTTTCGCCGACGACAGCACGCATTGGTTCGGTGACCGGTTGACGATGGCTCTAGCCGAGGGGCCGCGCGAAATCTACGTTGAGCATGGCTTGCGCATGGCGTCGGTCGATGACCTGCTGATGCGGTTGTACGAGCTTTCGCCCAAGGACTTCCCGCGGCGGGCAGAGCTCGAAAGCCTCTATCGAATTTTCACCGCAACTACTCAGTTCTCCCCTTTGGAGGACGAAGACTACGGCGGCGAGGATATGCCGGGCCTAGCCTGGCTGTGCGAACAGAGCATTTCGTTTCAGTTCGCGGCGGCGTACGCCATCCAAGGTGTGGCGGGCCGGATGCGATTGCTGCTGAACGCTATACGCCGAACGACAAGCGCTGGAGTGCCGCCGAGCCAGAACTACTACTCAGGCGACTTCGATGGCGAGGACCTTGATGAGCCCGAGGCTTGGCCGTTGCTCGACGAGATGGAACAGCTTGCGGCGGTGCGCGGTCAGATGGACGACACGACCCAACGCATGTGGCTCGAGGTCGCAGGGAACATCTTCGATGCGCTGTCCAAGCTTGGCGACAAAGTGAGGGCTCAGCTTCTGCCCCTTGCACGCGTCTTCTGCGACGACCTTCTGGAGAGGGGTCATGCCTTTCGGCTTGCCTATCTTGAGCAGGTCGTGGGTGACCCTGACGACGCGCTGCACTACTACCTCATCGACCTCGACACTGCCGAGAACCTGCCCGAAGTCGGCGTGAGGAACGCCAAGCTACTTTGGGCACGGTCCGAAGACCTGGACCAAGTGCGGGGGTTCGTCGACAAGCTCCAAGAAGAGGTGACGACTTCGAGGCGTGCCGACGTGGTCAAACAGATTCTTACGGATGCGAAGGCGCGGCTCGCTGTCCTGAACAAACGCGACCAGTTCGAGCGGACGGCGGTGAGCCGCTGGCCGTCGCTGACGGCGCCAGCACGCAAGCTGCTCGGCGTGTTTGCCAACATCGAGAGCTACAACGGATTGGCCGAGGTGGCCGAATACGCCGGCATGGACCTGATATGGGTGGGTCGTCACTACGATAAGCTGGTCGAACTCGGCATGTTGTTTATCACGGACAAGATGTTCCGTATCAACCCGTACATCGTACCGCTGCTTGAACGCGAATCCCAGCACGCTGTTATCGGCAGGATTGTTCGCGCTCAGGGCACCAGCGCAGTCAAGCAGTTGTTCAACAGCCAGTGCGAGTTCATCATCTACCAAGTGCTCGTGCAGTTGTGCCCAAACCACCTCGTGTTCCCAAACTGCTCGCTGCAGAGCGTCATGAGCTATGAGCACATGAAGGAGCTTGTGAGCGAAGACGACTTCGGCTACTACCTGAGAGCGAGCGTCGATATCGTCGTCGTGTCCTCGACAACCTACCTGGCCATGTTGGCCATCGAAGTCGATTCGGTCTGGCACGACACTGAACGCCAGCAGCGGAATGACGACAAGAAGGACCGCCTGTTCGCTGCGGCGGGCATTCCGTTCATGCGCCTTCGGCCGGTCGGCAGTCCATCCGAGAACACCATCCGTGCCCAGGTAGCCGAGCACGTTGATGAGCTGGTGCGCAGCTTGCGCGCCGACCTGCCCGGGTACGACCAAGCACGTGGGCTACTGGAAGACCTATCTGGCGTTCGAACTTGAGCCGTCTGCAGTAGAAGAGGAGGAGGAGTTATGGGGGGGTTGGAGACTGGTTTCAAACTTTCTGCGGGAACAGCCGGACCCGCTAAGAACAAGGGGGATTGCGATGTGCGAAGTTTCATACCCCGTTCTAGACCAAGAAGAAAATTCGAGGGGATTCTGGCTCGAAAAGCCCGGTTCGCCATTAAAACAACAGGCGCCTCGCGGCGCCTGTATGAACTTAGAGCAGCCCACCCATATCAGGTCCATG
>JAPTWT010000265.1 GCA_028064935.1 Gammaproteobacteria bacterium | reverse complement strand
TGATCGTGGCGCCGTCGCGGTGAACCGGATAACCGAAACCGGCCAACATGCGCTCGCTATGATCGCGGCTCGGGGCCGGCTCGATCACCACCGTGCGCCCGCGCGCGTACAGGGCCGCCAGCAGGATCGCTGACTTCACCTGGGCGCTCGCCATGGGCATGCGATATTCGATCGCGTGCAAGCCCCGCCCCCCCACGATGTGCAACGGCGGCCGCCCGCCCTCTCCGGTCTCGATCACCGCCCCCATCAATCGCAGCGGCGCCGCTACCCGCTCCATCGGCCGGCGCATGAGGGATTCATCGCCCACGAGGCGCGTCCCAAACGGCTGCGCCGCCATGAGTCCTGCGAGCAGGCGCATGCTGGTACCGGAATTGCCGAGATCGAGGGCCCCCACCGGGGCCTTCAGGCCATGGAGCCCGACCCCATCGACCGTCAGCCGGCCGTCGCGGGGGCCATCGATGGTCACCCCCAGCGCGCGAAATGCGGCCACTGTCCCAAGGACGTCCTCGCCCTCGAGCAGGCCCGCAATCTCGCTGCGCCCTTCGGCGAGCGCGCTCAGGATGACCGCGCGATGTGAGATTGACTTGTCGCCGGCGACCGTCACCGTGCCGGCGAGCGGCCCGCCGCCCCGTACCGTGTAATCAATGCTCGCCATGGGTGCTCCTGCGCATCAAATCGGCACGAAACGCCCGGGCCTTCGCGAAATGGCCCAAAAGCCCCTCGAAATCCCCGCACGCCACGCGCTCGCTATAGCCCGCCAGGCGCTCGGCGTAAGCGGCGAGCGCCGGGGCGAGAGACGCGGCATTGGCCGCACAGATATCCCGCCACATGACGGGATCGCTGCCGGCGATACGCAAAAAATCCTTGAGTCCGGCACCGGTGAATGGCGCCAACGCCTCGGCCGGCGCGTACTCTGCGAGCAGCTCGGCACACGCAAACGCAAGCAGGTGCGGGAGATGGCTCGTGTACGCCACGAGCCGGTCGTGGGTCGCGGCGTCCGCCATGACCACGCGGGCCCCGGCCGCCGTCCACATCGTCTGCACGGCGCGCACTGCCTCATCATCGGTGGTCTCCGTAGGCGTCAGAATGACGCTACGGCCGGCGAACAGATCGGCGCGCGCGGCCGCAGGCCCCGAACACTCGCCGCCGGCCATGGGGTGACCGGGCACGAAGCGGGTGAGACCAAGCGCGCGCGCGACCTCGGCCACTGGCTGCTTGGCACTCCCCATGTCGGTCACGACGGCGCGCGCCGGCAGGCACCGCGATAGCCTCGCGAGCAACCCGGGCAAGGCCCCGAGTGGTGTCGCCAACACCACGAGATCGGCCTCGGCCACCGCCGCCTCGAGATCCTGCATGTCGTCGATCAGGCCGTGCGCGTGCGCCGTACCGAGCGACCGCGGGTCCTCGTCCACCCCCACGATCCGATCCACGAACCGGGCGCCCCGCAAGGCCGCGGCGAGCGATCCCCCCATGAGACCCACACCCACGATCGCAAGCCGGCGGGCGCCGATCACGACCTCGTGTGCCGCAGGGCTCATGCCGCCCTCATGATATCGGCAAGGGCGCGCAGGAGGCGTGCGTTCTCCTCGGGCCGCCCGACTGTGATACGCAGATGCGCAGTCATGCCATAGGGCTTGAGCGGCCGGACGATGACGCCCTGACGCAACAACGCCTCATAGAGGCGCGCGGCATCACCCACCTCGACGCACAGGAAATTGCCCACCGACGGGAGGACGCCCAGACCGTGATCGCGGAGGGCCGCGGCGAGCGTGGCGCGATCGGCGGCGTTCACCGCACGCATCCGTTCCACATGGGCCTTGTCCGCCAGCGCCGCCACGGCCGCTGCCTGGGCCACGATATTGACGTTGAACGGCTGACGCAGGCGGTTCATGAGCTCTGCGAGCGCCGGGTCGGACACGGCATAGCCGACCCTGAGGCCGGCGAGCCCGTGGATCTTGGAGAACGTCCGCACAACCACGAGATTCGGGTGACGGGCCAGGAACCCACAGCCGTCCGGGTAGTCCGGCTCGGTCACGTACTCGAGATAGGCCTCGTCCAAGACCACGATCGTCGATGCCGGCACCGCGGCCAGAAAACCTGCGAGCTCCTCTCGGCCAAACCACGTACCAGTCGGGTTGTTGGGGTTGGCCAAAAACACCATACGCACGCTCGGGCTCAAGGCGTGCGCCATGGCATCGAGGTCATGGGCGTAGGCGCGCGATGGCACCTGGATCATATGCGCCCCTATCCCACGCACGCTGATCGCGTAGGCCGCAAAGGCGTGCTCGTCACACAGCGCGGTCTCACCTGGACAAAGAAAGGTGCGGGCGATAAGTTCCAGGACGTCATTGGATCCGTTGCCGAGCGTGATCTGGCGCTCCGACACCGCGAGGCGGTGCGCCAACGCACGCTTCAAGGCAAAACCGCCGCCGTCGGGATAACGCTCCATCTGCGCCAAGGCCGCCGCAGCCGCCGCTTTGGCCTTTGCCCCCGGCCCGTAGGGGTTCTCGTTCGAGGCGAGCTTGATCGCCCCGGTCACGCCCAGTTCGCGCTCCAGTTCCTCTATGGGCTTGCCCGGTTGGTAGGGCACCAGGCCGCGAACGCCAGGCGCCGCCAGGATCACGGGGTCACATGCCATCGCCATCACACTCTCCGTTCTCGTCAGGGCTGCGCCCCGTTAGACCGCCTGGGGGTAAGAGCCAAGGCGTCGTACGACCCCGCCGCGCTGCTCGAGTTCGGCCAACGCCTCCTCGATCACCGGGTCCTTCTCGTGGCCTGCGATATCCACGAAAAACACATACTCCCACAAGGCCCGCTGCGCAGGCCGCGACTCGATGCGCAAAAGGCTTATGCCACGCCGCGCGAACGGTTCGAGCAGCGCATGCAGGGAACCCGGGGTATGGGGGGCGGTCAGCAACAGGCTGGTCTTGTCTTGCCCGCTCGGCCCCACGGCATGCCGGCCGATCACAAAAAACCGCGTGGCGTTGTCGGGGGCGTCCTCGATGTTCGCCGCCAGGATCGGCAGGCCCCAGTGGGCGGCTGCCTCGCGCGAGGCAACCGCCGCCAGATGCGATTCCGAGGCCGCGCGCCGCGCCGCCTCGGCATTGTTCGATACCGCCACCTGCTCACAATGGGCAAGATGCCGTTCTATCCATCCGCGACACTGGGCCAGGGCCTGGGGATGGGCGGCGACGTGCGTGATCTCGTCTAACCCCTGCGCGCGCGCCAGCAATTGATGGTGGACCCGCAACACCACCTCGCCCACGATCACGAGCGGCGAACGCATGAGCAGGTCGTGCGTATGATTGACGATCCCCTCGGCCGAATTCTCCACCGGGACGACGCCGAAGTCCGCGGCCTTGGCGGTCACCGCACGGAACACCTCGGCGATGGTGGCCTGCGGCAAGGCCGCCACCGCACCCCCGAAATGCTTGCGCAGGGCGCCTTCCGTAAAGCTCCCCTCGGGCCCGAAATACGCCACGGTCAAGGCCTGCTCCAGGGCCAGACAAGACCCCATGATCTCCCGGAAGATACGCAGCACGTCCTCTTCGGGCAGCGGCCCCTGGTGGCGCGCACGCACGCGCGCCAACACCTGCCGTTCGCGCTCTGGGCGATAGAACATCGTATCGCCGCAGGCCTCCTTGACGCGCGCGATCTCCTGCGCGGTCCGCGCGCGGTCCGCCAGCAGGCTCTGGATCTGCTCGTCTATGGCGTCTATGCGGGCACGGCGCTCATCCAGTCGCCACTCGGGATCGTCGGGACGCTCGGACATGGCTTCAGGTCGAGATTCTGCGCGCCGACATCACGCCCGGAATGGTCGCAATCTCGTCATACACCGCATCGGGAAGCGCGCTGTCGAGATCGACGAGCGTGTAGGCGAGATCGCCGCGCGATTTATTGACGAGGTTATGGATATTGAGTCCGGCGCGGGCCATGGAGGTCGAGATCTGTCCAACCATATTGGGCACATTGGCATTGGCCACCACCAGCCGGCACACCCCTTCCCGCGCCACCACGACCTCAGGAAAGTTCACCGCGTTGCGGATGTTGCCATTCTCCAAAAAATCGCGTAGCTCTTCGGCCACCATGATCGCGCAATTGTCCTCGGCCTCCTGGGTCGATGCGCCAAGGTGCGGCAGTGCCACCACCTTCGGGTGGTTCTTCACACGGTTGGTCGGGAAATCACACAGATAGGCGTGCAGGCGCCCGGCATCCAGGGCGGCGACCAGGGCGTTATCGTCGACCACCCCCTCACGCGCGAAGTTGAGCACGGTCGCCGTGGGCTTAAGCAGCCCTACGGTCTCGGCATTAATCATATGGCGTGTGGCATCAACGAGCGGCACATGAAAGCTCACGAAGTCCGCCTCGCGCAGGAGCGCCGCCACGCTAGCGGCCTTCTGGACCTCCGCCGACAGCTGCCAGGCCCCCTCCACCGTCAGTTCGGGATCGAAGCCGATGACCCTCATGCCAAGCGAAAGGCCGGCATGGGCCACCAACCGCCCGATCGCGCCCAGACCCACGACCCCCAGGACCCGTCCCGGCAGCTCGAACCCGGCATAGGCCTTCTTGCCGGCCTCCACGGCGCGGCTGATCTCGGCATCGCTCCCCTTAAGCGTGGCCGCGAACTCCCACGCCCCGCGCAGGTTGCGCGCCGCGATCAGAAGCCCGGCGACCACCAACTCCTTCACGGCATTGGCATTGGCGCCCGGGGCGTTGAAGACCGGCACGCCACGCTGGCTCAATGCCGCCACCGGGATGTTATTCACCCCGGCCCCCGCGCGCCCCACGGCCTTGAGGCGCGCCGGCAGCGGCATGTCGTGCATCTTGAACGAACGCAGCATGATGGCATCCGCATCCTCGATATCGGCGCCCACCTGAAAGCGTTTGGCATCGAAACGCGCAAGGCCGAGCGGCGAAATCTGATTCAGCGTCCGGACCTTGAACATCAGCCGCGTCTCCGCGCGAAATCCCGCATGAAGTCGACGAGCGCCGCCACCCCCTCTTCCGGCATCGCGTTGTAGAGACTGGCGCGCATACCGCCCACGGAACGGTGCCCCTTCAACTGGAGCAGGCCCGCGGCCTTGGATTCCTTCAAAAACGCCTCGTCGAGACCGGCGTCTTTCAGGGTGAACGGGACATTCATCCACGACCGGCAGGCCTTGGCCACGGGACAGATGTAAAACCCGCCCGAGCCCTCGATGGCGTCATACAGGAGCCGTGCCTTGCGCTCATTGATGCGCGCCATGCCGGCAAGACCGCCCTGTTCTTTGAGCCAGTCGAAGACCAGACCGGCCATGTAGATGGGGAAGGTCGGCGGGGTGTTGTACATCGACTCATTGTCGGCGTGGATCCGGTAATCGAGCATGATCGGCATGCCCGGAAGCGCCTGACCCACGAGGTCCTCGCGCACGATCACCACGGTCAGGCCCGACGGTCCGATGTTCTTTTGCGCGCCCGCATAGATGAGACCGAAGCGGCTCACATCGACCGGCCGCGACAGAATGGTCGAGGACATGTCCGCGACCAGCGGTACCGCGCCGGCGTCGGGGATGAATGGGAACTCCACCCCGCCTATGGTTTCGTTGGGGGTGTAATGGAGGTAGGCGGCCTGCGGGTCGAGCCGCCAGTCACTGACTGCGGGGATGTCCGTGAAGCCGCTGGCCTCGCCGCTTGCCACGACATTCACCTCGCCAAAGCGTCGCGCCTCGGCAATGGCCTTCTTGGACCATTCACCGGTATGGAGGTAATCGGCGCGGGTTTTGCCGCGCAACAGGTTGATAGGCACCATGGCAAACTGCAGGGATGCGCCGCCCTGAAGGAACAGGACCTTGTAGGTATCCGGGATACCCATAAGTGTACGCAGCGACGCCTCGGCGCGCGCTGCGATATCCAGAAACTCCTTGCCCCGGTGACTCATCTCCATGACCGACATACCGCTACCATGCCAGTCGACAAGCTCCTCCTGGGCCTTGCGCAGCACCGCCTGCGGCATGACCGCAGGTCCCGCCCCGAAATTAAAGATCCGCGCCATCGTCATCTCCCGCATCCATCGCCTGCGTTTCCGTCCCGACCTCGCCACCCAGAGCGGCGGTCTCCTCGATCTTCTCCACGCTCACCAAACGCTCGTTGGCGTCGAGCCCCATCAGTCGCACCCCCTGCGTGTTGCGGCTTTGCAGGGATATCTCCCGGGCACACATACGGATCAGGCTTCCCGTGTCGGTGATCATCATGACCTCGTCGTCGTCGCCTGCCAGCACCGCCCCCACGATCGCGCCGTTACGCTCGGTCACCTGCATGGATATGACGCCCTGACCGCCGCGATTATGGCGCGGGAACTCGGAGAATGGCGTGCGCTTGCCATAGCCGTTGGCACTCGCCACCAGCACCACCTGATCCCCCGCCGCCGGGTCGGCGATCATCAGCGACACCAGCCGTTGGCCCTTGCGCAGGCTCAAACCCCGTACCCCGCGGGCGTTGCGGCCCATGGAGCGTACATCGCTTTCCTGAAAGCGCACGGCCTTCCCGGCATCACTGAAAAGAAGAATATCACTATTGCCGTTGGCAATGCCCGCGCCCACCAGCACGTTGCCATCGACCAGATCTATGGCCACGATCCCGCTCGTGCGCGGGCGCGAGAAATCGGCGAGCGGTGTCTTCTTCACGGTCCCGTCGGAGGTCGCCATGAATACCGACTTGCCTTCCTCGAATGCCGCAAGCGGCAGGATCGCAGTGAGCTTCTCGCCTTCTGCGAGCGGCAGGAAATTCACGATCGGCCGCCCCTGGGCCCCATGCCCGGTCTGCGGCAGGTCATAGACCTTCAGCCAATAGGCCTTGCCGCGGTTCGAGAAACACAGCACCGTGTCGTGGGTGTTGGCAACCACCAGGCGATCCACGAAATCCTGCTCGCGCATGCGCCCGAAGCTGCGTCCCTTGCCCCCGCGTCGCTGTGCCCGGTAATCGGCCAGCGGCTGGCATTTCGCATAGCCGGCATGCGACAAGGTGACGACCACCGTCTCCTGGGCGATTAGGTCCTCGCGACTTAGGTCGAGCCGCCCGGCGAGGATCTCGGTGCGCCGCTCGTCTCCATACTGGGCCTTGATCGCGGCGAGCTCCTCGGCGATGACGGCCATAAGCCGCGCCTCACTACGCAGGATTTCGGACAGACCCTCGATTTTGCGCAGGATCTCCTGATACTCCTCGTGGATCTTGTCCTGCTCCAGGCCCGTCAGGCGGTGGAGGCGCAGATCCAGGATGGCCTGGGCCTGGGTGTCGGTCAGTACATAGCGGTCTTCGCGCAGGCCGACGTCGGCCGGCAGGCCCTCCAGGCGCGAATGGGGGCCAGCATGGCGCAATAAATCGGCTACGAACCGCGCCGACCAGGGACGGCCGAGCAGCGCCTGACGGGCAGTCGCCGGGTCCGGCGCGGCCTTGATCAGGGCGATGATGGCGTCGATATTCTCGAGCGCGACCGCGAGACCCTCGAGGATATGGGCGCGCTCGCGCGATTTGCGCAACTCATAGAGCGTACGCCGCGTGACGACCTCGCGGCGGTGGCTCAAAAAGGCCTTCAGGATTTGCGGGAGACTCAGAAGGCGCGGCTGACCGTCCTCGAGGGCCACCATATTGATCCCGAACACAGTCTGCAGGGCCGTCTGCTGATAGAGATTGTTCAGGATGACCTCGGCATTCTCGCCGCGCTTTAGCTCGATCACCATGCGCATGCCCGATTTGTCGGACTCATCGCGCAGCTCCGCGATGCCCTCGAGCCGCCCTTCCTTGACGAGTTCGGCGATCTTTTCGAGCAAACGGGCCTTGTTCACCTGATAGGGGAGCTCGTTTACGATCAGCGCCTGGCGATGTCCGGGGCGTTCCTCCTCGATCTCCACGCGGGAGCGCACATAGATCTTGCCGCGTCCTGTGACATAGGCCTCGCGGATCCCGGCGTTGCCATTGATGATCGCCGCCGTCGGAAAGTCCGGACCTGGGATGTAGGCCATCAGGGCCTCGACCGAGAGGTCGGGGTTTTCGATCAACGCCAGGAGGGCGTTTATGACCTCAGAGAGGTTGTGCGGCGGGATGTTGGTCGCCATGCCGACCGCGATCCCCGAGGAACCGTTGACAAGCAGATTCGGTATGGCGGTGGGCAGCACCGACGGCTCATGTTCCGACCCGTCGTAGTTCGGCGTAAAGTCCACCGTCTCCTTGTCGAGATCGGCGAGCAGCTCGTGGGCCACGCGCGCCATACGGATCTCGGTGTAACGCATGGCCGCCGGGGCATCGCCGTCCACCGACCCGAAATTCCCCTGGCCGTCGACCAGCGGGTAGCGCATCGAGAAGGTCTGGGCCATGCGCACGATGGTGT